>DATJRE010000235.1:0-69780 GCA_035505095.1 Bryobacteraceae bacterium | reverse complement strand
CACCACCAGCTTCGGCAAGTACGCGAAAGCCGAGCCTCACTGCTGCTGCCGCATAAGGCTCCAGCTCGCGAACGGTGAGGTATACGCGCCTCAGGTTCGGGCGAAGTTCCAGGTATTTGCGCTTGATATCGACCCAGCACGCCGCCTGAACAGGAGACGGCGCCTCGCCATCCTGGGCAGACAACCAACGCCTCAGGAACAAGGCTCGCTGCTGACGTGCCAAGGGCTGACTATCCAGGTGGTTCAACCACGCCCGGGTGACCGGATCTTCGCCGCACAGCCGGCCGGACACGTTGACGGGATCGAAGACACAATAAAAGCCTGCAACGCAACCGTTCCGGTCGCGCGCGACGGTAAAGGTCTCCGGCGCCTCACTCCACCACGTCTTGAGATAAGGGGTGGTGAGCAAATTCTCGTGGCGGTCGATAATGTCGAGAATTGCCTCCGCATCTTCGAGGAGCGCCGGCTCGACCGCGTATTCGTGTCCGCTGCTGGGGAAAAAGGCTTCCCGCACTACGGGATTTTCGAGCAGATAGAGCAGATCCGCGGTGTGCCGCCAAAGGTTGGACGCAGGAGCGGTGCGAAGCTCCGTCATGTAATAGCGATAGGCAGACCGCCGGTCGGAGTAATATTGCTGCGGATTGTTGGCTCGCAAGGTCGCCGCGATGGCTTCGCGGACGGCATCATGGATGTGAAGGCCATCACGGTCGGGTTGTACGAACGGGAGTGCCCGGATGCGCTCCTGCGCATCTTGGGGCGAAGCGTCGGGCAGCATGACGCTCAGAATCGGTAAGGTCACGCGGCGCACCACCGATGCCGCTTCCAGCGCCCGCCGAGTTTGGGGATCGATGATATCGGCGAGGAACAGACGGGAGAACTCCTCAACCACGCGCTGCGGCATGCCCGCCGTCAATGCGATCCGTTCCGTACCGCGCACGGAAGCGGCCAGCGTGAGCGCCAACGGGTGGCCGTGGCAGATTCCCGCGAGATATTTGGCATCCTCGATCGCCACTCCCGCGCGCGACAAGAGATCCGCCGCATCGCGCTGTTCCAGAGACTCCAAGCGAAGGGTTCTAAACAGACCATGCCATCCTGGATCGGACAGCCATGCCGTAACCGGCGCTTCCCGGCCACAGAGAATGAACCTCACATTATCAGGAAATATCGGCAGAAATGCCTGGCGAAGCCAGGTGTCCATCAAGCGGAACAGTTCATAGGTATCGAGGGCAACAATTACTCTCGCCCCAACCCGGCCCAGGCGCGCGGCGATCTCTTCGGGCGAGCCGATCGCGCCCCCGCTAGCCGTGGCGAGCTCACTGAGCAGACCTGCTTCGGTCGGCTCAATACTACGACAGTCCAACCGAATCACGGTCGCGCCTTCATCACGGGCGACCTGAATGAACGCGCTGAGAAGCCGCGACTTTCCGATTCCCGCAATCCCATGCAGGTGCACCACTACGGGTCCGGCATCTACCAAAATGTCGTGCAGCGAACAAAGTTCTTCAGTCCGGCCGACGAAGCTTCCTGTCATCTGGCGATCGAGCAGATCCCGAACTCGTAGCATAATTGCCCTCGCGACCTCAAGATCATATCAAGATCCTATTAATGGAGGCGGGCCGCCGCCTCCACTTTTGCGACATTAGCTTTTTCCGGCGGCGAGTGCCTGAACCGCCTGGGTTGTCAGCGCTTGGCCGCCGATGCCCCATTCGCCACTTCTCACGTCTTCGATGACCACCCAGGTGACGGAGCGCATGTTCTCACCCTCAATAGCAACCATCGCGTCAGTGAGCTTTGTGATCATTTCCTTCTTCTGGGCGGGGGTGAAGACGTCCTCAATCAACTTCACTTGAATCAAAGGCATAACCTGTTTTCCTCGACTTTCTGATGGGGGTTCCCCAACAATGCAAGTTTACGGGATTGGAAGCGGCGGCGGATTATGAGGGGATTAGAAATTCATTAGATTTGCAGCGGTTTGTCGGCTCGCCTGTTCCGTTCGGGCATGTACATTGGGGGCGCATCCGACCGTATTCCGAGGGCCGTCGCCCCGGCGCCGCGCCTGGAACGGTCTATGTGAACCATATTGGATTCAGGCCGGGCTTGCCGGGGACAATGCCTGGTCAACCAAGCGGCTCGCCCGGAGTCAGGTCCGACGGTTCCGGGCCGCCGGCGTCTTCCTGTGCCGCAGCCGCCTCGGAAGCGCACGCCCGCAGCAGGCGTTCGTAAACGCCGCGCGCGGCCCGCTGCGCGGCTACTTTCTTGGTCCGGCCCTCGGCCTGGCCGATCCAATCTTTGCCCAGCCGCACTTCCACGGTGAAGGTCTTGGAATGTTCCGGGCCGCGTTCGCGCACGATGGCGTAACGCGGCTGGGGCAGACTGCGCGATTGCGCCAACTCCTGCAAAGCGCTTTTGAAATTGGTGATGGCCGGCTGGATGTCGGTGCCGGCCTCCTCATCGGCGGCGAACGGCGCGTCCAGCACATGGCCGCAGATGAACGTGCGGGTGGCTTCCAAGCCGCCATCCAGAAAGATCGCTGCGATGACGGCCTCCAGGGCATCCACCAGCAGCGTTTTCTTGGCGCGTCCGCCGCTCATCTCCTCGCTGCGGCCCAATCCCAAATAGGTGCCGAGTTCCAGCCGGCGCGCCACGCCGTGCAGGTGCGCGGCGCTCACCAAGTGCGCCTTCAGGCGTGAAAGTTCCCCTTCGTGCGCCTCCGGAAAGCGCCGCACCAGGGCTTCGGCGATCAGGAAGCCCAGCACCGAATCGCCCAGAAACTCAAGCTGCTCGTTATCACACATCGGCGCCGGGCCGGCGCGCGATTCATTCGCCAGCGAACTGTGCGTCAAGGCACGGCGCAGTAACTCCTGGTCCGAGAATCGATAAGCGATTCTCTCTTCCAGGCTGGCCGGGGCGGCGTGCATGGGTGCGGCGCCGCTTACTTCTTGGCCGTAGAAGCAGCCGCGGCGGCCTTCTTCACGTTCTCGGCCACCTGCCGGATCATCGGGTGCAGGTTGGGCTGCGCCAACAGCTTATCGCAAAGCGCGATGGCGTCGTCATTCTTGCCGGAGAGTTGCAGCGCCGAGGCCAGCCGCACCTGGTAAGCCGGCTGCGGGTCCATATCCTGGGCGGTCTTGAACTCGGTGACGGCCCCCTCGTACTTTTTGCGGTCCAGATCCACCAGGCCGAGGTCGTTATGCGCTTCGGCCGCGATCTGTTTCTTCCCTTCGTCCCATTGCTCATCGGTAAGCCCGGAGTTCGGTTTCGGGGCGCTCTGAACGTTGGCGATCGAGTCGCTAAGCAGTTTCTCGGCGCGGGTCAGCTTGTCTTCCTTGTCCAAGTCGTTTTCGCGCGTGGTGGTGGCCAGGATCTCGCCTACCAACAAGCCCGCCTGGTAGTTCTTGGGATTCATATCCAGCACGCGCTCGGCGTAAATCTGCGCCTTTTCGTTATCGTGCTTGCGCTGGTAAGCGGTGGCCTCCAGATACAAAGCGACTTCCTTGAAGGTGGTATCGGAATACTTGGTAACCAGGTCGTCGGCGGCCTTGATGATCCCATCCGCGTCACCCGCGTTGGCCTGTTGCATCAGCGCCATCACCGCATCCGATTCGCCTTGGGACTTAGCCCCTTTTACCATGCCTTTTTGCTGCGCCATCAGGCCCAACATGCCGGCCGCCACAACCAGGAAGCCGCTGATGATCGTTGTCTTCATGCCTAACTCCTCTTATGCAATCTCTTATTTCTTAGAACCCTGTTGCACGCCCTTCACGGCTTCTGCGCGCGCCTTTTCGGACGCGCCTTCCACTTTCAGAGCGCTTTGAAAAAATTGGACGGCCTTGTCGTTCTCCCCGGCGGCCAGGGAGAGTTTGCCCAGATACACCAGCGCCCAGGCTCTCACAAAAGGATCGGGACTAAGGTCCAGAACCTTGGTGAAGAGCGTTTCGGCGCTATCGAAGTCTTTCTCCCCCAGCGCGATGCGCGCCAGCCCATAAGTTGCAGTGGCTTGTTTGGGTTTCTCGGTGGCCTGCCCGAGCGCCTCCTGGAATAACTTCCTGGATTGGGCCAGGCTATCTTTGTCAGCGGGATTTTTCAGGTACGCGTTGAGCAGGTTTTCCGCGTCGTCGAGGGTCTTGGCAACTCCAGATAGCGGCGCGGGACCCTGGTTCTTAACCGCCGGATGGTCGATGGGCGCCTGATTGAACTGCACCTGCTGCAGGCGCGCATCTTCCCGCATCAGGTCGATGGCCCCCACTAACTCCGGGTAATACACTCCCATGGCTGCTGCCTGCCGCTCGTAGAGCGGGAGCGACTCGGCGAAGTAAGGCGCCAGGATATAACCGTCCAGTAGGGCCTGCTGAACCATCTGCGGCTTATGGTCGAGCCGCGCCTCTACGGCCTTAATCAGCGACTGAGTGGTTACTTCCAGAAAGTCGTTCTTATACGAATCGGGGAGGGCGTGGACTCGGGCCAAATGGTCGGCGAGGGCTTTCTTCCGTTCGATCATCTCGCTGTAGTGGGTGGCCAGCGGGTCGAGCAGGTAACGCATGTAGGCGTGCCGGATTTCGAAAATATACGGCTCTCTCGAAGGCGTCACCACAATGAAATCCTGGTTGCCGTAAGTGCGCTCCTGCACCTGGTTGGGCGGCGCCAGCAGTTCGACGAAAATCTGGAAGCGGCGGCCGGTGTACCCGGAAGTCTGCTGCCGCAGGTAGGAATTTACCTGCAGGACCGCGTCGGAGACCGGGCCGTGATAGCGCTGAATGTAATGGTCGATATCGCCCTGGGCGCTCTTCCACAGAGCCGCGATGCCGGCCTCCTG
The DNA here is from genome assembly GCA_035505095.1 of Bryobacteraceae bacterium. Classification (GTDB taxonomy): domain Bacteria; phylum Acidobacteriota; class Terriglobia; order Bryobacterales; family Bryobacteraceae; genus JOPF133. The sequence goes on along the minus strand of DATJRE010000235.1, from coordinate 64,967 downwards.
GTAGAACTTCGCCAGCAGTGGGGAAAGATCCCGCATGCCGCTGACATCCGGGGGAATGTTCATCTCGCGCTGCTTTTCGAAGTCGAAATCGGGCGGGCCGTTGCACACCAGGCCGAAGGAAATGTATTGCGAAAGGTCCTGCACGGGATCGGTGCGCTTGTGGCGGACGTAGAATTCCTTTATGGCGGCGAGGGAGGGGATGTTACGGCTGGCCAGTTGGTTGCGGATTTCCGTGCGTAGGGGATGGTTGCTGGGAGAATCGAAACCGGCGTTGTAGCCCGCGGCGTTGATGGCGGCCATCACCGTGAAGAGCGATGGGCTGGCGTCCAATTGCCCGAGTGCGGGCGACGCAGCCCGCGCCCCGCAGGCCAGGGCCAGGAAAGCTGAAAGGACAAACCTCAAGTATCCGCCTAGTGTGACTCCCAGTGTAGCGTACTGCGAGGCGGCGGGGCGCGGCAGGCTGCTCCCGGGCAGCTGCCGCGGCCGCCGGGGCCGTATACTCAACCAGAGGGGTCTCGGAAGGTGGAAGGAATCCTCAAGGATGTGACTCAATCGCTGCGCCTGTTGCGGCGAAGCCCGGGGTTCGCCATTCCGGCGGTGGCGGCGCTGGCGCTGGGCATCGGCGCGAACGTAGCCATTTTTTCGGTGGTGAATGCCGTATTGCTGAAGCCCGTGGCGGCGCCGCACCCTGAAAATGTGGTGGTGTTTCTGGCCACCAACCGGGGCGGCACGGGCGCCATCGCTTCGGACATCAAGTTCAATTTGTGGCGGCAGCAGACCAGCGTCTTCGAGGAGGTAAGCGGCTATCACACAGGCATGCTCAATGTGACGGGCATTGACGAACCGCAACCCGCCGCGGGGGCATTCGTCACGGTGGATTATTTCCGGCTCTTTGGCCTTTCCACCGAGCAGGGCCGCACTTTTACGGCCGAGGAAGAACGGCCCCACGGCGCCAAGGTGGTGATCGTGAGTCACAGCTTCTGGCGCAAGATGCTGGGCGGCGATCCGCGGATTGTGGGCAAGGTTATCTCGCTCGACAATGAGTCTTACCAGGTGATCGGCATTCTTCCAGCGGGCATTCGCCTTGCGGAGGGCGATCCTCCCGACCTCTGGTTTCCGTTTCCGATCGACCCCAACAGCAACAACCAGGTGCATTATTTTCGGGCGCTCGGCCGCATCAAGGCGGGTGTCTCGCTGGACCAGGCCAACGCGCAAATGCGGCTGACGACGCAGGAATTCCGGCGGCGGTATCCGAACGCGCTTTCGACCAGCCGGGAAGACGTTTTCAGCGTGCAGCCGCTGCGAGATTTTCTGGCGCAGGATGTGCGGTCGTCGCTGCTGCTGCTGGCCGGCGCGGTGGGCCTGGTATGGCTGATTGCCTGTGCCAATGTGGCCAACCTGTTGCTGATCCGGGCCGCGGGCCGGAGGCGCGAGATCGCCACCCGCATCGCTGTAGGCGCGCCGCGCTGGAGAATCGTGCGGCAGCTTCTCACCGAGAGCGTGTTGCTCTCCGCCGCCGGCGCCGCGGGCGGGCTGGCGCTGGGAGCCGGTGGAATTCGCGCGCTGCTGGCGGCCAATCCGGTGGATCTTCCGCGGCTGGGAGTGAAGGGTGCGAATGTGGCGATGGATTGGCGCGTGCTGGCGTTCACCGTGCTGACGGCGCTGGCCACGGGCATCCTGTTTGGCCTGATTCCGGCGCTCGAGGCGTCGCGCGCCGACCTCAGCGGCGTGCTGAAGGAAGGCGGAGGGCGCACGGGCGGCAGTTCCCGCCAGAATCGGGCGCGCTCGCTGCTGGCGGTCGGCGAGATGAGCCTGGCGATCGTTTTATCGATTGGCGCGGCGCTCTTCATTCGCACGCTGGTGGCGTTGCGGTCCGTCAATCCGGGCTTCGACCCGCACCAGGCGGTGGCCGCGCGGGTTACTTTGGACCCGCAGCTTGCGAGGTTGCCCGGTGTGGATGACATCGCTGCGGATGTTTTTCGGCGGCTGCAACGCCTGCCGGCAGTGGAGAGCGCCGCGCTGACCCAACTGTTGCCGCTGGAGGGCGGATTTAACAGCCTGACCATCGTGATCCTGGGCCGGCCCCTGACCGGCCTGGCCCACGGCAACGCCCGGTGGATGACGGTATCGCCGGAGTACTTCGACGTGCTCAAAATTCCTTTGCTGCGCGGAAGGGCGTTTACGGAAGGCGACCGGCGCGGCGCACCCGCGGTAGCGGTAATCAATCAGGCCATGGCGCGGCAATTCTGGCCCACGGGCGATCCGCTGAATGACCGGCTGGTGATCGGCCGCGGGCTGGGCCAGAATTTCGACGAGCCGCCGCGCCAGGTGGTCGGTATTGTGGGCGATGTGCATGAGGATGCGCTGGGAATGCAGCCGCTGCCGGCGGTGTTTGTTCCGCTGGCGCAGCGGCCCAATACGCGTGCCTACACGATGTGGGCGGTGCTGCGGACTCACGGGCAATCGCCGGCGCTCGATGAGGAGATTCGTGGCGAGCTGCGCAGGGCCACCGGCGTCCCGGTGCCTCCGCTGCGGTCGATGCGCGAAGTGCTGGTGCAATCGACCGCGGAGCAGAAATTCCAGATGCTGCTGATGAGCATTTTCGGCGGGCTGGCAGTGTTTCTGGCGGCGGTGGGGATTTACGGATTGATGGCGTATTCGGTGGAGCAGCGCACGCTCGAAATCGGCATCCGCATGGCGCTGGGAGCGCAATCGGGCGACGTGCGGAACATGGTGGTTCTGCAGGGCATCCGGCTGGCGCTGATCGGCGTGGCGCTCGGGTTGGCCGCGGCGTTCGGCTTGACGCGCTTCGTGCGGAGCTTCCTGTTCGGAGTGAATCGGCTGGACCCGCTGGCGTTTCTGGCGGTGCCGGTAATTTTGAGCGGCGTGGCAATTGTCGCCGTGTGGTTGCCCGCGCGCAGGGCCAGCCGCGTCGACCCGATCCATGCGCTGCGCCGCGAGTGCTGATCAGGCCGCCTGGCCTACGCGGTGAAGACTACGCTCATGCACGTCACGCCGGCTTCGGCCTTCAAGAGCTCCGAAACGTCCAGCGGGATCACCTGCAAGCCCAAACCGGCAAGGCGCGCGGCGGTGGCCGGAAAGGCCGCGGGGATGAGCACGGTGTCGCCGATCGCCAGCACGTCGGCGGCGGCCGGCTCATCCGGCGCCACGCTGACGATGTCGAGGCCGGCGAAGGCCGCGGTGTCTACCCATTCGGGGTTGGCCAGCAGGCGGCCGCCGGGCAGGCCGCAGCAGGCCGATTTCAGGTGCAGACAGCCGCGCATTTCGACGGCGCTCACGGTGTAACCGAGCGGCTCCAGCTCGGCGGACAGTTGCTCGATGCCGGCCTGGTTGGTGCGGCCCGAAAGCCCGACGAAGATGCGGCGGTCCACGCGGACCACGTCGCCGCCCTCCAGCGTGGCCGGCTCGCGCAGGCGGCGCAGCGGCCGGTAAGGCGCCAGTGCGCGCGCCAGGCTCTCGGATTCGGGGCGCCGCGATTCGGCCCCCATGCGCAGGATTACGGCCACCTCATCCACCACCACGGCGGGGTCCTCGACAAAAACGGAATCCGGCAGCGCAGGCTCGGCCGGCAGGGTGAGCACCGCGAGGCCCAGTTCCACCAGGCAATCGCGGTAGCAACGATGCTGCGCGATGGCCCTGGCAACGTCGATTTCCTGGCGGTCGAGAAAGGTGAGTTCGCAGCGATTCAGCGACGGACTCACGGCGCGGGTGATGGCGGTCAGCATGTTTTGGCGGGCGATCAGTGCGTCATCGCGTAAACCACGTAGTTTACGCCAATGCGGATGCCGAGTGCGGAGTAATGTTCGGGATAGTAAGGCGCGTCCGCCCACTCCCACGAATCGCCCACGTCGGACTGGTAAGTCATGGCGACCACCACGCGGCCGTGATCGTCGTAAATGCCGCGCCAGCGCGCGGGGCAGCCTTCGCACTTCCAGCTACGGCCCCGCTGGACCGAGCCTTCGCTGGCGATCTGGTAGCGCTCGTCCAGGTCGTAGACGGTGTGAAAGATGGGGTCCTTGTCGTCGAGGTCCACCCACTGGCGGTCGGGGAAGATTTTTTTCATGCTCTGCATGAAGACCTCCCACTCGTCGGGTCCCCAGAAATCGTCGGCCATGAAGAAGCCGCCGCGCAAGAGGTATTCGCGGAGGGTCTTGGCCTGGGCGTCGGTCAACATCCAATGGCCTGGCTGCACGGCATAGAGCCAGGGCCAATCGTACACCGAGCCATCGTCCAGGTTGATGGGCTGTTCCACGCTGCGCACCTGGATGCGGGTGAGGCGGCGCAGGGCCTGCACGAAATGGCGGTCGGCGCGCGGATAGTCCTGGGTCCAGATGGAGTTGCCCTCGGTCCAGCGTCCGGCGCCGCGATAGCCGTAGCCGCCGAATCCGAAGGCTCGCCCGTAGCGGCCGCCGGGCGCTGGTGGATACATCAGCCGCGCGAAGGTCCACTCGGTTTTCTCCTGGTAGTCCGGGGGCAGAGGGATCTCGCCCAGGCGGTATTCCACGCCGGGGTATTCGCGGAAGGGCGCCTGGAACGCGGAAAGAGTTCCCAGCAACACCACGCTGGCCGCCCACCAGACAGACTTGCGGAGGGTCATGGCTCCTCGCTTCCGAGGATATCAGAATCGGCGAGGTTGCGCCGAATGCAATCCATGAGTTACGGCACTTAGCGGCCGCGGAAGGGCTGGCCGAAGCGTGTGTTACACTGGCTCCGGCCCGAGCCCGGGAGGGTTCAATTATGTGGACCTCGACTCTGCTTCGCCGCCTGTTCGGCGGGATCGTTTGCACCATGATTGGCGGCACTTTGGCCGGCCAGACGCCCTCCACGTTGGAGGAGCGCATCCGGCGCGTAGTGGACGCTATGCCGCCCGCGGTGATTGTCAAAGGCGAGCCGGCGGCCACGGCCAAATTGGCCGGCCGGATGGCGGCGCTGCACGTCCCCGGAGTCGGCATCGCGGTCATTCATGAGGGCAGAATCGAATGGGCGCGGGGTTTCGGCGTCACCCGAATCGGCGGGCCGCCGGTTACTCCGGATACGCTGTTCCAGGCGGCCTCGATCAGCAAGCCGGTGGCAGCCATGGCGGTGCTCCACCTGGTGCAGGCGGGAAAGCTTTCGCTGGATACGGACGTGAACGAGTATCTCAAGAGCTGGAAGGTGCCGGCGAATTCGTTTACCGAGCGCCGAAAGGTGACCATTCGCGAGTTACTCACCCATACGGCCGGGATGACCGTACACGGATTCGCAGGTTATGCCGCGGGTGCTCCGGTGCCGGCGCTGATTGAGGTTCTGAACGGCGAAAAGCCGGCGAATAGTCCGCCGATCCGCGTGGATATTGAGCCGGGCACGCTCTGGCGGTACTCGGGCGGCGGCTATGTGGTGGTGCAGCAGTTACTGCTGGATGTTACCGGCGAGCCATTCCCCAAGCTGATGCACGATACGGTGCTGGCGCCCATCGGCATGACCCGAAGCACTTACCAGCAACCTTTGCCCCAGGACCGGATGGCGGAAGTGGCGACGCCGTACCGCGCCGATGGGGAGCCTGTTCCCGGTGGACCGCATGTGTACCCCGAAATGGCGCCGGCCGGTTTGTGGACCACTCCTTCGGACCTTGCGCGATACGCCATCGAAGTGCAGAAATCGCTGGCGGGCACGTCGAACAAAGTGCTTTCCGCGGCGATGGTGCGGCAGATGCTGGCGCCGGGCTTGAACCATCAGGGGCTGGGACCGGCGCTGGGCGGAAGCGCGGAGCATCCTTACTTCGACCACGGCGGGGCGAACGAAGGTTATCGATGCAACCTGATCGCCTTCGAACACGGCGACGGCCTGGTGGTGATGACGAACAGCGATAGCGGAGGGCAACTGGCTGCGGAGATCGAGCGTAGCGTGGCGCGGGAGTATGGCTGGCCGGATTTTCAGCCGGTGGAACGTACCATCGCCACCGTAGACCCGCAAACCCTGGAGAGTTACGTGGGTGCGTACCAAAGCCCGAGAGGCCTTTTCACGGTGACGCGGGAGGGAGATCGGCTCTTCGTGCAACTCAGCGGGCAACCGAAGTTCCCCGCATTTCCGGAGAGCGCGCGGGAGTTTTTCCTGAAGGCGGTGGACGCACAGTTCACCTTCCAGGTGGACGCGCAGGGAAAGGCGACCGGGCTGACGCTGCGCCAGAACGGAATGGTAGTGCCGGCCAACCGCGTGGAAGGCGCCGAGGCGCAACGGATGGAGGCCAACGCTGCTTCGCTCGCCAGGCGGTTTCAGGAGCAGAAGCCTGCGCCCGGCAGCGAGGCGGCGATGCGGCGGTTGATCGAGGAACTGCGGGAGGGGCGGCCGGACTATTCGCAACTGTTTCCGGAATTTGCCGCGGTAATCCGCCAGGGGCTGCCGGAGGCGCAGGCCAGCGCAAAGCAGCTCGGCGCGGTGCTGTCGGTGACCTTTAAGCGAGTGGAATCGAGCGGCGGCGACGTTTACGAAGTCAAATTTCAGAATGGCACGCTGGAATGCCACATCGCCCTGACGCCCGACGGGAAAATCGCCGGCATGGGATTCCGCCCCTCGCAGCCCTAATAGGGGCTGAGCTGCGCCGCCGGCTCGGGAATCTTGCCGCCGTACATGCGGCGCAGTTCCTTGCGCAGCGGATCGACGCTGTGCGCGAAGATCATCTTATACGCCTGGCAGAAATAATCCAACTCTTCAAAGTTGCCGTGCGGGCCGTGGCGGAATTTGGGGCAGCCGCCGTGGCAGATGGACTGGTATTCGCACACCTGGCATTCGGGATGCGCCAGCGATTTCTTGGAAGCGAAACTGTAGCGGCGCGTGCGGCGCGCGATCTCGGCCCAGGAATCCAGCTCGATGTTGCCCAGCTTCCAGGCGCCGGTGACGAAGAAATCGCACGGGTAGACATCGCCGTTATACTCCACCACCACATAGCTGTCGCAGGTTTCGTGCATAGTGCAGGTGCCCGGCTTCTGGCCGGCGACCGCTTCGGCGAGGTTATCGAAGAAGCGGATGCGCATGCGCCGGCGCTCCGGCCACCACAGATCGAATGTCTCCACGAGGAACCGGCCGTACTGCTCTGGAGTGATGGTGAAGGGCAGGGGATTGCCGTCGCTATCGAATTCCGCCAGCGGAATGTACTGCACGTTATCGATGCCCAGGCGGCGATAAAACCGGTAAAGTTCCTTGGCGCACCCCACATTGGCCTGGCTCAGCACGCACAGGATATTGAATTCCACCTTGTTCTTCTGCAACAGCTCGATGCTTTGCATCACCCGCTTCCAGGTGCCGCGGCCTTCCTTGTTGAATCGGTAGCGGTCGTTGACTTCTTCGGGGCCATCCAGCGAGACGCCCAGCAGCCAGTGATAGGCGCGAAACAACTCGCACCAGTTCTGGTCCAGCAGGATTCCATTGGTTTGCAGCGCGTTGCTGACGGTCTGCCCGTTGCGCCCGTGCTGCTGCTGGAAGGCCACCAGCTTTTCGAAGAACGGCAGCCCCGCAAGAGTTGGCTCGCCTCCCTGAAAGGCGAAAATGCTGCTGGGGTAAGAGTAGAAGAGGTACGAATCGACCAGCCGCTCCAGGGTTTCGAGCGTCATGCGTCGCGCCGGGAGGCTCTTATAAGGATCGGCGTCACGGTCCAGATAGAAGCAGTAGGAGCAATCCAGGTTGCAGACCGCCGAGGCCGGCTTAATGAGCAGCGAAGTGATCCGGGGGGTGGGGCCGGAGGCCAACGCGTCGGTCTCCGCGCCGCGATAGATCGGGAAAGGGGACCCGGACGCCACGTTTAGAGTTTAGCATTGCGGCCGAAGCCGGTCAGTTTTGCTTCACGTTCTCCAGCCAGCGCTCGGCCAGGGTTTCCAACTCATCCGCCACAGTGGGGTTCTGGTGCCGCAGATTCTTGGATTCGCCGGGGTCTTCGTCCACGTTCGAAAGGAACACCGCGTCGTCGCCTTCGAGCGGCTTGGCGCCGGCGGGTGTGCCATCGAAGGTGCGGCCGTTCTTGACCAGCTTCCAATTCGCGCGGCGCACGGCAAGCTGTCCGCCGGAGGACCAGAAGATGGCGTCATGTTTGGAGGGCGCGCGGGAAACCGCCATGGGCAGCGCGTCGAAGCCATCCATGGTGCGGTCCGAGGGCACCGGCACGCCGGCGGCGGTGCAAATGGTGGGCAGCAGGTCCAGGTGGCTGCCGATTTGGTGCAGCACCTGCCCTTTGGGAATGGCGCCCGGCCAGTTCATCATCATGGGCACGTGCATGCCGCCATCGAAGGCGCTGAATTTGTTGCCGCGGAAGGGCCAGTTGTTGCCCGCGGTGGCCGGCTTCTGCCCGAGCCCGGCGCGGGGTTCGCGCGTTGCGCCGTTATCCGCCGTACAAAAAACCAGCGTGTTCTCGGTCAGGTGCAGTTCGCGCAGGGTGCGCATCACCTGGCCTACGCCGTCATCCACGGCCGATAGCATGGCCGCGTACATCCGCCGCTCCGGCGCCAGATCGGGGAACCGCTCGACGTATTTCTTGGGCGCGTGCATGGGATAGTGCACACCGTTGTAGGGCACGTAGAGGAAAAACGGGTTCGCGCGATTGTCGCGCACAAACTGGGTGGCTTCGTGGGCGAACAGCTCGGTGGAATACTGGCCGTCTTCGAAGGCCTCCGTGCGGTCGCGCCACAGGTCGTGATAATTCACCGTGCGCGGCTCGCCCCAATAGAAGCGATGCGAGTAATAATCGATGCAGCCGGCGTGGAAACCCACGTAACGGTCGAACCCGTGGGCATTGGGAACGGTGTCGGGGGTGTCTCCCAGGTGCCACTTGCCGAAGATGCCGGTGGCGTAGCCGGCCGGCTTGAGCAGTGCGGCGATGGTCTGCTCGGAGGGCTTCAGCGCCGGCCCATTCGAAGGCACGCCGGCGCGGATGGGATACCGCCCGGTGAGTAGCGACGCCCGCGACGGCGCGCACACCGGCGCGGCCGCATACCAGTTGGTAAAGCGCGCGCCCGAGGCAGCCAGCGCGTCGATGTTGGGGGTTTTCAGGTCGGTGGCGCCCCATGCGCCGATGTCGTGGCAGCCCAGGTCGTCGGCCAGAAAGATCACGAAATTGGGTTTGCGGGCGGGGCTGTGGGTCTGCGCCATAGCGCTGGCGGCGAGCGACGCGGACGAGAGAAAGTCTCTCCGGGTGAACATGCCCAACATGGTATCGCAGCGGCTCCAGGGCCGTGGTGCTCAGCCGGAAAAGCCGCCATGCCTGCGCCCGCGCAACCCGGTCTCCGGCAGCGCGTCGCGCACGGAGGCCGTCGCCGTCACTCGGGTGGCGCGTTGGTGACGAACTCGAAGGTGTCGGTATTGGTGCGCACCAGCATGTGGCCGGGACCGAGCGGTTTGTTCTCGGTCTCGAAAAATACGGCCCCGTCGGTGGTGTCGCCAGGTGCCATTTTGGTCTGCACCAGGGCCAGTGCACTGGCTGCTGCGGCGGCCTTTAACTTGGTGGACGTCATGGCCAGGGCTGCCTGGCGGCGCTGCTCGTACCCGTTGGTGGACTTGAAATGCGCATTGCCGTACACGGACGCTTCGTAGGTGGTCACCAGCTTGATGACGTCGCTACCGCTGCCCTTCTGGGCCAGCATGGTGATCACCGTGCGCGCCGGGGTGGCGTGCAGTTCGGTGCCATCGCCGCGTATGTAGGTGAAATCTTCCGGGCGGATAAAGTACGGGCTGGGCGCTCCGTTGGAGATGGCCACCTGGACTATGGCGTACCCATGGATGTGAGTGGGCAATGGCGCAAACATCACCGTCACCCCCGACCGTGTCAGGGTCTGGTATTTCAGCCCGTTGGATTCGAACTCGATCACCTGGGCACCGGCCGGATGGCGGTATAGCACAAGCGCTGCCATCAAAAGCCCGAGAAGCCGCACCATGCAACTATCTTACGATACCGCCCCCTCCGGGTTTGGGGAAAAACAAGCCGTTTTGCAAATTGCCGCCGCGGCCTCCGCCCCCGTTCCGGAGAGCCTTCGCACACCCCGCTCAAGCTTCGTTACGTCTGGATGCGAACCGGCTCCCAGGCCGGTCAGGTCCAGTACCGCCGCCGGCAGCTCCAGATGCCCATCGTCCGGAACATCACCACCCGCCGCAGGTGGCAACCGATGCGGCCTCAGCTCACGATGCTGCGCGAAGCTTCATCCCACCGGACAGCCTTCTTGCGGAAGTACGATTCGTTGGCCATATGGCAGGCGATGGCGGCATGGTTGCCGAACACGGCATCCTCGGTGACCGGCTGGCGCGTCTTCACGGCGTGGAAGAAGGTCGAGAGGTGCGGGCGCAGATCGTCCCAATCGTCTCCGCGATAGACCGCATTGGCGGCCACCGGCTCGTGTCCGGGCGGCGGATCGTGCTCGGCGTGCCATTGCTCCATGTAGGCCTGGTGCAGCTTGGGCGGGAAGCTGGCCGCGTAGTAGCTGGGGGACGTATCTACGCCCCGCTGCGGGCTGTAGCTCAGTTGGTATTCGCCGGCTTCGAGCAGCCCTTTGGGTCCCAGAAAGCGCGCCAGTTCCGGGGTTTCGGTGCCCAGCCCCAGCCGGACGTAAACCGGTATTCCGTGATAGTCGAACAGCACCACGTGCAGGTCCGGCATGTTGCGGCCGTCCTTCCAGCGGAAGATGCCGCCGAGGGCCGAGGCGGACCGCGGAATCTCGTTCCACCCCAGCGTGAACATCATGCCGCTGAGCAGGTGCACCATCAGGTCGCCGCCCACGCCCGTGCCGTACTCCCGCCAGCAGCGCCAGCGCGCGAACCGCTCGGGGCTGAAGGGGATCTTGGGGGCATCGTTCAACCAGGTGTCCCAGTCCATGTTCTGGGGAGAGAGATCGGGCGGCGGCGGATACACCCAGGCGCCGGTGGGATTGTTACGGCCCAGCGAAAGTTCCACCATCTCCACCTCGCCGATGGCGCCGTCGTGGTACAGTTCGCGGGCCTTGGCGCACAGCGCCGAGCTGACCCGCTGCGAGCCGATCTGCACGATGCGTTTCTTTCGCTGCGCCGCCTCGGCCATCTCGAAGCCTTCGGAGGCGGTGTGCGACATCGGTTTTTCGCAGTAGATGTCCTTGCCGGCGTTGCAGGCATCCACCACCACGCGTTTGTGCCAGTGATCGGGCACCGCGGCGAGAAGGCAGTCGATGTCCTTGCGGTCGAGCAGTTCGTGGTAGCGGCGGGTGGTAGGCAGGTTGGGGTTGCCGGTGAGGGCCTTGGCCAGGGTATGGCGGCCGTCGTAGAGGTCGGCTGCGGCCACGCATTCCACGCCCGGCAGGGTCAGCGCGGCGGAGAGCAGGCCCGAACCTTCCATGCCCACGCCGATGATGCCGAACCGCAATTTCCCGCCGGAGTCCGATTGGGCGGCCTCCATCAGCCGCGGTTCCAAAGCCACCGTGGTGGCGGCCAGTAACCCGCCCGCGGCCGCTGAGCCGGCGCGCAGGAACTGGCGGCGGGACGAATCGAATTGCATTGCGAACCTCCTTTGCTTATTTCTTCAACGGCTTGATAGCCACCTCGCGGAAGAACACGATGTCGTTGTCGCTGTGGTTCTGCAAACCGATATAACCGAGCATTGGTCGCGGCCCGCGCTGCGGCTCAAAACTGAACTTGCGGGGCGGGGTCGGATCGCCTTCCTTGTAGTCGGTCACCTTGACGCCGTTGAGCACCACGATGGTGCGGAGACCATCCAGGGTGATCTCCATGGTGTTCCACTGCGGCCCCGGCTTCCCGGCCATGGCGAGAGGCTTGGTGAGCGAGTACAGCATACCGGTGGAATGGTATTCGTCCTCCGGCGGGTTGGAGCGTTCGGGATGGTTATCGATCTGCACTTCGTAGCCGTAGTGCACCGGCATCCACTCTTCGCGCGGCTCCAGGGGGATGCGGACGAAGACGCCCGAGTTGTCGTTCTCGTCGCGCATGCGGAAGACCACCCGGAGGACGCAATTCTCAATCGGACCGCCGGTCCAGTAGAGCAGTCCCATGCCCCCGTGGGTGTGGATGAGGCCGTCCTCCACCGTCATATCGCCGGGTCCCACGTGCTTCCAGCCGGACAGATCTTTGCCATCGAAGATCTGCCGCCAGTGATTCGGATCGCCGGTGCAGGCATTCTGCCCGGTCGCCGCCGCCAGGGCCGCCACGGTCAAACCAACGGACAGACCAAAGAATGCCGCCAGCCGCGCCATAATCGATAACCCTCCGTTTGCCTTGTAACACCCTCAGTCTACTGCAAACCTCCGGTGGGAGACGGGGCGGATAGGCCCGAGTGTGCCTGCGTGTACCCGCCTGTGGATTCGGGATCGGTGGATATTCTTTGCCGACGGGCGCGGACTTGACCCCTTGGACCCGACCACCGAAAAGCTTGCACTTACTTGTACCACTAAGTTGGCCGGCGGACGTCGAAGACTCGGGGAGGGCAGAGTATGGCACGCTTGGATTCCGGGCGCCGCCCAGGCTTGGGCGCGGCGTTTCTCTCTGTCTATGGGATCACCCGCGGCATGTGCGCAACGGGCACTTCCGTGCATCCGCGCGAGATTCCTCACGGGTTCCTGCAAAGATTGGCCGCCACTCTGCGGAAACGGGTCTGGCCGCGGCGCGGCTGATCCGTCCGAACATCTTTCGGTTTGGCCGGCTTGGCCGCCGTTTGCACGGCGCTGAGAATTGGGGTTAGACTGAGCGTTCCATGAGCCGGTCCCCGATTCTCCTGCTGCTGGTGTGCGGTATTCCCACACTCTATCCCCAGGATTCCAAGGTCAAGGACGCCTCCGCCTCCAACCTGCTCTCTTGCTCCACCGCGGGCATCGAGAGCCTCCAGAAATGGTACGTGCCGGATACCGGGCAATGGCGAACCACCGGGTGGTGGAACGCCGCCAACGCCACCACGCTGCTGGTGCGCTATTCGCGCCTGGCCGGTTCCGCGGAGGTGAAGGCGGCCATCGAGAATACCTTCACCCGCAACGCCGCCGGCAAGTTCCTGAACCAGTATTACGACGATGAAGGCTGGTGGGCGCTGGCCTGGATCGACGCTTACGAATGGTCGCACGAGGCGCGCTATCTGGCCATGGCGGAGCAGATCTTCGCGGATATGACCCAGGGCTGGGACGATACCTGCGGCGGCGGCATCTGGTGGAGGAAGGACCGCCGCTACAAAAATGCCATCGCCAACGAACTGTTCCTTTCGGTGGCCGCCCGCCTGGCCACTGCGGCCGATCCGGCGAAGCGGCCGGCGTACCTCGCATGGGCCCAGCGGGAGTGGAAGTGGTTCGCCGCCTCCGGCATGATCAATGCGCACGGCCTGATCAACGACGGGCTGACCGCAGGCTGCCAGAACAATGGCCGCAATACCTGGACGTACAACCAGGGGGTGATTCTGGGCGGCCTGAGCGGGCTGGCCGCCGCCACCGGGGAGAAACCGCTGGTGGAGCGGGCGCAGGCCATCGCCCTGGCGGCGATCACGCAGCTTACCGACCAGGATGGGATTCTGCACGATTCCTGCGAACCGAAGTGCGGAGCCGACGCGGTCCAGTTCAAGGGAATTTTTGCGCGCAACCTGGGCGTGCTGAACGCCGCCGCGCCTTTGCCGCGTTTTCGCACTTTCCTCGAAACCAACGCGGAGCGGATCTGCCGCGTGCAGACGGCCGATCACCAGTTTGGCGTGGTCTGGTCGGCTCCCTCGGACGCCATAAACGGGGCCACCCAGGTATCCGCCCTGGATGCGATTCTGGCTGCGGCCGCCCTGGGCCGTTAATTGTACCTCCGCCGCCGCTCCGCGCCAATAACGCCGCCGGGGCTTTTTTGGTAAGCTCACAACTTACCTATGCGACTCGCTTTGTTTCTCTGTGCCGCCGCCGCGGTCCGGGCGCAAACGGTGGTTCCTCCGGAACCGGCCCTCGCCGAAATTGCCGCTACGCACCGCTTCCTTCAGGCATCCATTGCGCCGGATGGCTCGCACGTGGCCTATGTGGAAGCGCTGGGAGCGCCGGGCCAAACCGCCATTTACCTTGCGCCGCGCACGCGGGTTTCGGCGGGCGATGGCAAAACGGGCTGCGAGGAAGGCCCGGTTGCCTGGTCGCCGGATAGCCAACGGCTCGCGTTTCTCTCCGACCACGAGAAGAAGGGGCAACTGCAACTCTACGTGGCGCCCGCGGGCGGCGGTCCAGCGCGACAGTTGACGCACCTCAAAGGGCTGCTGGCGGAGCCGCGCTGGTCCCCCGATGGGAAACGGATCGCCATCCTGTTCACGGAGAACCTGCCGCACTCGGCGGGGCCGCTCGACCCGGTGCCCCCGGAATCGGGCGTGCTGGAGTCGCGCATCTTCGAGCAGCGCCTCACCCTGGTGGACGCGGCTACCGGCGCGGTCCGGCAGCTTTCCCCCAAGGACATGTACGTGTACGAGTACGATTGGTCGCCCGATGGCCGCAGCTTTGCGGCCACCGCGGCGCGCGGCGATGGCGACGCCAACTGGTGGATTGCGCAGCTCTACACCGTGTCTGCCGAGACCGGCGCAATGCAATCGATCTATAAGCCGCCAGTGGACCGGCAACTGGCGGTGCCGCGCTGGTCGCTGGACGGAAAGTCGATCGTGTTCATCGGCGGGCTGATGAGCGACGAAGGTTCGACGGGCGGCGACGTGTTCCTGATCTCCGCCGCGGGCGGCGATGCGCGCGATCTCACTCCCGGCATGGCCTCGTCGGCCAGCAACATCACCTGGCCCAGGAAGTCGCCGCGACTCTACTTTACCGAACACTTCGACGGCGGCAGCGCCATTTCGCGGCTTGACCCGGCGACCGGCCAGTCCGAACGCCTGTGGCAGGGCGACGAAAGCCTCAACCCGCCGTTCGATGACTCGGGAATCTCTATGACCGCCGATGGTTCGGCGAGCGCCGTGATCCGCCACTCGTTCCAGAAACCCCCCGAGGTCTGGGCGGGCCGCATCGGCGACTGGAAGCCGCTCACCCAGGGAAACCGCCAGCGGAAGGCGCAGTGGGGCGAAGCCAAGAGCCTGCACTGGACCAATGAGGGCTTCCCCATACAGGGCTGGCTGCTCTACCCCAGCCACTTCGACGCGAACCGTAAATATCCGATGGTGGTGGCGGTGCATGGCGGGCCGGCATCGTCGGTGAAGCCCTCCTGGCCGCGGCCCGGCTACAACCCGGTGCTGCTCACCCAGCAGGGTTATTTCGTCTTGATGCCGAACCCGCGCGGCAGCTACGGGCAGGGGGAAAAGTTCACCGCGGCCAACCGGCGCGATTTCGGCGGCGGCGACCTGCGCGACATCCTGGCGGGAGTGGATGAAGCCATCCGCACGGCGCCGGTGGACCCGCAGCGGGTGGGCCTCACCGGCTGGAGTTACGGCGGCTTCATGACCATGTTCGCGGTGACCCAGACCAACCGCTTCCGGGCCGCCGTGGCCGGCGCGGGCATTGCCAACTGGCAGAGTTACTACGGCGAGAACGCCATCGATACCTGGATGATTCCGTATTTTGGCGCGTCGGTCTACGACGACCCGGCGGTCTACGCGAAGATGTCGGCCATCGACTTCATCAAGAAGGCCAAAACGCCCACGCTGATCGTGGTGGGCGACCGCGATGGCGAATGCCCGGCGCCGCAGTCCTTCGAATTCTGGCGCGGGCTGCAGGCCATGGACGTGAAGACGGAGATGGTGGTCTACGCCAACGAAGGCCATTCGTTCCACAACCCGGCGCACCAGAAGGACGTGCTGCTGCGGATGATCGAATGGTTCAACGACAACCTGAAGTGACGGCCGCATGCTCCCGTTGGCGGAGTGGCAGACGCTCTTGGCCGTCGAGGCCGGCGCCACGGCTACCCTGGCGGGGCTGGTTTTCGTCGCCGCCTCGATCAATCCGAGCAGGATCATCGGGGTGCCCGGGCTGTCGAGCCGGGTGTCGGAGAGCCTCTTCCAATTCCTGCAGGTCTTTTTTATCTCGACCGCGGGCCTGATGCCCCGGCAGCCGGCGGCGGCCTTTGCCGTGGAGATGCTGGCGGTGGCGCTACTCTTCCGGGGAATGCAAGCGGCCGGAGATATCGGCTACGGAAGGTCCCGTTCCGGCCATCCATGAAGGTGGCTGATTATCCGGACGCTGCGGACGCACTGCGCCTCGGCGCCTTGGGCGGCGGTTCGTGTTCCACCGGCGAACTGCCCGGGGGCTATCTCATGATTTCGATGAGTAAGACCCAGTGAACCCCTGAGGTGCTTTTTCGGGAAATTGTGCTAGCGTGGGACTAATTCACAGGTTTGGGCATCGATGGAACGCGGTTCCGAAGAGACAACAGGGACGGGGGCCGATCCCGATTCCCGGACACGGGAGATCTTGTCCGGGCAAGTAAACCTGCTCTATGCCAATGCGGGCGTAGCCGTAGGCGCCACCATCCTGGCAGCCACCATCCTGGCCTTTCTGCAATGGCGGGTGATTCCCGACGGCGTGATCCTGGGGTGGTGGGTGTATATGTTCCTGGTGTCGGCGGCCCGGGGTGTCCTGACTCTGCGTTACCGGAGCGCTTCCGCGGAAGATCGGGAGGCTGGTAAATGGCGCATGGCCTATGCCGTGGGCGCGGCCTTGGCGGGCGCGGGATGGGGCGTAGCGGCGGTACTGCTTTACCCCAATGCCCCCCTCAGAAACCAGGTTTTCCTGGTTTTTGTCCTGGGCGGAATGATGCTGGGCGCGGCCTCGCTGCCGGCGACCCGGCCCGAGGCATTTCTGCTGTTTCTGCTGCCGACAGGCCTGGTTCCGGCAGTCCGTCTGCTGCTGCAGGGCGATGAGACGCACGTTGCCATGGGGCTGCTGGCGGTCACCTTCACTGTGGCCACGCTGATCACCACATGGCGGATCCACCGCACCATCGACTCGTCGCTGCGGCTGCAGTTTGAAAACCGCGACCTGGTGGTGGACCTGCGGGCCGCCAAGAGCCAGACCGAAGCGCTGAACCAGGCGCTGGAACGGCGAGTCCAGGAGCGGACCGCTGCGTTGCGCCAGTCCACCGAGCGGCTGCAGGCCGAGATTACGCAGCGCCAGCAGGTGGAAGAGGAGCTGTTGCGCGCGCGCAAGCTCGAATCGCTGGGCGTGCTGGCGGGCGGCATTGCGCACGACTTCAACAATTTCCTGACCATCGTGCAGGGGAACCTGGACATAGCCAAGAAGACCCTCGACCCCGGCCATGCGGTTCAGGAGATGCTCGACCAGGCCGCCCGCACCTGCCAGCGCGCGGCGTTTTTATCCTCCCAGTTGCTGACCTTCGCCAAGGGCGGCACTCCCGTGCGGCGGCTGGTTTCGGTGGCCGGCCTGGTGACGGACTCGGTTCACCTGGCGCGCGCCGGCGCATCCATCAGCATTGCGCTGGACATTGCCGCAGACCTGCGCTCCGCCTGGGTGGACCCGGGGCAGATCGGGCAGGTGTTGCACAACATCCTGCTGAATGCCCGGCAGGCGATGCCCGAGGGAGGAATTATCGAGGTACGGGCCGAGAACGTGGAATCCCCGGACTATCCGAAATCCGAGCCGCGCGTGCGGATTTCGATTCGGGATTACGGTCGCGGAATTCCGGCCGACGTGCTGCCCAGGATCTTCGACCCGTATTTCACTACCCGGGCGGGCGGGAACGGGCTGGGCCTGGCCACCGCTTATTCGATTGTGGCGCGGCACGACGGGCATCTCTCGGTGGCCTCGCAACCCGGCAGAGGAACGGTGTTCACGATTGAACTGCCCGCCTCGCTCGAAAGCCCTGCGGCGGAGGCTCCCAAGGTCAGCGAAGTCCAGACCGGCACCGGGCGCGTCTTGGCGATGGACGACGAGGAGGCTCTTCGCAAGCTGCTCGATGTCGTCCTCAGCAGCTTGGGGTACGAAGTTCAGACCGCCCGGGATGGAGCTCAGGCGGTGGCGCTTTACGAAGCGGCTAAGGCAGCCGGCCAAGGCTTCGATGCGGTCCTGCTCGACCTGACGGTAGGCGGCGGCATGGGCGGCATAGAGGCTGCCGCCATCCTGAAAGGGATGGACCCGGCCGCGAAGCTGATCGTGTCCAGCGGCTACTCGGACACGGCGGCGATGTCCGACTTCCGGCGGTACGGCTTTGACGCGGTGATTCCGAAACCGTGGACGCCCGCGCAAATGAGCGAGGTGTTGCAGAGAGTGCTGACTTTCGACCCGAGCCGCAAGCCCAATTAAGGCTGGGCAGCGCGACGAACGGATTTTTCCGGGGCTGCGGGCCCGCGGAAGACGAGCGGGCAAGGGTGATAGAATCGCACTCACCGGCCGGGGTGGACGACCCTGGCGGCGGTCGAGGTGCTTCATGCGCAACACCGGTGCCGTGCACTATGGGAAGGTCCTGCTCGCAGTAACTGCTTTGGTTTCGCCGGCCGCGGCGGCGGTGCCCTGCGAAAGCCTCAGTTCGCTGGCGCTGCCGGAGGCTAGAATCACGGCCGCACAATCCGTGCCGGCGGGCGATTTCATTCCGCCGGGAGGCTCCGCCGCGCGGCCCATCCACAACCTGCCGGCTTTCTGCCGAGTGGCGGCGACCCTCACGCCGAGCAAGGATTCCGACATCAAAATCGAAGTCTGGCTGCCCGCCACCGGCTGGAACGGGAAGTTGCAGTCGGTGGGCAACGGCGGCTGGAGCGGCGCCATTAATTACGGCGGTTTGGCCAACGCCGTCGCGCACGGTTATGCGTCGGCCTCCACGGACACGGGCCACAGCGGGGATCGGGCGCAGTTTGCCCTTGGCCATCCGGAAAAGCTGATCGACTTCGGTTACCGCTCCGAGCACGAGATGACCGTCAAGGCCAAAGCCGTGATTGCCGCGTTCTACGGCAACGCCCCCCGGCTCTCCTACTGGAACGGCTGCTCGTCGGGAGGCAAACAGGGGCTGAAAGAGGCGCAGAAATACCCCGAGGATTACAACGGGATCATCGCCGGCGCTCCGGCCAATAATTGGGTCGCGCTGCTTTCTTCGGACATGCGCAACAGCGTGGCCCTGCTGAAAGATCCCGCCAGCCACATGACGGCCGCCAAACTGGCGGTGGTCCACAAAGCGGCGGTGGCGGCGTGCGATGCGCTGGACGGCGTCACGGACGGCATCATCGGCGACCCCACCAAGTGCCATTTCGATCCCTCGGCGCTGCTATGCCAGGGCACCGAAACGGAAAGCTGCCTGACCGCCGCGCAGGTGGCAGCGGTGAAGCAGATCTATAGCCCGCTCACCAATCCGCACACCCACGCCGAGATTTATCCGGGGCTGGAGCCGGGCAGCGAACCCGGCTGGGTGGCTTTCGCGGGGCCGGAGCCTTTTCCCATCTCCACCGACTACTTCCGGTATGTCGTCCACCAGAATCTCGATTGGGATTTCCGCACCTTCGATGCCGGCGAGGATGTCGTCCTGGCCGCGAAACTCGACCGCGGCGACGTGCTCAAAGCCGTGGACCCCGATCTCCGCAAATTCGTTTCCCACGGCGGGAAGCTGATTCTGTACCACGGCTGGAGCGACAACCTGATCGCCCCGCTGAACAGCGTCCAGTACTTCGAAAGCGTGACGGCGAAGCTGGGCGGCCCGGAGAAGACCGGGGAATCGGTGCGCCTGTTCATGGCTCCGGGGATGTCCCATTGCGGCGGCGGCGACGGACCCAATAGCTTTGACATGCTCACGCCCCTGGAGCAGTGGGTGGAGCAAGGCAAGGCGCCGGAGAGTGTGGTGGCCGCGCATCGCTCAAGCGGCCGCGTGGACCGCACGCGCCCCTGGTGCCCGTATCCGCAGGTGGCACAGTACAAAGGCAGCGGCAGCACGGACGATGCCGCGAACTTCGTCTGCGTGCGGCCGTAAGGGCGGCCGAAACGCGCGCCGCCGCCTCAACTTGCGACTCCGGCCGCTTGTGCCACCTGCTGTTCCCAGGCTTCGAGAGAGGAATGGATCGCCCGGCCCAGGAAGGCGGCCCTGAGGTCGTTCAGTTCGGGGAGCTTGCGGCGCCCGATGGCGTAGCGGTGGAACCTGGCCTCCTGGTCGAGCGATGCATCGGGGAGGTAAACGGGCTCGCGATGGAAATTCACCACCGCCAGGCCGCGGGTGAGCCGCTGGATGGATTCCTCCACCGGCCGACCGGCGCGGAAGAAATAGGTGGCGCCGCCGCCACGGGAGGCGGATTCCCAGGCTACTATGTCCCGGCCAGCCAGGGGGAAGAAAAACCAAAAAAACAACGGCGGGCCGGCATCGGCGCCCTCCGCGTCCGCCGGAGCATCTGGCGTCGCGGCGGTTTCATCGAGGCGCACGAATTTGAAACCGGCCATCACGGCGTCCGCCGCGGCGCGCGCCCGGAGAGAATCGAAGTAGGGTTTGAGGGGTTGATCTACGGCGCGTGCCACCAGCGCTTCCGGCAGGCTGGGGTGGATGGCGGCCAGCGCGGAGAGTTTCACGCTGCGGCCCTCGGGCGCCAGCACCAGCAGTTGCTGCAACGGGCCGGCATCGAGGAAAGGGAACATCTGGTGCAGGCCCTCCGCCGTGCGCCGCCGCAGCGCATCCACGGCGCCGCGAAGGGTTTCGCCGAACTCCCCGGTTTTCTGGGCCAGCTTGCCGATGGCGAGTTTCCGGTCGCCGGAGAGGAGATGGTAGGTGAAAGTGGACTCGTGGAAGGCGACGGAATCCAGGTCCGCCAGGCGCCACTGCACCGCCGGTCCGCCCAGCGGCAGGACGGCCAGGTTGCTGCCATAAATGCGAATTTCGGCAGCCGGCCCGTTGACGGCGCCGCGAAAACGCCCGATCTCTTCCAGGTCTTCGAGCAGCAGGCAGCGGACGGTGCGGTCGCGCCAGGCGGACAGCAGTTCCTCGCACAAGCGGCCGAACGCCGGGCCGAACTGGCGCAATAGCATCCGCCGGCCGGTGTAGAGCTGCAAGGATAATTCCCACTCGCCGGGGGCCACCACATCCACGTCGCCCAGGTCGAACGCCAGGGGAGCGCCGGCCGCAGGGGTCACCAAGAAGGTTTCGCTATCGAAGCTGATTTCGCCGGCGCCCTGCTGCAGCGGCGCGCCGCCCACATCCAGATACTGGAATTTCCCGGAGTAAGCGGGCATCCGCCTCACGCCATCTTATTGCCGCACTCCGGACAGAACCTGACGCCGGAATCCACCTGGGTGCCGCAGCGCGGGCACTCGCCCTTGGGCCGCAGCGGCTTCCCGCATTCGGGACAGAACTTGGCCCCCTGGGCGCGGGCGCCGCAACTGGGACACAGGGCGGTGGCTTCGGCGGTCACGTTGAGGTTCTGAGTAAGATCCTGTTGCTGGACTTTCTGGCGCATCTGGTCGACGGTGGCCTGGGCCTGGGCCGAAGCCAGCTCGGTTTCGACATCCGGTGCGCACTCGTAGCACAACATGCGCTTGCCGTTCCAGCAGGTGGCCAGGCAAACCCAGCGGGAGCACTTGGGGCATTGGCGGAAATTCGGTTTGGCTTCTTCGACGGCCTGGTGTAACGCGCGGTCGTGGGCCGGCCCCTGAATGGCGCGCTCCACTTCATAAGCCGACGACCCGGCGCTGCCCAGGATGCCTCCGAACAGAGACCCCGCGGTGCGAAGCGCGCTGGCGGCCAGGCCCACGGCGGACGACTGAAAGCCCGACATGAACCCGTTGCCGCACCGGTCGCAGAAGAATTCGAACTGATACCCTTTATCGGTGGAGTGATCGTGTTGGTTGCGTGTGAATTGAATAAGCGCCATGCGCCGGACTCCTCAACTTCCAGAGGATAGCAAATTGTTCGAACCGGGTGGCGCGGGCGCGCCCGTTCCTCAGCGGGCGGTTTGCGTGGAGCGGTGCCAGGAGGAGTTGATCCACTGCTCGAAGGTCATCAGGCTGTGATACTCCTGCCGGACGGCGCCGATATCGATGTGGTATCCGGTGTCCTGGAACCAGCGAAACATCTGCGCGTATTCCTTGCCGGCCTGCTTTTCGAATTCGTCCCACGGAACCTGCACATAGCGAACCTCATGGCCGGAGGCGCGGGTGAAAACCTGGGCCACTTCGGCCATGGAAAGCTCGTCGCCGGCGAGTTCGATGGTGCGGTCCTGCCATTTGCCGGGATGCTCGAAGGCCATGGCCACCACGCCGCCGATGTCTTCCACGGCGATCATCTGCAGGCGCTTATCCGGATCGAGGGGCATGCTGATGGCGCCCTTTTCGATGGCCGGCCGCATGCTGAGCCAGTTTTCCATGAAGAATGCCGGCCGCACGAAGGTGTAGCGAAGGCCGGAACTGCGGATATGCTCCTCGACGCGCGCCTTGGTTTCGAAGTGCGGGATGCCGGTGTGCTGGTCCACGCTGGCCACGGAACTGTAAACGAAGTGCGTAACGCCGGAGCGCCGGGCCGCCTCGGCGAGGTTGATGCCCTGGCGAACCTCGCCATCCATCCCCGCCTGGTGCCAGTTCTGAACGGAATAGACGCCGAACACGCCATCCATTGCACTGGTGAGTGAATTGGGGTCGCCCATGTCGCCCTGGAACACCTCGACGCCAGGACCGGTGAGGGCCCGCACCTCGGGCCGGGAGACATCGCGAGTCAGGGCGCGCACCGGAAAACCGCGCTGCCGGAGTTGCCTTAATACGGCCCCGCCCTGGCGGCCGGTGGCGCCGGTGACCAGCACGGTCTTATTTTTCTTATTGGTTGGCATACGGGTTGAGATGCACACAAGAGGGCGGCGAGTTCACCAGTCTGTAGCAAATCGAAGGCGAGAGGTACGGATTACGACGTTTTGGCGCCGGCGAGGCGGTACAATGATCGGTCTTCGAAGAGAACGCCTGATGTGGCGTGGCATCCAGGCTCAGCACGCCAGCACGATTCCGGAAGGAGGGCGTAAATTGGAGCGCCGGACATTTCACAAGATAGCCGGCCTGGCGGGAGTGGATCTCCTGCTCGGGCATCCCTCCGCCGCACTCGGGAACCAGGAATCGCCGCAAGATACCTCTCGGAACAGCCGCAGCCGTTGGGACGGTTATCTCCTCGGCGCCGCCTACTACCCGGAGTGGTGGCCCTCCGAAGAATGGGAAGTCGATTTCCGCCAGATGCACGACCTGGGCATCAACACCGTTCGCATGGGCGAGTTTGCCTGGGCCCTGTTGGAACCCGCGCCCGGGAAATTCGCATTCGATTGGATGGATCGCGCACTGGCAGTGGCCAACCGATACGAAATCCGCGCGGTTCTCGCCACGCCCACCGCTTCCGTTCCGCCATGGCTCTTCCAACTCCACCCCGACGTACTCTCCGGCAATTCCATTGGCCCATTCACCTACGGTGGGCGCAAAGGATACAACACCAACAGCCAGAATTACCTGGCCGCGAGCAAGCGCATCACGACCGCCCTGGCCGACCACTACGGCCGGCACCCGGCGGTGATTGGCTGGCAACTCGATAACGAGCCCGGCCATCCTCCGCTAACTGTCGACCCGGTCTCCGAGAAGGCCTTTCAGGCGTGGCTCAAGCAGCGTTACGGCACGCTCGACGAACTGAACCGGGTATGGAACGGGGCCTTCTGGAGCAACCGGTTTTCCGACTGGTCGCAGATTCGTTTTCCGAGCAATTCGGCCGAAGGCGGCTGGCAGCCGGCCATCAGCCTGGATTACCGGCGCTTCTTCTCGGATTCCTTTCTCAATCATCTGCGAATTCAGGCTGAAATCCTGCACGCGAAGACGGAGAACCAGTTTGTCTTCACGAATTGGCCTGCCCCCACCTGGTCGGTGGATGTTTTTGCCGCTGCGCGGTTTCTCGACGCCACGGCATGGGACAACTATGTCAGCGCTCCCGGCGTGAGCCGCTTCCAGCGCCAATACACCGCCGGCTTCTTGAGCGACTTCTGCCGTTGCGCAGGCCCGCACCAGAGATTCCTGTGCGCCGAACAAAACGCGTACGTACCGCCCAATGCGCCGCCTGAGGGCCTCCGGCTGCAGGCATACGACGATCTGGCTCACGGCAGCCGTGGGCAACTCTACTTCGAATGGCGCAGGCCGCTCGCCGGAAACGAGGAGCATCGTCCTTCCTTCATCAAGGGCTTCGATGGAGAAATCAATCCGGCCAAACCGGTTCTGGAGAGGATCTGTAAAGAACTGGGCCGTATCGGTTCCCGGCTGGCTAGCGCCGAAACGCGCTCCGACATCGCTCTGCTTTACGACTTCGGCAACGAGTGGGCCCAGGGCTACGGAGGGGTGGGTGACCGGAATCCCCGCTACAACGCTGAGATGCAAAGCTTCTATGCGGGCATGAAGGTCCTCGGCCGGAACATCGATGTGGTCCCACTGGCTGCCGACTACGCGCCGTACCGGCTTGTGGTCGCGTCGAATCTGCGCCTGATGGACAATGCCACCGCGGATCGCCTGCGGGCCTTTGTGGCCGCCGGTGGTACGCTGGTGCTCAACTACCGGGCTGCCACCGAGAACATGGATAACAGCATGCGGCGCTCGCTTGCACCGGGTCCCTTGGCAGACATTGCCGGAGTCCAATCGGAAGCCATACTCGATCTGTTCGAGTACAACTCCAATGCGGGCGATCTGGATGCCGGTCTGCAGGCCGCCCTCGGCATCCGGTTCCGTGCCGAGGACCCGGTATTCAAGCCACGCACGGCCATCGAGTCCCTCACGCTACACGGGGCCGAGGCGATCGCGACCGTGGTTGGTGGCGGGCCCTTGAACGGCCACCCTGCGATTACCCTCAACCGCCATGGAAAAGGATGGGTTTTCTACGCCGGCTGCGATTCCACCGACGATGGTTTCTATGAGACGGTGGCACACAGGGCCGGCGATGCCGCCGCGCTCAAGCCTCTGATCGCGGCGCCCTACGGCGTGGAAGTTACCAGCCGCCAGGACGCGACCTCGACCTACTATTTTCTGCTGAACCTGACGCTGACTGCGCACCAGAAGATCGAGCTTCCGCGCCCAATGGACGACCTTATTGGCGGGCGAAGATCCATCACGCAAATCGCGCTGGGACCACTCGACGTGGCGGTTCTGGCATCAGCGAACTGACCGGCCGCAAACGGGGTTCACGCCGGCAACCGCTCTATATAAGGATACGCGGCGGGCAGTGAGCCGGCCTGGGCGAATGATTGGAAAACGCGGCGGCCCATGTGGTATCGTCATAGGCCTTGAACGCCGCAACCATGTCACCGCGCACGCCCTCAATGCTCTTGATGAACTCGGCGATCTTGGGGTCCATATGGTCCTGCAGCGTGGAATTACTCCAGGCGTCGATCTTGGCGCCCTCTCTCAGGGCCTTCTGTTTCAAATACATACACAGCAGCTCGTAGCCTCCGTGAACCCGCGAGCTGTTCTGGCTCACCGACGTGGCTCTGCTTGTCAGTTCAGACAGGGTGGCGTCACCTTTTTTTTCGATGGCGTCCGCGAGGGTTGCCAAAGAGCTTAATGCGGATTTCAGTTTTCCCATAATATGTCCTTTCTGCTTTCGGACCTTCCTGGAGGGCAATAAGAGAAATGCGGGCGGAGGTTACAGATTATTTTGGAAAATTAGTGAGTGCTCCGGCAGATCACGCCGCGGCAGCGGACTTGGTGACGCGAAATCCGGAAATTGTGGCGTTGCCGTGGTTGGGGTTGAATACCGGGGCCGTCTGGGCCCGATGCGCGAGGAGGCGGAGGGCGCAGTGGCGGCGCAGTGCGGGGAATTTGCGAGAATCCGAGTGTTTTCAGGCTATCTTTTTGGTTCTTTTCGCTCGTTCTGTTCGTTGGCGGCGCTGTTTGGCGCCGGGACATTGGAACCGGTTCCGTAACCCGTCCGACAACGACTGATTCTCCCCGTCAAAGAGAACCTGCCGCTACCAGTCGCCTTCCGAAAGCTCGAATACGCATGCCAACCGGACTTTAAGGCCTCTGATCAGTTCAGGCGCCGGTACGTACTCTACCAAACGGGCTGCGCTCGGCGAGCGAGCAGCTTTGTTTACAAGCTCACGGTAGCACGCGGGTTTGGGGGTTCCGGAAGGGTGAGTCTGTAAATGATTGACAGGATTGAGAAGATTGTGGGCTGAATTTTGCGAACAGGGTTCGAACCGAAACTGGCTTGCGGAGGACTGCCTTGACGGGGAGTACCCCTCAAAACGCGTCCCATGGGAGCGCTATTGGATGGAGTTCAGGTAGGCGATCATATCCGCAACTTCCTGCGCGTTGGCGAACTGGGGCCAGGCGATACCGGCCTGGTTCATCCGCCGCAGCATTTGCGGGCCGTGGCGCCACAATGCGGAGATGATGGTCACTTCGGAATATTTGCGGGCCTGCCCGGGTAGCGGCGGCGCACCGTTGCGGCCGGCCATGTGACACGCGGCGCAGTTGCGCTCCTGGAAAACCTTCTTGCCCGCGGCGATGTTGCCGCCCGGGTAGACGAACTGCCGCATCCACAGGAAGCTCAGGAGTTGGCGCATCTCTTCGGCCGTCAGGAGCGGCGGCTGGTCGGCCATGCGCGGGGCGTGGTTCCACATATCGACGGCGATGTCGGTAAGGGTCATGTTGTGGAGCCGGTCTTCCAGGGCGAGTTGGCCGGTGTGGCAATGGGCGCAGCCCTTGTCGTGAAAGATCTGCTCGCCGCCCTCCCCGGTGGTGTTGGAAAACCGCGCGGCCAGGTGCGCGGTTTCGGGGAGCGAGCGCAGGTAGCCGAGGATATCGGTGAGGTCCTGGCTGGTGAGCGACTGCCACTCCAGGTTGCGGCGATGGAAGGCCTGGCGCATGCGGAAAGTGTGGTTCCACATCTGCTGCGCCAGAAGGATCGGGTCGGCCAGCGATTCCCACTGGGCCACCGGCGGGGCCCCTTCGGCGCGCGAGTCGGTGATGCCGTGGCACCCGTTGCAGTGCTTGGTTTCGAAGACCTGCTTGCCGCGCTGCGGATCGCCGGACTTTTCGAAATAACGCGCGGAATAGAAGTACGCGAACAGATCGGCGGCGCTTTCCGGGGTGAGTTTGGGACTCTCGATGCCGGCTTTATCGATTGCCGACCACATGACCGGCGCATGGTTCCACATGGTGCTGGCGAGGTACGCGGGGGTGTAGTGGCGCGGAACGGCGCGGCCCAGGTCGACGCCCACGCGGCCCCCCCGGCCGTTGACCGCATGGCAGCGGATACATTGCTCGGTTTCGAAGATCCGGGCGCCGCGGACCGAATTGCCGGGAATCACCGGCAGGGTGGCAGCCTGGGGCGCGATCGCGAAAAGAATGGCGAAAAGGGCGGGCGTAAATTTCATGGCGCACGGAGGCATAAGGAGACTGCCTGCTCGAAGTGCCTATTTTAACCCGGAGACCTGTGCGGCTGGCCGTCCGCCCGGACAGCGCATGCAGGTCTGCCGCGCGGGCGACGGCGAACACGAGGTGGCGCTTCCGATAGGCTTCCCCTCGCGGCTGTCGTCCGCATACGCCAATCATGAATCTCGCGGATACGATCCGCGGACGTCGCGGTCACGCGGCGGGCTGGTCGAGTTCGTCGAATAACGCGGCGAAATCAACTTCGCCGACGAGCGGCGTCGAGAGCACCAGTCCGGCCGGGCGGCGGATGCCGGTCCCATCAGCCTCGATCAGGGCGCGCTTATCAGGATCGGCTACCCAGGTGTAAGGGATGCCGGCCGAGTGATAATCGGCGATCTTTTCCAGCATCTCCGTCGGCCCATCGTCCGGCGATACGATCTCGATCACCAGATCGGGACGGACCAGAACGGACGTCTGTTGATGCGGCAAGGCTTTCACGCAGAGATCCGGGATGCGGTATCGCGGCTCGTCGCTCACTTGCACCCGCTGCTCGATGAAGAGGCGGAAGCCTCGCTCGCGCCGCCGCATCCCCAGCAGAATCGCAAGCAGTCCCTGCAGCATACTGTGACGATATTCGCCCACGTGGCGCTCCACGAGTTGTCCGTTCACATACTCCCGGTCAGGGTCGTAGCTGGTGTGCAGATACTCTTCCACCGGAACGCCGGTCAACGCCGCCATAAGGCCATTATTTCACTTTCCGCGGCTCAGCCCCAGCGCGCGAATGCGCTTGTGGAGATTGGTTCGCTCCATGCCGAGCGCCCGCGCGGCGCCGGAAACGTTCCAGTTGCTCTCTTCGAGCGCCCGCAGGATGTGCTCGCGCTCGGCCGATTCGCGGGCTTCCTGAATCGTCGATTTCGGGCCGCTTTCGCGTTGCACACGCACCTCGACGGGGATGGAATCGCGGGTCAGGCGCTCGCCCTGGGTCAGGATGGCCATGCGCTCGATGACGTTGCGCAGCTCGCGCGCATTGCCCGGCCAGGCATAGCTTTCGAGCATGGGGTAGACGCTTTCGTCGAGGGTCTTGCGCTTGAAGTTGTTGCGCGCGCAGAAGTCTTCGAGGAAGTACTCGGCCAGCAGACGGATATCGTGGGGCCGTTCGCGCAGCGCCGGCACGCGGATGGGCACCACACTGAGGCGGTAATACAGATCTTCGCGGAACTTCTCGCCCGCCACCAGGGCCGCCAGGTCGCGGTTGGTGGCCGAGACCACCCGCACGTTGACGTGGATGATCTGCTCGCCGCCTACGCGGTGGAACTCGCCCTCCTGCAGGACGCGCAGCAGCTTGGCCTGGGAAGCGCCGTGCAAGTCGCCCACTTCGTCCAGGAAGATGGTGCCGCCATCGGCCAGCTCGAATTTACCGCGGCGGGTGGCGGTGGCGCCGGTGAAGGACCCCTTCTCATGGCCGAACAGCTCGGTTTCCAGCAGCTCGGTAGGGATGGCCGCGCAGTTCACCTTGACGAACGCGCCCGCGGCGAAGGGGCTGGCGTTGTGAATATGGGCCGCCAGCAGCTCTTTGCCGGTGCCCGATTCGCCGATCAGCAGCACGCGGGCATCCGAACGGGCGGCCATGGAGGCCTGGGCTACGGCCCGCTCCCAGGCAGGACTTCCGCCGATCATCTTGGGCGCGCCGCCTACCAGTTCGCGGAGGCGCTCGTTTTCCTGCCGCAGGCTGTTCTGCTCCAGGGCGTGCTTCAGGGCCAGCAGCACGCGGTCGCGGCTGAGCGGCTTTTCGAGAAAATCGAAGGCCCCGGCGCGGGTGGCTTCCACCGCATCGGCGATGGTGCCGTGGCCGGAGATCATGATAGCCGGCGACGGCGCGCCGTTCTGCCGGACGGTACGCAACAGGTCGATGCCGTTGCCGTCGGGCAGTTTCATATCGAACAGGAAAGCGTCGGCGCGCTGCACGTCGGGATGGCGGCCGAATTCGGCCACCGAGCGGCACACGTTGACCGCGTATCCCTCGCGCTCCAGGATCATGCGCAGCGAGCGCCCGATATTTTCTTCATCATCCACGATCAGGACGCGTTTGGATGCCATTGGTTTCCACGGGCAGCAGCACACGGAACCCCGCGCCGCCCAGTTCTCCTTTCACCACAACGATGTCTCCGCCCGAGAGCAAGGCGCTTTTGCGCGCGATGGAAAGGCCCAGTCCCATACCCCGCTTTTTGAAGGAAATCGTAGGCTGGAACAGCGAGGCGCGCGCCTGCTCGCTGAGTCCCGGCCCGGAATCGTGTACCTCGATGGCTACCCGGCCGTTCACCGCGGCGGTAAGGCCCAGAATGCGGCCGCCCTCGCCGGCGGCTTCCGCGGCGTTCTCCAGCAGGTTGGTGAGGATGCCTTTCAGCATGTCCTGGTCGGCCATCACCGGCGGCACACTGGGGGCCAGCCGACACTCGTAAGTCACCTCGGGGTGGGCATTTTTGAGGAAGGCCACGCGCTCTTCGAGCACCTGGTTCACGTCCACCGGGAAGGGCGCCAGGGGCGGCTCGGCGGCAAACTGAGAAAAGGCGCGCACGCGGCGTTCCAGGGTTTCGATCTCGTCCACCACGATTTGGGTGGCCTGCTCCATAAAGGTGCGGTCGGCGTCGTAGTAGCGGGCCAGCATCTCTTCGACGGTGAGCCGGATGGGCGTCAGCGAGTTCTTCACCTCGTGAGCGGTTTTGCGGGCCAGCATCTGCCAGCTTGCGAGCTGGCCCAGATAGACCAGGCGCTCGGTGGTCTCTTCCAGCTTGCAGGCCATGTGGTTGAAGGCCTCCATGGCGCGGCCGATTTCGTCATCGCGGCCGGGCGGCACGCGAGCCTTCAAATCTCCGGCGGCCAGCTCGCTCAGGCCGGCGGTCAATTGCTGGATGGGACGGCTGATGCGATGCGCCAGGTAGATCAGCATGCCCAGCGCCAGCAACCAGACGCAGGCCGCCAGCAGGATGTAGATCAGGGGCAGGCCGCGGCGCAGGTCGTGCTCTTTGAAAAACTCTACCAGGCGGCGGGCATCGCGAATTTCGCCGCGGATGCGGGCCAGGGCCACGTCGCCCATACTCATTGAGTAAAGCCAAACGTCCTCGCCGTGCCGCACCAGGTAATCCAGCCGGTCGCCCTCCTGTTCGGGCGGGACGAAGCGCTCCGGTTCGTCGCTATCGGCGAAGGCGGTGACTTCCTCAGGCCAGCCCGAGCTGGCCGCGGCGGCGAATTTGCGGGGCTGCAATTTGCCGGTCTGCACATCCTGTTTGAGTTCCTCGCGCTTACGCTGGTACAACTCGCGGCTGGTCTGTTCGAGCGAGCGCGAGAGGGTTTCCAGGTCGCCGGTGGCCGAAAATCTAAGGGTGTATTCGAGCAACCCGGTGGTGATCCAGATAGTCACAGCCAGCGGGGCAAGGGTAGCGGCCAGGAAGATCAGGATAAGCTTATTGCGTAGGCGGTTCACCCGTTTCTGGGCCCGCGCGGGGTGCGGGGCAAATCTACCAGGCGAAACGGGCCGGCGCTGCGGGTCCAGTAGGCATCGTCGGGGCCGCGCTGCCTGGTCATCCAGTCGAGCAGGCTGTTCAGACTGATGCCCGTTTCCCCTAGCAACTGCGACCATTCGCGGCGGTCGCTGGTGCGCAACTCGAACTGCAGCCAGAACTGGCGGTTGGGATCCATCCCGAGGGCGCTGACCGCCAACCCGTCGATTACCCAGAGCTCCGCCTGCGCCGCTCCCATGTGGGAATTGGAGCGCGCCGCCGGCCCGGTAATCGAGACTGCAAACTTTTCCTCCCACAGGTCGTAGCTCACAATGATGCGTTCCGGCATGCGCCGGAATACCGTGCCGCGGTCGTCGCTATAGATCGTAAGCTGCGAGAGGAACGCCACCGTGGCGGCATCGCGCAGGCGTTCCAGCGGCTTACCGGTCAGAAAATGGAGCCCCGGCGCGGCCACGTGGAGGTTATCGCCATCGAAATTGACCTGCAGCGGCTCGACCGTCCGGCTGCCGAACAGAGGAAGAGTCAAGCCGGCCAGAAGCCAGCGTCGTCGGCTGATTCCAATGTCTCGCGCCAGTAGCGCCGTCATCAATAATTCATGCTCAATAAGAGAACCGGGTCGATCCGGCCGTCGCGAAGCGGAAATGCCAGTGCCAGCGAAAAGATGCCCTGGCGCACTCCGATGCCGGCCGAATGCCGGATTGTGGCTGAGTCCCCGCGGTCCCAGACCGCTCCAGAATCGTAGAAAATCTGCAAAAGGCCGTATCGCAAATCGACGGAATTGTGAACCATGCGGTTTCCGCCGAAAGGATCGAGATCGTACTTATTCCAACCCCTTAAAGTACTGCTATTGCCCAGTACGAAACGCTCATAAATTGGCGCGCGCCCCGTAATTATGCCCGCCGAAAGGTCTTCGATCACCACCGCCTTGCCGTGGTTTAACGTGTAGCGAAAATCCCAGCGGTGCCGGGCGTAAATGAAGTCGCTGCCCAAAGCCCGATTCGCGGAGCGCAGGCTGTAATCTGCGTCCAAGTCCTGCTGATTGTCCGAATCCTCTAGCGTTTCATGATAGCGCAGTGTGGAGAAGACTGCGTTGGCGGATTGCACCGGGGCATCCGGCGATTCCTCCTGGAGCCGTTCGAAGCTGGTCCCTATGGTAAGGCTGAGGGGCTTCGCCAGCACCAGGGTGGCCTCCGGCTGGAAGTTTTCGCGGCTGCGGTAGAGGCCGCCCACGCTGGATTCGGCCGGTTGGAGGGCCAGGGTGTTATTGCTCCACTCATCGTGGTAGCTTTCGAACTGGAAGGCCAGCCGTGCGCGATCGGCGCCCAGGCTGGTGTTTTCGTAGCGCGCCACCACGCCCGCGTACCGCTCGGCGAGCTGGTCGGAATCGCTCACAATCCCTACGGTGAAACTGTTGTGCAAGGCCACCGTGGCAGCGCCCTGCACCCCGCCGCTCCACCCTTGGCGGCTACTGTACAGGAATCGGGGGACGGAAAGATCGAAGCGGGTGGGCCGCAGCTCGATCTTAAAGACCACCTGGACGGATTCGGGGGCCTTACCGCGAAGTACATGCCGCTCGACGGTATGGGCATGAAACTCGCGGCGCAACCGGTTAGCCATCTGATCGAGGGCCGCCGGATTGAGCTTGTTCCCGATGAGCGCCAGGATGTCGCGCCGCAGGATGGAGCTGATTTTGCCGCCGTGCGGATCGGCACCCAGGTTGCTGGTCCAGCCATCGCCGGAGAGCACCACGGTTTCGACCGTATAGCGGGTATTGACGTTGAATTCGGAGTCCTGCGTACCGGCGAGAAGCTGGCTGCCGAGGAGCAGGCAACCGAGCCAGGCGTATCTCATGGCCAGCCCCTTCGCACGCCGGGGGCCAACTGTAAAGCTGTGGAATAAAAAGGGAGGGTAAGAAGCCTGTAGTGACTTCGGTTCACAGGTGTGGAGTTCCCAAAAACCGGCCGCCGGGGCGTCCGGATGGGACCTGCGGCGGTGGTTACAGAGCCTTGGCCAGTTCCGTGGCGAAGGCGCTCCGGGGGGTCTGTTCCCGGTCTTTTCCGCCGCGCTTTCTGCGGTCGGGGCGCTGTTGCATGCGGTTGGCATTGGGAGTAGCGGCCTGCTGCTGCGCCGGCTGAGGCCCGCGCGCATCTTTTCCCTTAGGCGGCTGGGCGGGATTGGCGCGCAGCAACCGGTCTTCCAGAGGGGCGCGATCGAAGCGGCGGATGATTGCCTGCATTTCATCGGCGGTGGGTGCTTCTACGAAGGCGAAGCCCTTGGATTCTTGCGTTTCGTGGTTACGGATGACTTTAACGGCGTCGGCGACCAGGTCTTCCGCTGCCAGCCATTGCTTGATGTCATCGGCGGTGACCCAGGTTGGGAGGTTGCCAAGAAAAACGGTGAAGCTCATGTTCAGTTGATTATTCTACTCCGTTGGTTGGATTCGGCACTTCAAAGGGGGGATCCAGTCTCGCTGCCAACTAGATAGTATCAGACGGCCCGTGAGGATGCAATCGGCGCCGATGGAAGTACCACAGTATGTTGGATGCAGGCGTCTGAATTCGGTTGCGGAGGGGGCGAGGAGGTCCGGACGGGTCAGCGGCCGGGCCCATTCGACGCGGAGACGCGGAGGCGCGGAGAGAAAACCGGAGGGAAGAGAAGGTTGCGGAGCGACTCACTGGGACCCTTACCGGCGCGGTGGCCTATTGACTGGCGGCGCCGGGGTAGAAATGCAGCTTGACGGTGTAGCCGGGGAGGTTGACGTCCACGAAATAGCGCACGTCGATGTGCGCCAGTTTGCCGTCGGCGGCGCGGGTGATGTGGACGTCATCGGGGGTCACAGGCAGCCCCAGCGCCTTGGCTTTATCGACGATCTGCTGCCGGAGGGCTTCGTCGGACCGGGCAGCGCCGGAGCCGTCGTGAGTGACCACGGAAACATAGCTTTGGAGATCCAGATTGTGGAAGTACGCGGGAGATAAAAACGCCAGCAGCGCTACGAGAAGCGCCAGAATACCGGCCCCGGCGGCCACGCGCCACCGCGGAACCGGGTTCACGACTCCGGACCGGATTCCTTACTGGAGGCGCACAACTCCTCCCAAATGTCGTCCGAGTGGGGAGTCCATTCGGGATTCTGCAGGCCGGAAATCTGCAATTCGGCTTCCCGCAGGGTGCCGTGGCCATAAGGGCAGATGTACTCGATCCGCGGCTGCCCCAACTGCAGCATGCGGCTCCAGGAGCCGGTTTCAACCGGCATCCGCAGCTTCCTCAGGCACACGCGGCAACGGTATCGCTGGTCCCAGATGATCGCGTACAGGGCGCCGGTCAGCAGCAAAAACCAGCCCAGGGACGCCACTGTATACCAAAGATCATAGCCAAACCGGGGCGGAATATAGCTATAGTAGCCGGGCTCCGGAGGCCAGTACCAGTTCAGTACCTTGAGCAGCCCCCACAGAGCTCCCGCCGCTGCCACCAGCTTTCCCGCGAAATAGCCCCAGTACCGCATGTTGATTAGACTCACATACCGTGCGATTAGTTTCTAAAGTACCACGAGCGCCGCCGCCGGATTAACGCCGATTAATGCCGGAAGAGGTTCCGCAGAATAAAAAGCACGTTGGCGGGTCGCTCTGCCAGCCGCCGCATATAATACGGATACCAGGCCCGGCCGAACGGCACGTACAGGCGCATACGATAGCCTTCGGCCACCAGTTGGCGCTGCAAATCGCGCCGGATGCCGTAGAGCATCTGAAATTCGAATCCGTCGCGGGGGATCTTTTGGAGCGCCGCGTGGGCCTTGGTGGCCGCGATCATCTTCTCGTCGTGGGTGGCGATGGCCGGGTAGACACCGGTGTCCAGCAGAAGCTTCATCAGTTCCACGTAATTGCGGTCGACATCCTCTTTCTTAGGGAACGCCACCGAGTGCGGCTCCAGATAGGCGCCCTTGCAGAGGCGCACGCGGATACCCTGGGCGCACAGTTTTTCCACGTCCGCGCGGCTGCGGCGCAGGTATGCCTGGATAACCGTGCCCACCGCGCCGTATTGGGCATGCAGGCCGGTCACCAGTTCCAGGGTGCGGCCGGTATATTCGCTGGACTCCATGTCCACTCGCACGAAGCCTTCCATCGCGGCCGCGCGCCGCACCAGTTCCTCGACGTTGGCTCGGCACTGTCCGGGAGAGAGATCCAGGCCGAACTGGGTGAGCTTTAGGGAGACGTTGCCCTCGATGCCGGCTTCGTGGATGGCCGCCAGGGTTCGCAGGTAGACGTCGCGCGCCTGGGCGGCCTCGTCGAGGGTGGTGACGCTTTCGCCCAGATGGTCGAGGGTGACGGAGATGCCTTCGCCGTTGAGTTTGCGGCTGACCGCCAGCGCGTCTTCCAAGGCTTCGCCCGCCACGAAGCGCTGGGAGAACTGGCGGGCCGCGGGAGAGGTTTCCATCCAACTCCGCAGGCGCTTTTCACGCGAAAGGAACAGGAACAGGCTGCGCACGAACTCCAGACTAGCATCCTGCACCGGGGGCACCGCGGGCGCCCCGCGCGGCGGCACATGATAAGATCGTACCTTCCGACCGTGCAGGTTAAGGTCCATATCGATCTGGAATCCGGGACTTTGCGCTGCCCGCGATGCTTCGGCAAGGACTTGGTATCTACCACCTCGCGCGGTTTGGTGGACATGCTGATGCTTCGTTGGGGCAAGATTCCGCAGCAGTGCCGTTTCTGCGGCAAGCGCTTCTACGTGCCGATGCCCGCCACTGCCAGGCCACGGTAACTCGATTCACCGCGGAGAGAATCCCGACAGGCCAGCGGGGGGGCCCATTCGACGCGGAGACGCGGAGACGCGGAGGAAACGCCGAGAAAACGGAGGAAACGCCTGTGGCAAGCGCTTCTACGTGCCGATGCCCGCCGCTGCCAGGCCACGGTAGCTCGATTTACCGCGGAGAGAATCCCGACAGGCCAGCGGCGGGGGCCATTCGACGCGGAGACGCGGAGGAAACGCCGAGAAAACGGAGGAAACGCGGAAAGACTCAAATAAGGGGAGTCGCAGAGGGGCGGAGATTCCGAAGAGCCGGGCTGCCGCAGGGCGGCTCCATACGGAGGAGGGTGCCGAACAGTCGAAAGTCCCTGAGATTCCGACCGAGCGGCGTGCTAACCCTCGTCGGCTTCGATGAGGTCGCGGCCGCCTAGCGAACGCCAGAAGGCGAACACGGCAATTCCGATCAGGAGCATCAGCGTGGCCAGGCTGGCGGGCACGTACCAGGCGGTCCAATCGCGGCCGAGGGCGATGCCGCCGATGGAACCGACATAGAAAACCGCCAGAATGGTGGCCAGCAGGCCCAGGCGGAGCAGCACGTAGATCAGGGCCGTGATCGCGGCAAAATAAAGCAGGGCGACGAGCCACCAGTCGGGGCCGGCAATTTCGCCGTCGGCGAGGGTGAAGAGCACCGCGGAGGCAGCCGCGGCGACCAGATCCCAACGGAAAAGCTGCCGCATGGCAAAGATGGCGAGGAAGACGAACAGGCCGAAGGTCAAGGCGCCGTTGGCGGCATCCGCGTGGGCGCCGATCCAGTGGCGGGCGCCGAGCAGATAGGAAAGCGAGACATCCCAGTTTATGGGCTGGTTGAGGGCGAACAGGGTCACGGTTTTGAAGCCGATCCAGATTCCCGAGCCGACGGCGGCGCCGATCAATATGTGAGAGCCGACCTGGGGGTCCAGCCAGCGGCCCGCCAGTACGCGATTCCAGGTGACGATGGAATGCGGCCAGCGAGCGCGGATGGCAGGCTCCAGGGCCAGATACGCGAACCAGAGAACGGCGGCTCCCAGCAGCCATCGGGCGACTGCCGCCGTGAACAGATCGAGCAGTGCAAGGCTGGCTACGGGGTGGACACTGCCGGCCCACGCGACGGCCTGGAGCAGGAAACTGGCGACGGCAATGCGGAATGCGCCGGCGGCATCGGCGCGGCCGCGCTTCCAATTGCGATGCGCCAGCAGAAGGACGAAGAATACGGCGAGGACCGAAATGGACGTCATTCCCGTGACGCGCAATTGGGCCGCCAGGCTGGGCGGTGGAGTGGCGGCCGGCTTCAGATCCCAGGGGTATAGGACGTGGACGCTGACGACCCGGCCCTCCCACCAGGCGGCCTCGATTTGCAATGGCGTATCGGGAAAATGCGGGTGGGGCCCCTTCCAGGCGCGCCACTGGTCGAAGGGGACGGCCGGCAGTTTCAGTGGCGTGACCTCCGTGAAGGCGGTGTTATCGAGCCGCGCGGCATGGAAGACGGTTTCGGGCGGGACCGCCTGGGCCAGTGGCGGATCGGCACTGCGCGGGACAGCGGCGAAATCCAACAGGCGCCCGTTGCCGTCGACGGTAACGGTGCACATGCCCGGGACCGTTTGCGGCGGATGTGCGGAATCGACTTCGCCGGTTGGCTCGGCGCCCATGGGCTGCGGGCTTTCGCGGTAGCGCGCTTCGATGGCCGGTTCCCAGGCGAGCCACTCGTCCCAATGGTGCGGCTGCGGGCGATGCAGCAGGTATTGCAAAGCGTCAGAGCGGTGGCGGAGCCGGACCGCGTCGTCGGCCGGTCTGGAAGGATACCCGAAGGAGGCGGCGATCTCGCGGCCCTGGTGAGCCAGCACCTCGGGGGGCTGGTCGAGGCCGCCGTGTACCATGGCGGTGCGCGCCTGGCGGATCGGAATGGTGGCAAGAAGGAAAATCACGACCGCGGCAAGGCAGGGCACCGAGTAGCGCCGCGGCATGCCTTCGACCTTGCCGGCGGCGGCCACCATGGCGGGCGAGGGCGTTTCGCCGGCGGCCAGAGCGGCGGCCAGCGGGTCGCCGCCGGGAAGCGCGCCCAGCACGGTGAGGGCGGTGTTGGGGCGCCTGGCGGGATCCGGATCGAGGCAGCGGCGGATGACTTTTTCGACGGCGGGATCGATATCGGCGGCGATGGAACTCATGCTGGTGAGCTCCGCGGCCTCCTGCAGATCCATGAGCTGCTGGACCGATTGCGCCTCAAAAGGGCGCTTGCCGGTGAAGAGTTCGTAGAGCACCAGGCCGAGGGCGTAGAGATCGCTTTTGGCAGTGACTCCGGCGCCTTTGATCTGCTCGGGCGACATGTAGGCAGGAGTGCCGTTGCGAGCCTCGCTGCCGCTGAGTTCGCTGGCGATGGCGGCCAGCCCGAAATCCATAATGACCACCTCACCGCGCTTGTTGATCATGATGTTCTGCGGCTTGAGGTCGCGGTGGATGACGCCGCGGTCATGAGCGGCGGCGAGGCCGGCGCAGAGCTTGCGGGCGGTTTCGATGGCCTTGTCGGCGGGCAGCCGGCCGATGCGGGTGAGCAGGGAGGCCAGGTCTTCGCCGTCCACGTACTCCATGGAAATGAAGGGCATGCCCTCGATCTGGCCGATGTCGAAGACGCGGCAGACGTTGGGGTGGGAAACCAGGCGGGCGACGCGGACTTCGCCGTGGAAGCGCTCCAGCAGGCGCTGGTCGTGGCAGGCTGCCTCGGGCAGGAATTTCAGGGCCACGGACTGGCCCAGGGTGAGGTCCATGGCGCGGTAGACTTCGCCCATGCCACCGCGGCCGAGGAGGGCCAGGATGCGATAGCGGCCGCCGAGAAGGGTGCCGGGAAGGAAGCGGCCCTCCTCTTCGCTGTCCGCGCCGGTTACGCGCGAAATTTCCGGGTCAAGGCTACCGGTCAGGCTGGGGTCGGCTATTGTTTCGGCCAGAGTGGCGTCGGCCTTCCGTTCCATTGTATTGATTGTAACCGCGGGAGCGGACCAGGGGGGCGCTCACGGAGGGGCGGAGCTGGTGGGGCCCGTAACGGACGCTGCCGCGCGGCTCAGTTCGCACGGAGGCGCGCGGCTCAGTCCGCACCGGAGGCACAGACGCAACGAAAGCGCGGCCCGCGGCCCAAGACCTGGCGCCGGGGCCCGCGAGGAATTGACCAGCGCTCCATCGTAAGCGAGCGGTAAGCGGGACAGCACACCAGGTCTCTGACCGCGAGATGTTGTGCGGCTGGGCGACAGACGCGGCCTTCGTAGATCTCTCGCCAAGCCGCCAAGTCGCAAAGAACGCAGAGCCGGAGGGGCTATGAGGGGAATTCCGAATGCGGCGGATCGGCCCCCAGATCTTGATCCTGGGAGACGTCTAGAGCGAGCGCAGGAAGTTGAGCAGGTCCTGCTGTTGCGACTTGCTCAGGCCGTTGAATGCCTGGATGACCTGGTTGGCCTCCGATCCGCAGTTGGCCTGGTTCTGTGAAGTGGCCGAGGTGGCGGTGGGTGCGGCGGTCGGCGGCGTGGTGCAGACCGGTCCGGGACTGGAGTGAGCCACGATCGCCTGCAGCAGATCGGAGGTGCGCCCATCGTGCAGGAAGAAGAGCCGCTGGCCGATGCCCCACAGAGGAGCGGTACGGAACTCGTCGGCGCCCGCCACGCCCTGGAGAATACCATCGGCCAGACCGGATCCCATGTGGTGCAGCGCGAAATCCGAGTAAGGATGGTACTGGTAATTACTCAGCGCCGGGAAATTGGACAGGCCCGTAGTAAGTGAGGTGGAGTGGCAGAGGTTACAGCCTATCTGGGTGAATAGTTTCTGGCCGTTTAACTCCGAAGAGGAGGCAGTGGTTGGAGTGGCCGGGGCCAGTAAGCTGACGAATGCGGCGAAGTTGATGACGTCGGAAGACATCGCAGAAGCGCTTCCAATGAGCGAGCCGGATACGTTGGGGTTGAAGATGTTGATGGTATCTTCGGGGGTCGCGTTGTAAGTGCAATTCGCCACCACTGACTGGGCGGTTCCGGCGGGGAAGCGCTCATTGGCGAAGTTATCGTTGCTGACGCCCTGCTCCACGTTGTAAGCCTCACCGGCGAACATCAGCAGCGACTTATCTTGCGCCTTCCAGCCAAAGCGCATGATGGTGCCGTCATTGCCGCTGGTGTTGAAGCGGCCGGCAATTCCCAGCGCCGCTCTTTGCGAGGCAGTGGCCGCCAGATTCAACATCAGGGCTTCGTCGGTAGTCGTCTGTACCAGGCCGAGGCCGAATAAAGCCGTCGGAATGCGGTATATCACATTGTTTGCCGAGACCTGGGAGGCAAAGTTGGTTTGCGGCAGATTGCAACCCTCGGCGTCCGACCGGCCGGCGATGGTGTAGAGACTGTGCACTCCGCCATCCAGGGGCGCTCCGGCCTGGGAGGGATTGGTCGAAATGAAGCGCGCCTCGCGCACCGGACCTTGCACCGTAATGAACGAAGGCGGCGTGTTGTTGGCGCCATGTAGGGTGGCCAGGGCCACCTGCGGGTTAGGCACCGGGTTCTGTTTGCTGGTGAGGCCCGGACTGCTGCCTCCTAAGGCCGGCTGGGCATGGCACATGGTGCAGCTATTGCCGTTGAAAGTGGGACCCAGGCCGCTGCCGGACTCGATGGTTCCGGAAACTGAGTCCACTTCCTGAAAACGCGCGAAAGTAGCCTCGAAGAATGCCTTGTCGGCAGCGTCCCGCACCGAACTTTGATTGTCGAGAACGGGAAAAGTTCCGCCTGCCGACGCGGAACCGCCGCGAGGCCCGGGATCGGTTTGACCAAAGCCGCCGTGAGCGGCCAGTAGCAATGCGGCCGCGCAGGTCCATGCGTGCGGTGGCCGGAGAAAACTCGTTGTGCCCATAGACACACTCCTCCTTCGTCTGGTCGCACTCGTTGGGAGCGGGTGCGAGATTTACAAACTGGGGGGTGTAGATAAGTCCGGATATCAGATAGAATGCAGATGTAGTCGCGGATGCCACTCACCTGGTATCCCGAACAGGCCAGTCCTCGCCCCTCAAGCGGGGGCTGGCTACCGTAACCCACCCAATGGTAGCGGTAATACGGGTTTAATACTCCCACCTCACTAGACAAAGCGCAACCTGCAAATGGTTAGCTTTTGTCAGCTTGCCGCTTCTGAGGGACCGGAGGACCAAATCCGGCCGGCTTAGTGGGGGCGCGGCGGTTGGAATGCCGCCCGGCGCGTGGACCGCGGCTGTGCTCTAAGTACCGCTGTTTCATGGTATCCGCCAAGCGCCGCGATTGTGCGCCGGGGGATCCGCAGGTGTGGAATTGGAGGCGCGGCAGTATTTGCCTGCGCCGCGCGCAAGAGCCCGGCACAGATGTTTTGTTGGCGGACCAAGCGGGCTGCTTTGCGTGCAGGAATGCCACCCGCAAGTGCGGGGATTGGCGTTGTGTACTGGCTGGGGTCAGGAATACCCGCATAAATTGCCGGCCATGACCGCTGATAACCCGCAGCCCAAGCGGCCTTCTTATGACACACTCGATACTGAGCTTATGGAACTCGCCCATCCCAACATACTCAAGGCCGGGTACCGGCCTGCGGCGCAGCTCGCCATGCCCGCGGCGCCGGCTACGTTTCCGCGCCGCGCGATTTCGAAGCGCTGCCAATGCGGCCAATGCGCGGCATGCCGGGATAACGCCCGCTGGGAGCGGATTTTCCAGGAGAAGTTTGCCGATCCGACTTACTACACGCTGCGGCCGCTGAGCCA
This sequence comes from Bryobacteraceae bacterium, assembly GCA_035505095.1. Lineage (GTDB taxonomy): Bacteria > Acidobacteriota > Terriglobia > Bryobacterales > Bryobacteraceae > JOPF133. Next base: position 23,694 of record DATJRE010000235.1, on the reverse strand, counting down.
GAAATCCTCGCTGTACGGTCTGGAATAAGCGGTATCGGCGGGGGTAAGGGGCGAGGCCGCCCCGAGAGGCTGCGGCGCGTGCCGGCCCAGGCCTGCGACCGCGGGGTGCGCTCCCTTTACGGTGGCGACTTCGAACGGATGCCGAGCCGCGCGCGTCAGGAGCCGGGCGAACCGGATCACACGGCCGGAGACTATGACCCGGGCGAAGATGCCTTAGGGCGCAGTTTGCGCCGCCGATGAGGCTTGGGGGCCAGGCCCTTCCACATGCACTCGATGGCGCTCTCGATGATCTCGGGATCGAACTTGCCGCCATGGGCGCCCAGCCTCTCGAAAAACGCGAGGGCCTGGGCTAGCGACCAAACCAGCAGCGAAGCGCCGCGGGGGTCCACCGGACCGAGGCGCCCGGCATTGCGTTCGCGGAGCAGAAAGGGGCCAATCTCGCGGCGCAGCACGAAAATGGGCGATTCGGGCTGGCGCTCGGCCAGGTCTTCCAGGCGGAATTCCGGATGCATCATCAGTGGCAGCATTACGGGGAGGGCCTGGCGGCTGAATTCGAGCATGGAAAGGGTGAGCTTTTCAATGAGCTTGCGGCCCGAGAGCCGCGAGTGCTGGAACAACCTGGTGACGTCGGCGGGCGGCGGAATCATGGCGGCGAAAAACAGCTCGTCCTTGGTAGCGAAGCGCTGATAGATCACGCCTTCGGAAACACCGGCGCGGCGGGCGATCTCCTTGGTGGAAGCGCCCAGGCCCTGCTCGATGAAAACGGCCCGGGCGACCTCCAGCAGGTTCGCGTCGGAAACGGTTTTTTTTCTGCCCATCCTCCTTCATAGTGGCATCCGCGGGTGGCCGGTGTCCTTGCGTGCCAGGACGAATTTGGTGGCGGGCTGGGTTCCGTCTTCGAGGATCGTGAACCCGGCATCACGCAGTTTCCGATCCCAGAAATTGGCCGCGATCATATGGGAGTGGGCGACGAGGGGGCCGAAGGTGAACTGGAGCCAGAAGTCCTTGGCCAACACAATGAGCAGAAACTGGCCGCCCGGTTTCAATACGCGGTTGGCCTCGCCGAGCGCCTGGGTAATGCCATCGCCGCTGAGGTGATCGATGGCATAGGCGCTCACCACGGCGTCGAAGGAATCGGAATCGAGCGGCATGTGGCGCATATCGCCGGGCTGGATGGTGGCCCGCTGTTGCACTCCGGCGGCGCGCAGATTGCGCATCAGCGCGGCGCGGCCCTCGTCGACGGTGGATTCGCCGGCCGGGGGTTGGCCGAAGTGTTGTTCGTAAGACGCGCCGAAGAGGTCGAGGGAGACCACCGTGGCGCGCGGGCGGGCTTCGAGGACCATCAGGGTGCTGCGGCCGGTGCCGGCGCCCATATCGAGCACCTGGCCGGCGCCCGAGGGCAGGAACGCCTGGGTGGGCAGCGTGGCGCGGCCATTGATATCGATGGCGAAGCGGACAATCGTCCAGGCGGCCAAGGCCCAGACGGACGCCAGGCCAAGCAGGACAAGCAGCGGCTTGCGCCAATGGAAGACCCAGCCGAGCCCCAAAATGGCCAGCAGCACGGCGGCCAGGATGAGGTGGGCGTAGCCGATCGGCCAGGGATACCCGAAATTGATTTGTGAGTGCATACTTATTTATAGACGGGGGACACGGAGGAGTCAAGGGAGCCGGGCGCGGCCGGGCGGCGGGGAACGCGGGAGTCAGGCGGCCGGCGTGGCAAGTGGAACAGCGCGCGCGTCGAGGCTCCCGAGCGCGGCAGGCGGCGCAGGCGTGGGGCTCAAGGCGCAGGCGCGGGAGGCAAGGTTCCGGGGCGCGGGAGGCGGCGCAGGCGTCGAGAGCCAAGGCGGCGCGTTGTACCGTTTCCCGGCCGGGCGCGCATCTTATACTTTGGGTAGGGCCAAGTTAGATCCCGGGCCGCCTGCACGGGCATTTCCCCGGCCGCGCCGCCAATATATACTGAACTGAACTGAAGTGCCGGAAGACCAGAAGCTGCCACCCGAAGAACCGGATTGCAACCTGACCGTAATGCTGAATCGCATGAAGGACGGCGACCAGCAGGCCGGACGGGAGGTGGTGGCACGCGTGTACGATGAACTGCACCGCATCGCCTCGCGCGAGATGCGCCGTGAGCGTCCGGGGAATACGCTGCAAACCACCGCGCTCATCCACGAAGCTTATTTGCGGCTGGCGGGCGCCCACTCGCTCGAAATCCACAGCCGCGGCCACTTCTTTGCGATCGCCAGCCAGCAGATGCGCCGGGTGCTGGTGGATCACGCGCGCGCGGCGGGATCGCAGAAACGCGGCGGTGGGGTGATCCGTCTGGATCTGGAGAGTGTACGCGTCGGCGGGGAAGATCCGGATGCCCAATTAGTGCGCCTGGACGATGCCCTGAGCGATCTGGAGCGCCTCGACCCCCGTCCGGCGAAAGTCGTGGAGCTGAAATATTTCGGCGGGTACACCGACCGGGAAGTGGCCGAAGCGCTTGGGGTATCCCTTACAATGGTGCGCCGGGAATGGGAATTCGCCCGTTCCTGGCTGTTCGAACAGATGAGTGGACCATCCCGGCGGGAGTCCCACCCCCCTCATGTCACCGGAACTTCACCAACGCGTTCGTAAGCTTTTCGAGGAAGCCCTCGCAAGGCCCGAGAGCGAGCGGCCGGCGTTCCTGGACCACGCCTGCTTCGGCGATCCCGAACTGCGCCAGACCGTGGAGCGCCTGCTGGATGCGCACCGCGACTCCGACGATTTTCTGAAAGCCGAAACCACCACCGAGCGGCGGCTGGGCCGCTATCTGCTCTCCCGCGAATTGGGCCGCGGCTCCATGGGGGTGGTTTTCGAGGGGATCGATCCGCTGATCGGACGCCACGTGGCGGTAAAGGTGATCCGCATCGATCCAGCCACCGAAGCCGGCCAACCCGGATTTGTGCGGGACCAGTTTTTCCGCGAGGCGCATTCGGCGGGCAAGCTGCTTCATCCGGGCATCGTGGTGATCTTCGATGTCGGGCAGCAGGGAGATGCCGCCTTCATCGCCATGGAACTGGTGGAGGGGCCGTCGCTTGAGAATATGCTGGAGGCCAACCCGCGGCCGCCGCTAGCGCAGGCCATGGAGATCCTGCGGCAGGCCGCCGCGGCGGTGGATTACGCCCACCAGAACGGCATCATTCACCGCGACATCAAACCCGCCAATATCATGCTGCAGCGGGGCACCACGGTGAAGATCGCGGATTTCGGAGTGGCCAAGATCAACACCGCCCAGCGACTCACGGCTACGGGTCTGATTCTCGGCACACCCACGTATATGTCTCCCGAGCAGTTGGAAATGCGGCCCCTGGATGGCAGGTCCGACCAATTCTCCCTGGCGGTGGTGGCCTACGAGATGCTCACCGGCAGCCGGCCGTTCGAGGCCCCCTCGCTAGCCCCGCTGACGCACCTGATCGTTTACGGCGACCGGCCATCGGCGCGCGCGGCGAACCCGGCTCTGACCGAGGCTGCCGACGCGGTGCTGCGGAAAGCGATGGCCAAGCTGCCCGAGGAGCGCTATGCCTCCTGTGGAGGTTTCGTGGCCGCTCTGAGCGAGGCGCTGCGGGATGCGCCGCAAGGCGCGGACACCCACCCGGTGGCGATTCCGATGGCGATTGCGGCGGCAGCGCCAGCGGAAGGCCCGGCCGAGGAGCCGGCTGCCGCCCCGGTTGCGACTGCCCCGGTTGCAGCTCCCCAGCCCGCCGCGCCGGCGCCGGAACCGGAAATCGCGCTGCCCCCGGCTGCGCCTGTGCGCAGGAATTCGGCGGTGATCTGGCTGCTGGCCGCGTGCCTGGCCGTAGCGGCACTTCTGGGAGGCGGGGTGTGGGTTTTCGAGTCGAGTTCGTGGCAGAGCTGGCTGGCGCGGGTGGCCGCGCCAAGCCCGGCGGCTCCAGCGGCCGGCCGTCCCGGTCCGCCGCCGGTTTCTCCGGTTTCTCCAGCCTCTCCCGCCGCGCCGGCTCCTGCCGCTCCCACGGTGGTGGAGTTCACGGCCAGCTCAGGGTCGGTGGTGGCCGGGAATCAGGCGACGCTGCGCTGGCAGGTGAAAGACGCGACCGACGTCCGAATCAGCCCACAGGTAGGCGCGGTGGCGGCCTCCGGCGCAATCGCCATTCAACCGACCGAATCCACCACCTACACGCTTACTGCCAGGGGACCGGGCGGCGAAGAGTCCGCGCATGTCTCCATCGCGGTGACCCGGAAGGCTCAGGCAGCCGCGCCGCCCGTCTCCGGCAGTGCCCTCTATGAGAACGGGCTGGCGGAGCGTAAGGCGGGACACACCGCCAAGGCTTTCGATCTGTTCCGGCAAGCTGCCGAGCTGGGGAACGTCCCGGCCATGCTGGAGGTAGCCGAAGAAGGCTTGGACAGCGACAATGGCGACTCCGAGCGATGGTTCCGCAAGGCTGCCGAGCTGGGCAACCCCACCGCCATGCTCAACCTGGGCGCCATGTATCAGCTTGGCAACCACGTGAAGGAGGATTACGTGCAGGCCGTCGCCTGGTACCGCAAAGCGGCGCAACTGGGCGATGCCTCGGCCATGTACAACCTGGGCCGCATGTACGAACGGGGACGCGGCGTCCCCAAAGACATGGGCATGGCCAAGGAGCTGTACCAGAAGGCCGCTTCCAAGGGCAACTCGGACGCCCGGATCCGGCTGGACCAGATGCCCGACAAGTAGTGCGGACGGTTTCCGGCGTGGCCCGGCACCCGCGGCGCGGTCCGGCACCTGCGGCGCGGCCCGGCACCCGCGGCGCGGCACGGCCCTACTGCATGGTCACCTCGATGGGGGCCGAGCGGTCACTTTCATTGCCGGATTGATCGAAGGCGCTGACGGCGTAGCGGTAGGTCCTGCCGGCTTCCACGGCGTGATCGGAGTAGCTGGGAATCTGGGACACTTCGGCGATGCGCCTCAAGGGGCCGTTGCCCACGGCGCGATACACGCGATAGCCAGCCAGGTCGGGCTCGGTGTTCTGCTGCCAGGTCAGTTCGATGGAAGAGGGCGACAGGGTGGCATGCAGGCCGGTGGGCGTGGCCGGCGGGAACGTATCGATGGGGGTGATCTCCTGCGGGCCGGAGGCGGCACTTTCGGCCTCCTTGCCGCCGGCCAATTTTACGATCCGCTGCACTTCGTAGGTGTAGTGCTTGCCGAATTCGGCGGTGGTATCGAGCCAGGACTCTCCGTGGACGTCGGAGACGCGGCTGAATCCGTTCTCGCCGGGGCCGCGGCGCCACACCCGGAAGTCGCCGGGCGGTCCGCTCCAGGTGAGGCGCACGCCCTGCGCGGTGGCCTCGGGTGTGGCAAGCTGGGGCGCCTGGGGCGGCGCCACCACGGTGACGGTGACAAAGTTGGACCAGCCGGCATACTTGCCGTTGGCGCCGATGGCGCGCGCGGAGAGCAGGATTTCCTTGCCGGCCCACGCCGCCGCGGGGATGTGGTATTGGGCATAGCCGCCCTCAATGGACACCGGTTTGAACGGCTGCGCCTGGGCCGCCCATCGGTCGATCGAGAAAGGATTGATGCTGGGTCCGGCGCGCAGTTCCAGGGTGAGCGCGGTGACGATGGGGATTCCCTCGGTGGTGCGTGCGGGCACCGAAAACTGGGCCATGATCAGGGAATCGCGCTGCACCGCCGCCAGATCGGTAATCCGCGAAGGGACGTTGGCGCGCGGAGGCAGCGGGTCGCCCACGTGACCGCAGCCGCCGGTCCACAGAGCTGCCGCGGCCAGCGCGGGGAGGAATCGGCGTATCAAACATCAGGGTGGCGTCCCAAGACCGGATTTGTCAACCCGCCGCCGAGGGCTATCATGAACCTATGCCGAAGATCACCAGAATCGAGGCTTACCGGGTGGATCTGCCACTGTACGAAGGCAGTTACCGGTGGTCCGGCGGGAATTCGGTGGAAGTCTTCGATTCCACGGTGGTGGCCATCCATACGGCGGAAGGAGTGACCGGGTGCGGGGAGGTTTGCCCGCTGGGGCCGGCCTACCTGCCGGCATACGCGGAGGGCGCGCGGACCGGGATCGCCAAACTCGCGCCGCACCTGATCGGCTGCGACCCCACCGAGCTGGGAGTGCTGAACGCCCGCATGGACGCGGCGCTGCGCGGCCACCCCTACGTGAAATCGGCTCTGGATGTGGCCTGTTGGGACATACTGGGGAAGGTGACGGGGCTGCCGGTAGCCACCTTGCTGGGAGGCCGTTACGGAGAAACCTTTCCCTTGTACCGTGCGATTTCCCAGGATCTTCCGTCCCGGATGGCGGAGATGGTGGGGCTTTACCGGTCCGAGGGTTATACCAAATTCCAGCTTAAGGTGGGCGGCGACCCGGATACGGACATCGATCGGATTCGCGAAGCCTCCCGCGAACTGGATCGCGGGGACGTGCTGGTGGCGGACGCCAACACCGGCTGGACCCAGCACCAGGCGCTGCGGGTGGCGGACGCGGTCCGCGACGTGGATGTTTACATCGAGCAACCCTGCGCCAGCTACCAGGAATGCCTGGTGGTGCGGCGGCACACCAACCGGCCGTTTGTGCTGGATGAGGTGGTGGACAGCCTGTCGATGGTGGCGGAGGGCATCCGGGACCACGCCATGGACGTGATTAATCTGAAGATTTCCAAGGTCGGCGGCCTGACCAGGGCACGCCAGATCCGCGATTTTTGCGTGTCCATGGGGATTGCCCTGACCATTGAAGACACCTGGGGCGGGGATATTGCCACGGCGGCCATCGCGCACCTGGCGCACAGCATGCCGCCCGCTTACCTGTTCACTACCACGGATTTCAACAGCTATGTCACGGTCAGCACCGCGGAGGGGGCGCCGCGGCGGAAAAATGGCCGGATGGCTGCGCCCCATGCACCGGGGCTGGGTGTGGCGCCGCGCTGGGAGGTGTTGGGCAAGCCGGTGATCTCGATTTCATAAGAGGCGGGGGCAAACGCGAACGGCCAAGGCGGTCGGCCAAGGAGCAGCCTGCCGCGGAAATTGGCCAAGCCGATGGGCTTTCCCGTGAATCGCGGCTGCGAAGCCGGCGCCGGGAGTGCCAGCAACATCGCGGGACGGCGGCTCAGTCTTCCTCGCCGACTGGATACTCCAGGGCCGGAGCGGCCGGGGCGAGGGTCGCTGGGGGCGCGGGACTCTGCCGCTTTTGCTGCCACTCCACATGGGCCGACCGCAGCAGCATGGCGGCTGTGTAGAGAACCACCGCCACCACCAGCCAACGGACCTTATCGAGCGGCAGGGACTTCACCAGAAAGGCGGCCAGCAGAACGCCGGGAATGCCGCCCAGGCTCAATCCCAAAGCCGCCTTCAGGTTGTAGCGGCGGGTGCGGATGAACCGCGCGCTTCCTACCGGCATGAGAAATGCGCAGGACCCCATCATGATGGGGAAGGCCGCCCGCGCATTCATTCCCATCAGCGCCACCAGCACCATGCAGGGCGCATAGAGGCCGATACCGAGGGTCATTAGCGCGCCCAGAACGGCGTTGCCCACCACCGCGATGGCCAGCTTCACACCGGTCAGGCCGAAGGCATTTCCGCCGCCGGGGAGCAACTGGAGTTGCGACAGCGTCATGAGTATGGCCGCGGCCGCCAGCACGGCGCCCATTCCGATCTGGATTTTGCGCCGGGGCCAACTGCTGACGATTCCGGCGCCCAGCCAGGCACCGGCCGCCGAAGCCGCCAGCATCAAGACCAGGGTGACCACATCCACCTGCACCACCGCGACGTAGATGAAGGCTTCCACGATGGTGGGCGCGGTATGGCCCACGTTCATGGTGCCGGGAATTTGCTCGTCCGGCACCAGGCCGGCGAGTTTGAAGGCCGAACTGGTGGTGGCAAAGGAACCGATTCCCAGGGTGTCGAAGAAATTGGTGACAAAGCCGATGGCGATATCGAGCGGCCCGGGCCGGACCGGCGAAGCTTTTTCGGCTGGCAGGCGTTCGCGGCGCTCGCGGGCGATTGCCAGGATCCAGATCAGGGCATAGCTCACCGTGACAAACGCCAGGGCTACCAGTAAGGCCGTTTTCATCATAAGGGGGGATCTCCGTCGGGGGGCGCCGGGCTTGTTCGGTGGCGGGCGGGCGGCATTGGCCATCGGCCGGCGCGCGGCCAAGCGAGCCGGCGGACGACCGCCCGGCCACACCCATCGGCGAATGTGTTGGCGAATGTGTCAGGGCAAGGCGGCATCGGCGCTATTTTTTGGGGGATTGGGCCGCGGCCAAATCGGCTTTGGCGCGGCCGGCGGCGTCGGACTCCGGGTAGAGCAGCACCAGTCGGTTCAGCACCTCGGTGGCGGACGTGCGCTGGCCCTCGCTCTTCAGCGCCTGGGCTTTTTCGTATAGGGCATCGGGCGCGTGCGTGCTGTCGGGGAAATGGCTGACCACGGCATCGAACGCCTGGATGGCCTGATCGGCGTTGCCCTGGTGGTACTGGATCTCGCCAATCTGAAACTGCGCGTCGGCGGCCTTATCGGTATCGCCGAAATACTGAAGATATTGGGTATATTCCTGGAGCGCCAGGTCGGGCTTGCCTGAAAGCTCGTCGCGGGTGGCGTCCTGGTAGAGGCCTTCCGCGGTGACTCCGGGGGGCGGCCCACCGGTCGCGGACACGCCGCTAGCTGGCGCGCCGGTAGCCGGCATTCCGGAACCCAGGCCCGTGGGAGGGGCAGGAGTGGGCGCCTGGAGGACCTTTACGACGTTGGCGAGGTCCACGATCTGCTGTTCCAGACGGCCCAGACGGCTGTTCATGTCGCTGATATTCTCCTGGGCCGCGGAGAACGAGACGATCATCTGGTCGATCTTGGCGTTGAGGGCGGCCACCGGAATGGCGATTTTTTGCTCCTGCTGGCTGAGCTGGCCGGCCACGGTCTTGGTTTCGACCGCGCTATCGGTGCGAATCTGGTTGACCCCGTCCAGGGTTTGCTGCAGCAGGGCCCCTTGGGCGCCCAGTCTTTGATCGAAGGTCGATTGCAACATGCTCAGCGCGATCTGCAAATTATGGACCTGATCGGAGAGTCCGGCCACTTCCCGTTGCAGCTCGATGACGTCCTTGTCGGCGGCGGACGCGGGACGGGCGGCACCCAGGAAGAACACACACACCCCAGCCAACGCGAAACAGAAACGGAGCCAGGTGGAAGGGATCACAACGCCTCCATTATCCACAAGCATAGCGCGAAGGCCGGCAACGGCGGGTACATTTGCTACCGGTGTGTCCGGCTCTGCCCAGCGCCGCGTGAGCATGCCGCCCGCCGCCTAGCGGTGTCCGAAGTACATCAGCCAGCCCAGTCCGAACAGGGCGATCATGAAACAGATAAACGTATAGACGCCGTACTGGAGGCGCTCGGGATCGGTACGTTTGGTGACCACTCCCAGCACCACTGAGGTAAACAGCGAGAACAGCACGGCGGCCTCGAATTGCGACAGGTTCATCTTGGGCATCAGTCTTTTCTCCGCGCCGCGATTTCGAAGGCGTCCACCATGGCCAGCACGTTCAACAAGCCGGCGGTGACCAGAAATTTGGTGCCGTAATCGTGGACCGCTCCGGCCATGTCGGGCTGGTTGTACCCCAGCCAGACTGTCAGCAGGTAGAGGATTCCGGAACAAACGTCGCCAAGGAAGCCGCCGGTGTTGATCAGAATCGTCAGCAGGTCGCCCGAGGCCGGCTGGAACATGGCGCCGCGCATCATCAGCCCGCAGACGAACATGCTGGTAACGGACAGCAACAGGAGGAGTCCACGCCCGGTCCTCTTGAGCAGGAAATGACCGCCGCCCGGAATCAGCCAGCTCAGCGCCAGGGCCGGAGCCCAGGCGCCGATGGGAGGCATGGGCTGCCTCTCTTCCTTTTCTTTTGGCATTTTCCCTTTGAGTTTAGCAGGTTGGCCAGCAGACTCTAAAAGACATAGCTGACGCCGAACAGGGGGGTGAATTGCTGGAAGATGCCCCGCGCTGTGTTGTGCGGCGCCGGAACGATCTGCTGCCGGGGAAAGGTGGTCATATAGTCGCGGAACTCGCCCCGGATCAGCATGTGCGGTATGAGGCGATAGGTGACGCCGCCCCCAGCGCTGAAGACGACCTTCCAAACGTCGTTGGTGGTGAGGCTGGCCACCTGCGGGATGGGCTGGGGGTACGGCGCCGGACCGGCGATGATGTACCCCTTGGCTCCGATACCTCCTTCGACGTAGGGGCGCCAGCGGCGGTCGCGCTTGCGAAAGTGGAACAGCAGGTTGTAGGTGGCGGCTTCGGAGTTTCCCTGGATATCGGCTTTTACGCCCGGAGCTTGCAGGAACGGATGGCCATCGTGATAGAGGTACTGAATTTCGGCGGAGATGTAATTGGAGAATTCATCGCCGATCACAATGCCCGCTGCGAAGCGGTTGCGAATGCCCGCCTGCACGGTTTCGGAACCCGAAAAAATGGTACCGTCCCGGTAAATGCCGTACCCGACGTCCGCGCCGATCTCGTACTGTTGCCCGAAGGCGGCGCCCGCAAAGAGGATGAGGACTGCGTACTTCATGGCGGTGGCCCGCCTCCATAATACCGAAGGTGGCGGAGTTATTTGGTGAGGACTCAGCCAATTGGCGGGACGAACAATTCGATGCGGTCTGGCAGGCCCTTACGGGCGGCGCGGGGATCGTGGGCCGGCGGAGCTATTTTGTGAGCGCTTTGCCAATCGCCGAGACCAGCGATTCGATGCGGTCTTCCAAGCGCTTATCGGCGGCGCGGGACTCGTCTGCGAGGCGCTCGACCTTGTCGGCCAGGCGGTCGATCCTCTCCTCCAGCCGCTTATCGGCGGCGCGGGATTCCTCCGCGAAGCGCTCGATCTTGCTGGCCAATTCGCCGATTTGCCGCTGCGTGTCGCGCCACAACTGGCGGTCCTCCTCGCGGTTCTTACGGTGTTCCTCGACGAGGCCGGCCGTGACATGCTCGATTCTTTCAAAGCGCTCTTCGGTGGTCATAAAGGAGGCCCTGGGAAGGGGCCTGCTTGCTACCGGTAAGTATAGCGTAGTGAACCAAGCCGCCCGGCTCAACCGGCGCGGAATGCGATGCGCGCCGGCCTTACTCCGCCCGCAGCGTCTCGACCGGGTCCACGGCGGCCGCCCGCCGCGCCGGCAGGTAGCTGGCCAGCGCCGCGGCGGCGACCAAAACCAGCGTCACGGCGCCATAAGTCAGCGGATCGAGCGGGCTGACTCCGAACAGCAGCGCCCTCATGAGCTGCGTCAGTCCGCCCGCCGCGGCCACTCCGATCACTGCACCGGCCGCGGCCAGCATCAGCCCATAACGCACAAACATCCGGCTCAGTTCGGCGGGCGGAGCGCCCAGCGCCAGGCGAATGCCGATCTCCCGCCTCCGCTGGGACACGGCATATGAAATCACACCATAGATGCCGATGATTCCCAGAAACAGCGCCATCACGCTGGCGATTCCCAGCATCACCAGGGTAAACGAGGTGCGCGCCAGCGACCGGTTGTAGACTTCCTGCATGGTACGCACCTCGGCCACCGGAAGGCTGGGGTTCACCGACCACACTGCCTGCTGAATCTGGCTCACCAAGCCGGCGCTTCCGGCGCGCGCGGTGCGGATGGCGAAGGTCACCCCGCGAGCGACCTGCACCTGCGCGGCGAGGTAAATATTCTGCCCGAAGGAAGGCCAGTACACGATCGCCGGGGCAGGTTCCTGGACGCCGTTCTGGCGGACGTCCTGAACGACCCCGATCACCTCGCGCCAGGGCGCCGCGGGTAGCGCCGTGCTGATTCGCTTGCCGATGGCGGCCTGCGCCGATCCCCACAACTCGCGCGCCAGGTTCTCGGAGACTATCGCCAGCGGCCTTCGGCCATAGAGATCGGTCCAGGTGTAATCGCGACCGGCCAGCAGACCTGTGCCGGTGGTTTGAAACAGCCCTGGGGAGACTGACTGGAAGATCCGTAGCGGCGGAACCTCGGAAGCGATGCCCGGTTTGCCCTCGGCGATGATGACGTCCCAATCGTGGCCGGGGCCCGCATCCATGGGCATTTCCGAAGTGAACGCCGCACCGCTCACCTCCGGAATGGCCGCCAGCTTGTCCAGAATCTCGTTCTGCATGCGCACCACCTGCTCCGGCTCGCGGACCAGGGAGGGCGGAATGAAAATCCGCATGAGCTGGAGGTGCTCGGGATGGGTAAAGCCCGGCTCGACGGTTCGCAGCTTCTGAAAGGTGCGCATCATCAGCCCGGAGCCGATCAGCAGCACCAGCGCCAGGGCGACCTGCGCGACCACCAGGACGCCGCGCGCCCGATGGCGTTCGCGGCTCTGGCTGGCGGTGCGTCCGCCGCCTCGCAACGCCGGCGAGATTCCCGGACCGGCGTATTTCAGGGCCGTAATCGAACCGAATAACATGGCGGAGACCAGCGAGAGAGCCACCGTAAATGCGAGCGCCCGCGCGTCCACCGAGATTTCGCCCAGACGCGGCAGACTGGCCGGGCCGACCGCCGCCAGGAATTGCAATCCGGCAATGGCGAGGGCCAATCCCAGCGCACCGCCCCCGGCGCCCAGCAACATGCTCTCCAGCAGCAGTTCGCGCACGATGCGTCCCCACCCGGCGCCCAGGGCCGCGCGAAGAGCCAGTTCCTGCTGCCGCGCTTCGGCCCGGACGAGCAGCAGATTGGCCACATTGGCGCAGGCAATCAGCATCACCATGCCGATGGTTCCCATGACCACCCAAAGCACGTTGCCGACGTTGCCCACCACCTCCTGTTTCAGCGGACGAATGGCCGGCGTGATGCGCCAGTTTTCGTACACCAGGGGATTGATGCCGGGCGCCGCGGGCCAGGAGCGCATCCAGACCGGCACCAGGCGCGCGAGATCGGCATCCGCCTGGGCGATGGTCACTCCGGGTTTGAGGCGCGCTACGCAATCGTAGCCGAAACCGGGCAGCCTGAGCGTGGCGCGATCGAACGCCAGCGGCAGGATGAGGTCGAAATCGGCATTGACAAAGCGGAAGCCTCGGGGCATGACCCCCACGATTTCGGTGGGGCGCGAATCTATGGTAATGTTGCGCCCGATGACTGAGCGGTCGCCGCCGAAACGCCGCTGCCAGTATCCATAGCCGAGCATCACCGTGGCGGCGCCGGATGGCTTCTGGTCGGCTGGCCCGAGCCAGCGTCCGGCGGCCGGCGGAACGCTTAGCGCCTGCAGCGCACCATCGGAGATATATACTGCCGGCACTCTTTCCGGCTCCGCCAGCCCGGTGACATTGGCGGTGCTGGCATTCCACACGCCGATCGACTGAAAGGTCCGGTTTTGCCCGGCGTAGGTGAAGTACATGGATGCGGAAAGGTGCAGCCCGCCGGAAACACTCGTCAGCCCAGGTGCACCGGGTGCTTTGTGCCAGACGGCCACCAATTGCTCGGCTTGGGGATACGGCAGGGGCTTGAGGAGCACGCTGTTCACCACGCTGAAGACGGCCGTGTTGGCGCCGATTCCGATGGCCAGGGTCAGCAGGGCCACGCTGGTGAACATGGGGTTGTGGCGCAGCAAGCGCAGGCCGTAGCGCACATCGTGACCCAGCGAATCGACCAGGGCAAGGGTGTTCATACCGTAAATGTCCTCTCGAACCAAGGTGCTGTTTCCGAACTTGCGGCGGGCGGCCGCGTGGGCCTCGCCATAGGGCATGCCGCAGGCCAAATTTTCGTCGGTCTCAATTCTGATGTAGGATTCGATCTCTTCGGACCGTTCCCGATCCCATTGCGCTCTCCGGAAAAAACGTCGCCAGCCCATAGTCTTCAATCCGCAGTCTTCAATCCGCGGCCGGTTTCAGGATCCGGCCGATGGCTTGGACCAGTTGCTCCCATCGCGTGGTCTGTGCCAGCAACTGTTTGCGGCCCGCCGGCGTCAGGCGGTAGTACCGCGCCTTGCGATTATTTTCCGAAGTGCCCCAGGAGGAGGCGATCCAGCCGCGATCCTCCAGGCGATGCAGGGCGGGATACAGCGAGCCGTGTTCAATCTGGAGAACGTCCTGCGACCCGCGCTCGATGGCGTGGGCGATGGTGTGGCCATGCGCCGGGCCAAGAACCAGGGTCTGCAGGACCAGCATATCAAGGGTTCCCGCGAGCATCTCGCTTTCGAGAGGGGATTCACGCCTTGGCATTGCGTCTCCGATTACTCCAGTAGATGACCGACCGGTCGGCCACACAGTATATACGGGCGAAAGCCGGTTTGGTTCCGCTAATTGTTGGGAAGATGGTCTAGTGGAGGAAAGCGTGGCCGGCTACCGGGCGACGTACCGTGGTTCACACTCCGAAACCCGCGCGCCACAACACGTAACCCACCGCCTGCTTCACGTAGTTCCAGCGGTCGCGCAGGAAATCGGGGTTGCGTTCCTTGCGCGGCGAGCCATAAACCTTCAGCCCGTGGAACTGCATCATCTTCTTTACCCGGTAGATGTGGTAGCCGTCGCTCACCACGATGGCCGACTGCAACCCCATGCGCCGCATGATTTCCCCCGCCAGGGCGGTGGATTCCAAGGTGCTCTCGCCCTCGTTTTCGACGACAATCGATTCCGACGGCACTCCGTGGGTCATCAGGTACGACCGCCCCACTCCGCCTTCGGTATACACCGGGTCGCCGCCCGCGCCGCCGGTGGTGAGGATGCGCGGCGCCAACCGCCGCTGGTACAGTTCCAGGGCATGGTCCAGCCGCGCGCGCAACACGGGAGACGGCCGGCCGCTGTACTCCGCCGCCCCCAGCACCAGGATCACGTCGGCCGGCTGGGCTTCATCGCGGCTGGATTGCCGTTCGATGCGCACCGCAACGTACGAGATGTAGACCACGAGCGCGACTGCGACAAGCGCACTCCCACTCCATACGGCTCGTTTCATGTGCGGTATTCTGAACCTTCGGAAACCATTGTAATCGTATGCGCCGGGCTGAAACGATTACCAGCGCCGCCAATCCACTGGTGAAGGAGGTGCGCCGCGCCATCGCCCGCGGCAGCCTGACCGCGCAGGGGCTGTGGGTGGCCGAGACCTTCCACCTGCTGGAAGAAGCCCTGCGCAGCGATTGCGAAGTGAAGTACGTGCTGGCGGCCGAGCCGGTGCATTCGGCCGCCGAGAAACACGTGCGCCGCCTGCCGGGAGTCCAGGTGGCGGTGCTGCCGGAGGCGCTGTTCCAAAGCCTGTCCGGTACGGAAACCAGTCAGGGCGTCATGGCGCTGGTGAAGCCGCCGGTGTGGGACCTGGACCACTTGTTTCGCGGCCGCCCGCTGGTGGTAGTGCTGGACGGTCTGCAGGACCCCGGCAACGCCGGCAGCATCGTGCGCGCGGCAGAGGCTTTCGGGGCCACCGGGGTGCTGTTCCTGAAAGGCGCCGTCAGCCCTTACAATCCAAAGACCCTGCGCGCTTCCGCGGGGTCGCTTTTCCGCCTGCCTTACCTTCCCTCGGTGGACCCGGCCCTGGCCCGCGCGGCGCTCCAACAGCATCGCGTGGAACTCTACGCCGCGGTGCCGGCGCGCGCGGGAGATGCCGTCCGGTCGCTGGCAGCCGCGGATCTTTCGGGCAATTGCGGCCTGATCATCGGCAGCGAGGCCCACGGCGTCAGCTCCGAGTGGCGCGCGGCCGCCCAGGATCTTTCCATTCCCACCGCCGGCGTGGAATCGCTGAACGCCGCCGTGGCCGCCGGCATTCTGCTGTATGAGGCCCGGCGTCAGAGAGTGTTGCTGCCATGAGCCTGTTCGACAACACTCCGCCATCCGCCGAGCCGCTCGCCGATGCGGGCAGTGCCAAACGGCCCCTGGCGGAGCGGATGCGCCCCAACCGCCTGGAAGACTTCGTCGGCCAGGAGCACATTCTCGCCCCCGGCAAACCGCTGCGCCGGCAGATCGAGCGCGACGAGCTGACGTCCATCATTCTCTGGGGACCGCCGGGCGTTGGCAAGACCACCCTCGCCCGGCTCATCGCCCACCTTACGCGCTGCGAGTTCATCCCGTTCAGCGCAGTGCTCAGCGGCATCAAGGAGATCAAGGCGGTGATGGCGGACGCCGAGCGCCTGCGCCGCATGGGCCGGCGTACCATCCTCTTCATCGACGAGATCCACCGCTTCAACAAAGCGCAGCAGGACGCCTTTCTGCCGTATGTCGAACGCGGCGATATTATCCTGATCGGCGCCACCACCGAGAATCCGTCGTTTGAGGTGATTTCAGCGCTGCTGTCGCGATCCCGCGTGTATGCCCTCCGTCTTCTCACCGTGCCGGAGATTGTGACGCTGCTCGGCCGGGCGCTGCCGGTGGTGGGGCTGATGGCGACACCGGAACTGCTGGAACAGATCGCCATCTACTCCAACGGCGATGCGCGCCAGGCTTACAACACCCTCGAAGCCGCCGCGGCCGCCTCTTCCGGCGAACTGTCGGAAGCCGCTGTGCAGGATGCCATGCAGCGCAAAGTGCTGCTCTACGACAAAGGCGGCGAGGAGCATTTCAACCTGATCTCCGCGCTGCACAAATCCGTGCGGTCGAGCGAGGTGGATGCGGCGCTCTACTGGCTCACCCGCATGTTGGAGGCCGGAGAGGACCGTCTGTACATCGCCCGCCGGCTCATCCGCATGGCCAGCGAGGATGTCGGCTTGGCCGATCCGCGCGCCCTGGAACAGGCCGTGGCCGCCATGCAGGCAGTACATTTCCTGGGCATCCCCGAAGGCGACCTGGCCTTGGCGCAGGCGGCCATTTATCTGTCGCTGGCGCCCAAATCGGACGCTGCCTATCGCGCCTTGGGCGCCGTACACGAGGACGTCGAGAGCACCATCGCCGAGCCGGTCCCCATGAACCTGCGCAACGCCGTCACCCGCTCCATGAAGGCGTGGGGATACGGCGAGGGCTACCAGCACGCGCACAAGTTCGAGGACGCCATTACGGACATGGAATGCCTGCCGCCGTCGCTGGCCGGCCACCGGTATTACTTCCCCACCGATCGCGGCATGGAGAAGCGCATCGGCGAGAGGTTAGAGGAGTTGCGCCGGGCGAAGAAACGGGACTCAACCTGAATCCGGCGGTTGCGGTTGCGGGCCACCGCCATCGGACCATCGGACTGTAACCCGCAACGGCCGGCGGAAACGCGGACGGCCTGCCAGACGGGGGTATGCGCCCCAATTGGAACTGTGGCTGGCGAACATTGCTGGCGACAGCCGGACTCCAGCCCAGCAGCGGCAAGCGCTACCTCCAGGGGCGTTCCCAGCCGCGCCACCGGGTGGTGTTTTCCAGGTTGAGGGCGTCCCATAGGCGGCCGATGGTTTGCGGGTCCTTCGCCAGCGCGGCAGTGCGGGCTCCGTGTCTCCGCGGTGAGCGGGCCCACCCCCGGTCAAACCACGGTACGATTTCTTTAGTAGGAAGGCGATGCTTTTCGCGCTGGCGGTCAACACCTGTAGTGTTCGCGGCACACGGGCCCCGGTAAAGACCGGGGTGTCACAAACCGCGCCGGTAGGACGTCTTCCAGATAATAACTGTGGTGAAAAGGCTAAACATTTAGCATTCTGCGGCGTCAAATAGAGGAACAGATCCGGAGAGGATTGCGTTGAAGATAAGAGGACGGAGGCCGGGAGCAGTCCTGCTGGTTTGCGCGGCAGGGGCGGCTTTCGGGCAGGGAATGCCGGCAGGGCCCATGTTTGAAGTGGCTTCGGTGAAGCCTGCCGCGCCGGTCGCCGGCGGCGGAACGCGGCGGATTTCGTCGAGCGACCCGGGCAGCGTCGCCTACAGCAATGTCACGCTCCGGTCTCTGGTGATGCGCGTGGCAGGTGAGGGATTATCAGATCTCGGGGCCGGATTGGCTGGTTTCCGAGCGTTACGATGTGGCGGCCCAGTTGATGAGAATACGCCCAGGGAGCAAGTCCCGCCGATGTTGCAGGCGCTGTTAGCGGAGCGGTTCAAACTGGCGTTACACCACGAGCAGAAGGAGATGGCGGGTTATGCGCTGGCGGTGGCCAAGGGCGGATTCAAGCTGAAACCGGTGGACGAATCGCGGACTTTCGAGATCGGTGGATATCCTGGTAATTGACCATGCGGAAAAGGCGCCGGTGGAAAACTGAACCTGGCAATGAGCGATATGGGAGCCCGAATAGAGTGGCACTGAAATATATATCAAAGCTGTTCCAAAACCGGCTGTTCCAAAACTGCCTGCTGGCCTGGCTGGCGGCTTCCGTCCTGATGGCTTCCGAGCACCACGGTGTGGTCAAGTTCGGCGGCCTTCCCCTGCCCGGCGCCACGGTGACGGCGACCCAGGACGACAAAAAACTGGAGGCCATCACCGATCAGAACGGGATTTATTCCTTCCCCGAGTTGAAGGATGGGATCTGGACCATCAAGGTGGAAATGCTGTGCTTCAAGCCGGAGGTCAAAGAAGTGGCGGTGGCGCCGGACGCGCCCAGCCCGGTTTGGGATATGCAGTTGCTGCCGGTGGACCAGATTAAACCGGTGGCGGAGACGCCCGCGGCGCCTCCAGCCGCCGGGGCGGTATCGACCACCGCCACGGCCGGCGCGGCTCCAGGAACGGCCGCGGCGGCCGGAGCAGCGGCATCCGGAACTTCCGCGGCCGCCGGCAACGCTGGAGCGACTCCCAGTATCAACGCCGCAGTGGCGGCAGCCAATAAGGGCGGCAACGGCAAAGGAAAGTCCAAGAAGGGCAAAAAGAATGCGCAAGCCGCGCCCACCAATACGCCCAGCGGTTTCCAACGTACCGAACTGAACGCCTCGGCCGGCGCGGCCTCTCTGCCCGGCGAAAACGCGGCATCGGCGGCCCCCAACGAGTTCGCCCAAAGCTCCTCGGACGCCCTGCTGGTGAACGGCAGTTCCAGTAACGGGATCGAGTCACGCGCCATCGGCAACGCGCGCCGGGGGCCCGGCTCGATGTACCGCGGAGCGCTGTTTTCCACCCTCGATAACTCCGTGCTGGATGCCACCCCGTTTTCGGTCAACGGCGCCGACACCCCCAAGGCGTATTACAACAACATGACTTTCGGAGGGACGTTGGGCGGACCTCTTTATATCCCCCATCTCACCCATTGGTCGCCCAACAGTGGCAATTTCTTTCTCAACCTGCAGATCCGCCGCAACCGCAATACCAGCAGCACGCCGGGACTGATGCCCACCGAGGCCCAGCGCTCCGGCGATTTCTCGCAATTGCCCGTGACGGTGACCGATCCGACCACCGGTCAACCTTTTCCCGGCAATATCATCCCGCAGAATCGCATCAGCCCGCAGGCCGCTACGCTGCTGAACCTCTATCCGATGCCCAATTTCCTGCAGTCCAGCCTGCTGAACTACCAGGTTCCCATCGACAGCACCAATAACATGGAAGTGCTGCAGACCCGCATCAACCGCACCATCAACCGCTATAATTTCATCAACGGCGTCTTCAACTACCAGGGCACCGACGGCAAAAATCCCAATTTGTTCGGCTTCGTGGACACGTCCAACAGCAGCGCCATGAACGCCAACCTGGCATGGCGGCACATCTTCAACCGGGAATGGACAGGACTGCTGAGTTACAACTTCAGCCGCTACACGGTCACCTCCACGCCTTACTTCGCCAATAAAGAAAACATCGCCGGCCAGGCGGGCATTACGGGAGATAATCAGGATCCCATCAACTGGGGACCGCCGGCGCTGAATTTCGCGAGCGGCATTTCCGGCCTCAGCGATGGCGAAGAATCGGTGCAACGCCGCCAAACCAGCATTTTGAGTCCGACGGTCTACTGGATCCACCGGCCGCACAATATCAGTTTCGGAATGGATTACCGGCGCATCGATTCCAGCCCGCTCTACCAGCAGGATCCGCGCGGGACGTTCACCTTTACCGGCGCCGCGTCGGGGTACGATTTCGCCGATTTCCTGCTAGGCATTCCGGACGCCAGTTCGATTGCCTTCGGCAACGCCGACAAGTATTTTCATACCACCTGGCTGGACGCCTACTTCAACGACGACTGGAGAGTTTCCTCGGGTCTGACCATCAATGGCGGCCTGCGCTGGGAATACCAGTCGCCGATTACCGAGCAGTACGGCCGGCTGGTGAACCTGGACGTGGCGCCGGGATTTACCTCGGTGGCCCCCGTCCTGGGCACCAACCCGATTGGCTCGATTACCGGGCAGCACTATCCGAACGCCCTCTTGCACTCGGATACGGGCGGGTTTGAACCGGGCCTCGGCATCGCCTGGCACCCGTTCTTCGGCTCGTCCATGCTGGTGCGCGCCGGTTATAAGGTCAGCTTCAACACATCCGTCTATTCGTCGATTGTCCAGGAGATGGCCCAGCAGTATCCTTTCTCGAAGACCCTCAGCCTGCAGAACACCACGGCTAATCCGCTGACCCTGGCTAATGGTTTCAACGCCATTCCCGGCGTTCTCCCCAACACCTTCGGCGTCGATCCGGATTTCCGTATCGGCTACGCCCAGAACTGGCAGGTCTCGGTGCAGCAGGACCTGATGGAAGGCATCGTCCTGACGGCCACTTACCTGGGCACCAAGGGAACCCGCGCTACGCAGGAATTCGAGCCGAACACTTATCCCATTGGTGCGCAGAACCCCTGCCCGACCTGCCCCGCGGGATATTACTACGAAACATCCAACGGTAACTCCACCCGCGAAGCCGGCCAGCTTCAAATCCGGCGGCGGTTCCACGCCGGGTTTCAAGCCAGCATCACTTACACGTACGCCAAAGCGATTGACGACGCCGCCCTTGGTGGCGCGGGCGGCGCTTACGGATCGGGTGGCACCTCCGCGGTGATCGCCCAAAACTGGCTGGACCTGAGCGCCGAACGCGGGCTTTCCAACTTCGATCAACGCCACGAGGCGACCGTGACGGCGCAGTACAGTCCCGGCACCGGATTGCACGGCGGGGCGTTGCTGAGTGGCTGGCGCGGGGCTATTTTCAAGGGATGGACCTTCGTTACGACGCTCACCCTGGGCACCGGTCTGCCGTTGACGCCCAGCGACCTGGTGGCCGTCCCGCCCACCGGATTCACCTGCTGCATTCGACCGGAATACACCGGAGTCTCGGTTTACAGTGCCCCTGCCGGGCGCTGGTTGAATCCGGCGGCCTACATCGCGCCGCTGCCCGGCCAGTGGGGCGATGCGGGGCGCGACAGCATCACCGGCCCCGCCCAGTTTTCGCTGAGCGGGTCCATGGGACGCACCTTCACCGACCACCTGGATGTGCGCTTCGACGCCACAAACTTACTTAACAACGTAACCTTCCCGAGTTGGAATACAACCCTTGGCAATGCGCAATTCGGTTTGCCGCTTTCGGCGAACGGAATGCGCAAACTGCAGGCCACCGTAAGATGGAGGTTTTAAGGCCAATGCGACGGATCGCATGCTCACTGTTACTCGCAATTCTAGCCCTGGCGCAGCAGCAGAATGCTCCCGCCCCGGCGCCCGGCGGCGCCAAGCCGGTAACGTTCTCAGCCACCAGCCAACTGGTGGAAGAAACCGTGACCGTGAAGGACAGGAACGGTAAAGTGATCGAGGGCCTCACGGCCAAAGATTTCGTGGTGACCGAGGATGGCGTTCCGCAGACCATTAAGATCTGCTCCTTCCAGAAGTTAACCGACGAACCGCTGCCGCCTCTGCCGAAGACCCCGGCTCCGGCCGCCGCGGCTGCCGATACCAAGCCGCCGGTACCCGGCGTGACGGCGACCCAGATTGCGCCCGAGCCCCCGGGCGAAATCCACTACCAGAACCGCCGCCTGATGGTGATGTACTTCGATATGAGCGCCATGCCGCAAGCCGACCAGATGCGCGCCCAGGCCGCTGCCTATAAGTTCATCACCACCCAGATGACTCCGCCGGACCTGATGGCCGTGATGGATTACAACGGCGCGTCGGTGCAGGTGTTGCAGGACTTCACCAACGACCGCGACCAATTACTCACGGTGCTAACCAAGCTGTTCATCGGCGAAGGGCAGGGACTGGACGAATTGAACGCCGACGACAGTGCCGCCGATACGGGAAGCGCGTTTGGCGAGGACGACAGTGAGTTCAACCTGTTCAACACCGATCGCCAGCTTTCGGCGCTACAGACCGCCGTGAAGATGTTAGGCACGCTCAACGAAAAGAAGGTGCTGGTGTACTTCGCGAGCGGCCTGCAACTCAACGGCGTGGACAACCAGGCGCAGTTTCAGGCCACCACCCAAGCCGCTTTGAAAGCCAACGTGGTGTTCTACACTGTGGATGCGCGCGGGTTGGTGGCGACGCCGCCGCTGGGCGATGCTACCCACGGATCGCCGGGCAGCAAGGCCATGTACTCGGGATCTTCGGCCATGGCGTTCAACAACAACTTCCAGAAATCGCAGGATACCCTGTACGGGCTGGCCAGCGATACGGGCGGTAAGGCGCTGCTGGATAACAACGACCTCTCGCGAGGCGTAGTGATGGCGCAACAGTCGGTGGCCAGCTATTACATTATCGGCTACTACTCTAGTAACCAGGCGCTGGACGGTAAGTTCCGCCGCATCAAGATTACCCTCGCCAACGGCAATGAGGGCGCCAAGTTGGAATACCGGCAAGGTTACTTTGGCGGTAGGGAGTGGAATAAGTTCACCACCGCCGACAAGGAGCGCCAGCTTCTGGACGCGCTGATGCAGGGGGACTTTATCACCGACCTGACCATCCAGATGGAGGTGAATTACTTCCAGTTGAATTCGGCGGAATATTATGTGCCCCTGGTGGCCAAGATTCCTGGGAGCGAACTGGCCCTGGCCCGCCGCCGGGGCGCCGAGCACACCGAGATCGTGTTCATCGGCGAGGTCAAGGATGAGTACAACGCCACCATCACCAATTTACGCGACCACGTGGATGTCAAGCTCAGCGGAGAGACGGCCGCCGAATTGGCGCACCGGCCGATCGAGTACGAAGCCGGGTTCGTGGTCCTGCCCGGGACCTATTCCATCAAGCTGCTGGCCCGCGACGAAGAGACCGGCCGCATCGGAACTTACATGACCAAGTTCACGATTCCCAACCTGAATAAGGTCCAGGAGCGCATCCCCATCAGCTCCGTGGTCCTGTCGGGACAGCGCGTCGACAGGCGCGACGCGCTATATACAGCGAACAAAAGTAAGACACCCTCGGTAGATCCGCTGATTCAGGACGGTATTGAGCTGATGCCCAGCGTCACGCGCGTGTTCAGCCGCCGGAACGACATGTATATCTATCTGCAGGCGTACCAGCGCGGGGCCACTCCCCAGCAGCCGCTGGTCGCTTTCGTCACCTTCTACCGCGGCCAGACCAAGGCCTTTGAGACGCCGCCGCTGGGCGTCACCGAGGAACTTCCCAACCGGCTGAAAACCGTGCCGCTGAAGTTCGACCTCTCTCTGAGTAAGTTGCCGCCCGGAAAATACGACTGCCAGGTGACGGTACTCGATCCGACTGGCAAGAAGGCGGCCTTCTGGCAAGCGCCGGTGATGCTGGTACAGTAACAGGCCGCGGGCCGTCACGGATTCCACCGGCGGTTACCCGAACGGCGCACCCAGCGCCGGGCGTTCCTCCGGCCTGTGGTGTAATTTGAGAGTGTCGCCGAACCCCGATTCCCCGGCCGGGGCCGAGCCTTACGAACCCCGCGACACGCTCACCATCCTGAGCCTGGCAATCGCCACTCACGTGCGGGCAAACATACTCCACGACGGCGCGGGTCACGGCGGCGCGTGTCTGGCCGTCGGCGGCAGGCCGCTTTT
>DATJRE010000234.1:0-16227 GCA_035505095.1 Bryobacteraceae bacterium | reverse complement strand
AAAGGATAGTCGGGCGACGCGCCAAGGCACCGCCTTTGGCCTGCCGCCCGAAACCTCATGGACCCGTCAGCCGCGACGCGGGCTGGCCGCTTCCTCGCCCTTACAGCCCCTTACAACGACCGGCTCGGCCGGTACCCTGGCCGGGCGTGGATGCGCATCTTCTTTCCGGGGTCGGTGGCAATCTCCACCGAAATCTTGCGGAAGCCTTCGTTGGGATTGGCGGCCGGGTAATAGGTCACGGTGTACGAGTTGCCCAGGTCCTCACGGATGTTTTCGAAGGCCTCCACCTGCCGCTGCCAGGTCTTGGCCCAGTAGGCTTTGCCGCCGGTGCGCTGGGCGATGCGGCGGAAGGCGGCGCTCGAAATCGGGTCCTTGTTTACCTCGTTGGTGGAAATCACGTAGATGGGGATGCCCTCATCCTCGGCCACCGCGCGCACATCGTCGGGCGCCACCATGCTGGCGTTATCGGGACCGTTGGAAAACACGATCACCACCTTGCGTCCGGGCACTTTGGCGGCGTCGCGCAGGGTGAGCAGCAGGCAGTTGTAGAGCGCCGTGTCATCGCCGGCCACGGAGTTGCGCAGCCCGCTGATGGCTTCGGAGTGCTCGTGCGTCAGCGACGCGGCGCGCGAGAGGTTCCGGCTGAAGGTATACACCGCCACCGAATCGGCGCGATCCAGGCCGCGCACGAAATCGGCAATAGCGTCTTCGGCGTACACAAAGCCGCGATACATGAAATTGCTGGTGTCGAAGAGGACGAAGACGTTGGTGCCCACGAAGGCATCCGGCCGCTCCATGCCGGGCAGCTCGTCTTTCTTAGCCTCCAGCAGGGGATGCGTGGACCCGTCCGCGCTCACCGCCACGGGGGTCTTGGTGCCCGAGGCAAAGGTCGAAATCCTCTCCAGGATGCCGTCTTCGTAGACCCGGAAATCGGATGGTTTCAGGTCATTAATATAGTGGTTCTTGCTGTCCGTCACCTGGAAGCTGAGGACCACCATATCCACTTTTACGCGGAACACCGCCCTGCCGGCCTCCTGAGCCTTGAGCAACGCGCCGCCTCCCAGTGCGAATAATCCTCGTCGTGAAATGGTCATTGGTCTTTACCGGTTTGGGGAACCCCCTAAAGATGCATGATCCGCCGCCATGGCCGCGCGGTTATGCGCCCGCACGTCGTCGCCCACGCTGCGCAGCGATTTCAGCAGGGCCGGCCAATCCTCCAGGTGGGAGGCGAAAATGCGCTCCACCAGTTGCTGGGTCCACTCGGGAATGCGCACGTTCAACTCGGCGGGCGGCAGGCTCAGCTCGTCGGCCAGAGCCGCCCAGTACAGCGTGTTGGATTCCCAGCTCTCCGCCATAATGCGGCTGGAATATCCCATCAGGGCCGGGAAAGTGCGCAAGTTGAGCAGTTCGGGCTGATAGGAGTTCGCCAGCGTCGGTTTGGGCGTGCCGAAGGCCCGCGAGATGGTCTGGTAATTGGCCTGCGCGGGCGAATCGGCGGCCACCTCGCGAATCTCAGCGGCCAGGCAGGACCAGTCGTCTTTACCGCGCTGGCTGGCGGCGCGGGCCAACAGGAACAGCTCCGAAGGCGTGGCGCGGTCGGCGGCCTCTTTCACATCGCCGGCGGCCAGTAGCCGGCCAATTGCGGCGGTGCGTGCCGGGTTGGCCAGCGTGCCGAGGTCCGACAAGGTCTGAGTGCGCACCGCGGGGTCAAACGCCGACTCCGCCAGCAGCTCGCGGCCATAGCGCAGGTGCAGGCCCACCCAGTGGGTCTCCGTCGGGGTCACGTTCCACCAGCGCGGAATCTTGGCGCTCAAGATCATCTGCGGCACCAGGTCGCCCCAAATGAGAGCCTGCGTCTGGGCAGGCACCAGGAAATTCTGTTCAGCCTCGGCCAGCGCATACGGTAACGAGGAGAGCGACCCCACCAGGCGCCCGCCGGCGTTGGAAGGCCAGCCGGTGCCGAAGGTTTCGGTGGCGTGCCAACTGCGCGGCTGCCCCTGCATCCCCAGAAAATCGTGGCTGCGCACGAACACCGGGTTGGTGAACAGGATCTGCGCTCCCGGCGGCGCATAGTAGGCGTAGTTGAAACCGAGCAGCGTATCGCGGAGCAGCATGGCCAGTTGG
Source organism: Bryobacteraceae bacterium (assembly GCA_035505095.1). Lineage (GTDB taxonomy): Bacteria > Acidobacteriota > Terriglobia > Bryobacterales > Bryobacteraceae > JOPF133. Next base: position 14,103 of record DATJRE010000234.1, on the reverse strand, counting down.
CCGCGTACTTCGCGGATCCTCTCGGGATCGCCGGCAGCCTTTTCGATGGCGGCCCGCAGGTTCAGGTGGCGCTCGGCGTCAATGTGCCGGTCGGTCCAGTAGCCGAACCCCATGGCGTTCTTTTCGCTGGCGCTGAGGGTGGCGCGCGGAAGCTGGATTTCGCTGATCTGGCCGGTCAGCTTGGCGATCAGGGCGGTGTTGAGCTTTTCGCCCTTGGCCACGCCTTCAATGTGGTCGGCCAGTTGGAAGAGGGTGTCCAGGGAGATGATGCGCTGCGCATCCAGAATGCGCTCCAGGTCTTCCGCCACGTGCTGGCGTGCTTCGGCGTCTTCGGTGGAAGGCGCTCCCGCCAGCAGTTCGATCATGCGCTCCTGCGGTTGGTGCGAGGTCTCCGGCGCGGCGGCCAGCAGGGTGCGCACGCCGGCGCGGCCTGCGTCGAACAGATCGCGCTCATTATGAAGCTGCGCGAACGGGCCGATGACGGTGTTGAACGTGGCGTCGGCCCTGGCATCCGGAATGCTGCCCTGGCGCACCAGGATCTGCCACAGGCTCACCAGCGACTGGAAAGTTCCCAGCGCATCGGTGCGCCACAACTGGTCGCGGACTTTGCTGAGCGCCTCGGCCGTATCCAGGAAGTGCAGCATGGAAGCGTCGCTGAGGCTGCGCGATTCGCTGAAAATCGGGTACTGGGCGCCGTAATTGTGATACTCGCGGGCCAACCGGTCCACCGTGGCCGCCTGCAGCGGCGTGGCGCGCTCGCGGTCCACATCGCTGATGGCCATGAAAATCTTCAGCGGTTCGTTCTCCACGGCTTTGCGGCACAGGGCGAAGAGCGCTTCCAGCACGTCGTCCGGCTCCTTCCAGGTGGTGGCCAGGCGGGTGAGCTTACCATCGTACTTGCCCTGCGGATGGCTCACGAACAGGTTCCGCCACACCTCCAGATTGCCCGGAATATGCGGCTTGCCATCGGGATCCAGGCGCAGCCGCGTCGTCAGCAGCATCATGTCGGTGTTCGACCGGAAAACCGGACGGGCCGGACCGGGGCTGGTGATGCGGCCGCGCACGGCGGAGTAAAAGCGCTTCATGCGGACCGGCTCGGTGAGGTACGCCTGCACCGGGCCGTGAATGCGCGCCAGCGCGTCGTAGAGGCTGGCCAGCCAGCCATCGTCCTTGCTGATGAGGCGGTCGAAGAACTCGGTGCCGTGATCCGGCGAGGCGCCGGCCAACTCGGCCCAAGCTCCCGCCGAGTGCTGGCCGCCCGGAACCACGGCCATGCCGTTGCGGATTTCAAACATGCCGCCGAAGAAATCCAGCACGTGGGCGTAGGCGCGCAGGCGGGTATAGGAAATCGACTTGCGCAGCGCCTCGGCGGTGTCGCGGTCCAGCTTGGAAAGTCCCAGGTACAGCCGGCAAATGGAGGGATCGGAGATGAAGACATCGAGGAAATCGGGCGATTCCTTATCCTTGTTATTACCCAGCCAATATTCGGAGCCGAACAGCACCGGCACCTGGCTGGGATGAAAATCGTAGCTAAACGGGCGGTTGGTGCGCAAGGCCTCTTCCAGGTCGTTCACCGGGAAGCCGGAATCGGTGGTAAGAAAAGCGCGCGAGGCGTTGACGGTTTCGAGCACCACTTCCGATCCGCAGCCGCCGCGCATGCGGAAGCCCAGGATGCGAATCAGCTCGGCTACGGTGGGGGAATCGCAGTTATCCACCTTGATGACGCGCGTCTCTCCGGCCAGCTTTTCCAGTTCGTGGGCCTGCGAAAGATAGCGGTGCACCAGCTTGAGATACTCGGTCTGCTCCAGCGCATCATTACTGTGGGAGGCCTCGTAGCCGTTGGTCACCACGTTGCGAGCCAGCGCCGGCAGCACGTCTTCCGGTGCCGCGTCCGGTGAAATGGCCGCCATGCGGGCGAAGGAACGCAGCGGGCCGGGAATCGGTATATTAGCGGGCCTGTCTTTGGAATTGCCGGCGGCCAGCTCAGCGGCTTTTCCGGTCGCGGTACGATACGCCTCCAGGTGGCGCGCCGCGGCGGCCGAATCACCGGCCAGTAGGTCGAGCGCGGCCAGGCGGCGGGCAATCACCCCGGTGCGCGCCGGATCGCCGGAGCCGCCCATGGCAGCCAGCAGCTTTTCGTATGCCTCGCGAGCCGCCGGATCGCCGTAGCGTTCCAGAAACTCGGCATAAGCGGTAAGGGCGGTTACGCTGTGGGGGTTGGAGTCTACGGCGCGGGCCAAAGCTGCCCGGGCGCCGGCGGTATCCCCGGCTGCTTCCATCTTGCGGATTGAATCGGAATTCTGCTCCCCGAACGAGACCCCTAAACCCAGAGTTAATACAAAAATGAAAAACACACAGGGTCGTTTCATGGCTTCCTTCGCTGGTTTTTCACTCTACCATGTTCACCAGTGGTTTGGTGATTCTAGATCAAGCCGGGCCCCCGCCGCAACCGGAGGGAATGTAAAAAGGCATACCGGGCTCCCGGAAAATGCAAGATTCGATGGATCGGATGGGTAAGTACCCACGGTACGAAAAGGTGCAGCACGTAAAACAGCGGGGTGAGACCTCGCGCGCGCAAGCTAAGGCGTGCCCCGCCACCGATCGGAGCCACGAGTGTGAACCGGTGCGCCAATTTCGCGGTCATGCCACTGGCCGGCTGGCGGGTTGCGAGATAGAAGATTTCGGAAGGTCCCTCACGCGACCTTTTCAATGCGCACGCGGGCGATGCGATTGCGCTCCATTTCGAGCACGGTGAAACGGCGGCCCTCGTATTCCAGCGATTCGCCGGGCTGCGGGATGCGCCCGAGACGAAACAGCAGAAAGCCCGCCAGGGTCTCGAAGCCGGCCTCGGTGGGGATCTCGATGCCGAATTCGCTCTCCAGGTCGCGAATGCGCGTGGAACCGTCCAGTTCGGTATCGCCGGCCGAAGCGCCGCGGCGCGGGGACTTTTCGTCGTGCTCGTCTTCGATGCGGCCCACGATCTGCTCCAGCACGTCTTCCACCGTCACCATGCCCACGATGGTGCCGAACTCGTTCACCACCATGGCCATGTGCGAGCGGCCTTCGCGGAAATCCTCCAGCATCTGCGAGACCGGCTTGCTCTCCGGCACCACCAGGTGGCGGCGCAGCAGGCGCTCCATGCGGAACGAGCGGCTGGGGCGCCCCAGCCGGATGGCGCGGCGGCGCTCCTCCCAGAGCGGCAGCAGGTCCTTGTAATGCAGGATGCCGATAATCTGTTCGGGGGCCGCACCGTACACCGGCAGCCGCGAATGCTGCCCGGCGTTCATGGTGTGGAGCACCTCGTCGAGCGTGGCGGTAGACGGGACCGACACAATATCGTTGCGCGGCACCATGATTTCGCGTACTGCAATGGCTCCCAGGTCGAGCACCCGGTGGATGATGTCCTCCTGCAGCTCGGGCAGATAGCCGAGGCCGCGGCTGGAGCTGACAATCAGCTTCAGCTCTTCGGCCGAATGTCCCCCGGCATGGCTCGCGCCGCGCAATTTCAGGGCCCGCGTGATGGCGCCGGCCGACCGCTCGATGACCACCACAAAAGGCAGCGACGCGCGGTAGAACACCAGCAGCACCGGCGCCACCAGGGCGGCCAAGGCATCGGCTTTGGCGATGGCCAGGTTCTTGGGGACCACCTCACCCAGCACCACGTGGAAGTAGCTGATGGTCAAGAACGAAATCAGAAAGCCAGCGCCGTGCAAAAACGTACTGGTGACGGGCGTCACCAGTGGATGGAAAACGGCCAGCAGCAGGCCGTAGACGGTGTCCTCGCCTGCCCAGCCGATGCCAAGACTGGCCACAGTGACGCCCACCTGGGTGACCGAGAGCAGCCGGCCGGGATTGGACAGCAGGTTGAGCGCCGCCTGCGCGCCGGCGTGGTGTTCTTCGGCCATCTGGCGCAGCCGCGAGTGGCGCACCGAAAGCAAGGCCACCTCGGCGGCCGCAAAGAAGCCGTTCACGGCGATGAGAAGCGCGACCAGCAGGAGGCGAGAGGCCGGGTTGCTCACAGGAATCAGGTTTATTGTAACGAAGCGGCGAGGCCGGACGCGCGGGTGCGTTTCGCCACAGAGTTAACAGAGGCAACGCCGCCAAGGGCTAACCAAACGGCGAGGAATCCGTCCTTATAAGTAACCAACTAACTCCGTTACGTAGGGTGGGCGTGATTCCTTAGTATCCCAGGAACACGCCCATTTTTATGCCGTATTATACGGCGAGCCTGTCGGAAATACCAGCGGAATCTTTTGGTAGCCGTTCGGGGGGCGGTTGCGCCCTACCCGTCGCCATAGCCGCCCGGCCCGGACCGACTCTTCCGCTAGCCCGCGGCTTCCAGCGCCGCCAGCGATTCCTTGATGGTGGGCGCCTTGCCGGCCGCCACATCGCTGCGGCGAATCTGGTGGAACCGGGTAAGGATCGCGTTGGCCTTGGCCAGCGCCGTGATGCGCTCCGTGAACGCCTCCAGGGTGGCGCCGGGGATGGCGTAAAGCGCCACATCGCTCGACAGGATGTCCAGGTACGCCCGCGCGCCGCAGCATCCCAGGCTGAGCGCCGAGCGGCCCGTGTTGCGCGCCTGCGGGACGATGGCGCAGGCCGGGCGGCCCATGGCCGGCGGCAACCCGCCTTCCACTTGCTGGGAAGCCTCTGACAAAATCAGCGTCTGGTCGGCCTGCACGAACAGGAGGACCACATCCGGCGCGGCGGGAATTTCCCCCAGCGGCCCATAGATCACATATTGCGGCTTGGAGGCCAGCACCGGAATGGCCGCCACGTCCTGGTCGCGCACGTAGGTGAGGCTGGCGAAGACCTTGAGGGCATCCTGCAAATCGGTGGCCGCCGCCGGACTCATGGCCAGGTTGTGGGTATATTGCCCGATGGAGCAGTGCTGGTGATCGGCGGGCACGGTGGCAAACACCCGTTCGCCGGCCTCCTGCCAGAAGCGGCACCCGGCCGGCACGTCGCCCACCCACGCCTCGACACCGGCCGGCAGTTCCTGCGCGAGACAGACGGCGACCGGCGGCTGAGTGAGATGAAGCGCCTCGTCGAGCGCGTTGGCAATTTCGGAATAGGATGGCATGAGATCAGCTTAGCAGCGAACGGAGTTGTTCCAGGTCGGAGTCGCGGCGGTGGTAGCCGGTTTCGCCGATGAGGGTAGCGGCTTTTTCGAAGTGGTCGCGGGCTTTGGCGGGATCGTTGTTGGCGAGCGCGAGACGGGAGGAGGCGAGATGGTAGTCGGTGAGGTACAGGCGCATACCCGAGCGGGTAGCGATACGGAAGACTTCGTCGAGGTCGTCAGGTGTGCCACGGGCGAGCAGGGCGAGGGGAAGCCTGTCAAGCGTTGCCGCGCGGCGGAGGAAGTCGACAGCTCGGTTGAGATGGTCAGCCGTGTCGGGGGAGCCGAGAGCGTGGGCGCGGCCGAGGGAAAGGTAGTCGAGGCCCACGTCGAGGGGTCGTTGGCTGGACGGCGTGGTGCTCTCGGCGGCCCCGCCCAAAGTCTACCGGCGCGATTTTTCAAACGGAATCGTTTTGTTGAACGGCGAATCGACCCCGCAAACGGTGACACTGGAATCCGGATTTCAGCGATTCAAGGGCACGCAGGCGCCGCTTTATCAATACACCGTGGACGATTCGGATACCGGCTTCAGCGACACGGGTTCGTGGAATGTGGTCACCTATAATACCGGGGCCTATTCCAGCGCCGGATCGGGACCAAATCTTCCAGCCGAGCCACAAAACCAAAATGGCCCGTACTATCACTGTTGGAAGGGAATCTGCCATGAGCTGGACACAGGCACCGGAACGGCTCAGTGGAATCTCAACATTCCAGCGGACGGCCAGTACACGATTAAAGTCTGGTTACCGGCGGCTCCCTCAGCATCAACCTGGACGAAGGACGCCATTTACCAGATCGTCTCCGGAGGAAATGTGGTTGCGTCGGCGACGCTCGATCAAAGCACGGCCAGCGCCGGCGACGGTTTGCACATGATCGCTACCGTAAATCTGACCGCAGCGGGGGCGCCGTTCCTCCAAGTTCAAAACGGCGGCGCCGGTCCGCTCATCGCGGATGCCGTTTACGTCACCTCGGCCGTGCTTTACAACGACGGATCGCCAGCGTCGCAAGTGACGGTGTCGGCTTTCGACGCAATCTTGCTGCAACGACAGCAACCGGCTCCCCTTCCCACGTCCCAAGTGAACTCCGTACTAAACGCGGCGAGCTATGAGCCAGCCATCGCGTCCGGCGGATTTGTGGCGATTGCCGGGACCGGGTTTGGAACTGCGATGCGCAGTTGGACCTCGTCGGATTTCTCGGGCACGAATCTGCCGACCTCGCTCGATGGAATCTCCGTCACCATCGATGATTTGCCGGCGTACGTCGAATACATAAGCCCAACGCAGATCAACGTCATTGCACCGGATGATGACACGATTGGTCAGGTTCAGGTGCAGGTAACGACGCCGCAAGGCGCAAGCTATTCGGGAACCGTCCTGAAGCAGAAGCTCTCACCAGCCTTCTTCACGTATCAATCAGGTACGGCGAGCTATGTAGCGGCGGTCCATCTCGATGGAACGCTGGTTGGTCCTGCGGGGCCGTCGTCCCGGCCCGCCGTTCCGGGCGAGGTGATCGAGATCTATGGCACGGGTTTTGGCCCGACGAATCCGGCATCTCCCACTGCCGAGTTGGTATCGCAACCGGCGCCTATCAGTTTCGCGGCAGCGGTGACGATCGGAGGAGTGAACGCGGAAGTGCAATGGGCCGGTCTCGTATCCTCCGGCCTGTATCAACTGAACGTCCAGATTCCCAATCTTGCGGCTGGCGACCAGCCTGTACAAACCAGCGTGAGCGGCTTTCAAAGCGTGGCGAACGCCTTTTTGGCAGTCGCTCAGCAATGAATGGTGAAGACCGGCATTTCGTCGGCTTTCAACTCTGGCCAAAAACGTAATTGGATTTTTGCCTTCTTACCTGGATCCGGCGTGAAACCGCGGTTTTTAGGACTGGAGGGGCTTCAACCGGCTGGCTCTGGAGAGTATCATTTCGGCGAGGCTCTCTATCATCGGTGAGGGCCTGAGTCTAAGCACGGGTCGATTTTGTGGACGGGTCAGTTCGCCGGGAATAAGAAAGAGCCTATAGCGCAGCTTCTGCAATGTGAGGGTTTGCCAGGATTCCTCCAAACAGTTGCGTTGAAAGGCAGTCACCAGATTGTACGCGAGGCGCACGATCTCCAGGTAGAGTGCGTTGGCGGCGAACGACGCGGTGGGAATCCTCCGCAGCGCAAAATCTTCGCGGAGTTCGCAGATCCGCGGTTCCATTCCCGCACGCCCGTCATAGAAATGCCAGATCCCGGCCGGAGTGAGTGACATATTGGTGACCCAGGCGCGATAGATGTAGCGGCCCATGGAAAACAGCGTGGTCTCGGCTTCTTCTTGTTGAATGAATCTTCGCGCCACCACGAAACGACGGGCCTGCGGCCAACCATGCGGGCGGTGCTCCAACTCAGCCATCTCCCACTTGCGATTCACTGGTTCATACGAAATGCCTGGCAGCAGCCTCTTGAACGCTGAGGTCAAACGAGCGACGACGGCGTATTGCGCGGGCCGGGCTTCCAGGGCTACGAACACTGGGTTGAAGCCGAAGCCGGCGTCGGCCCGGACTCGCAACTCGCGAACCTCGGGTGGAACGTTTGCGAAGCTGGTGTCCAACACTTCAATGCTGCCATCCCAGGTCCCGGCGTTTCCGGGACGGAGTTCGGTATCCCATAGGTACGATGAATTCGCTTCCATGCAGAGGAGGGGGTCGTAGGACTTCTTGCCGCGATAGCGGGGATTGTACCCGACGGCGGCATCCTCCTGGTTCCCGAATACCGTAACGACGGTGCTGTCCAAATCGAAAATCAGTCGGGAGCGCTGAGATGGCAAGTGGATGAACGTCTGCAGCAGTCGGTCGTTGACGCGGTGCATCTGTTGCCAAAAGGCGTCAGGTGCATGGTGTAAGAAGCGGCGCAAAGTCTGAGGATCGGGAAAGCTCGGCAAGCCCGTGAGGAATTGGAAGGTGCCGTTGGAACGTAAGAATGACGCGGTTTCCAAGCGGTCCAGCCCCAAAACGATCGGGTACATCAGGGCTAATACCATTTGGGATAAGTGATATCGGCTGTTGCGTCTGGTGTAGGTGAGGTGAGTGGCCAGAAAATTACGGAACTGCAGCACTCGCAGAAATTCGTGGAAGAAGTAAACACCCCCATAATGCGTCAGACCCGCATGATTGCAGGCGATTCTAATATTCCGTGGCGAATATGGCATTTCAGGAATCCCTAACCGATGGTTAGGAATTGCTGAAACTCTACAATACGCCTCCCGAGCCTGTCAACGTTGCGTTCGGCGGCTTTCGGGGAGGCCAGAATGCGCCGGATTCAGGTCTTAGGGGCCCGTTTTTCGGCCATTTTTCAGTGACGCTCCTGCTTGGCCGCGTCGATCCTTTTCGGCCAGGCAGGACTCATCATATTACGCGGCGGTGGGCCTGGCGAGCCGCGTCAGCGTGTCACGGTAATTCCAGGGCATCCACTCCGATGGGTTCTGTTTCAACTCCTCGGTATGGCGCAACAACTCCGTCACCATCAATGCGTTCAGCGGACTGCCAGGGATATACTCGCCCGTGGTTTTTGAGAAATGCATGCCGGCACCCGCAAAGGCGTCGATGTAGACGTGGGTCAGTTTCCGCTTGGAGATAATCTTGGAGTACTCCTTTGCGTAGTCACGCACGATCTCCAATTTCATCTCAGACCACAGGCCAACCTCGTCGTATTCGGCTTTCATGCGGCCCCCACCGCCGCCGCAACGTTGACGGCGGCTGAGATCGGCGTTTTTGCATCCCACGGGTCGCCAATCTCCACAAACGCCCACCGGCCCGAAGGCGCAGTGGTTGTTCACGGCAGGCACCCAGAGGGTTCGAGCGGTCGCAACTTTTGTTTCCTTGTCGGTCCTCTTTTCGCCGGTCACTTCAATGATCAGGTTCACATCGCCGGCTGCCGTCCGGAGTCTCACCACAAAATCGGGGACGTAATTCCACTCCTGCCCGTTCAGAGTGTAGGGGATCGTGAATCCCACGTTGTGATTCTTGAAGTAACTGACAACCTGGTCATGCTCTCGAGGGTCTGCGCCATCTTCTGTTCCCAGGAGTCCGTGTCCTGCCCTGGGTGTCGTAAGGGTAGAGGATCGGCTTCAGAACCTTCTCGCCCGCGGTCGCATCGACGATCGACCGGTAGATTCGGTTCGCCGCTCCGAGCGCGAACTGAATCCAGAGAAGCATCTGCGGGAACGTGTCGTCCTTCAGCGTGAGGCATTCCTTCCGCCACCGCTTCGTGACGGCGAGCAGTTGCGGGAAGAGCCACTGCTTCAAGTTCCCCTGGTCGTCGCGGAAGAAATTCTCCAGCAGGCACTGCGCCACACGGAAATCCACCTCCTGCTCCCGTCGCTTCTGCAGGTCGGCCAGGGTGTGGGTGCTGGACTCGCCGACGATGGGGGCGTTGTAGGTCTCGGTGGGAACGTTCGCCGTGCTCAGGACAAATCGTGAGTCTTTGGTGAACCTCGCCGCGAGCCTTTCAGGTGGCAAGTCGTAGCGGTATCCCTGTAGCCGCGGGAACCGCATCTCCAGCGCAGACCTTTCTTCAAGGGCACGAACCCGTGTCACGGGTTTCGGCGGAGTGGGCTTCGCGGAGCCGCTGGTCGGGATGAAAGAGAACGGCACGCCGTACACTTCGGCATACTCCGGTTCGAAGTGCCCTTCGCTATTCAACGCCCAACTGGTGCGCCGCAAGCCTCTGCCTACGACCTGTTCACAGAGCAGTTGCGTTCCAAACGCCCGTATCCCTAGGATGTGGGTGACTGTATTGGCATCCCACTCTTCGGTGAGCATGGACACGGAGACGACGCATTTGATCTGCTCGCCGAGTTTGCCGGGCTTGCCCACGGTGTTCATAACCTCGCGCAGCAGATCCTCTTCCGAGATTTTGTTCACATCGCGCTCAGGAAAGCGCATGCGATATTCTTCTTTGAATTCCTCAGTCTCGGTCTGGGCGATTTTGCGGAACTCGTCGCTCATCGCCTCGCCAGATTCGAGTTGCTCAGAATCTACAAGGATCGTGTTTGGCCGCGGAAGCCACCTGTCGCCGTCAACGTTGCTGAATAGGCCCAGTCTTCCTGGCACGAGCACTGCGGAGCCATCCGCCAGCGCCTTCTCCCACCCAGAGATGTAGTCGAAGACCAGCTTTGAAACGTTGGTGTTGTTGCAGACGACGATGAACACCGGCGGCGTCTGGCCACGTAGACGCGCTTCGGTGTTGTCTTCCCAAAGCTTGAAGTACTGCTTATAGTTGTTGTACAGGCTCTCCAGGGCGCCCTCGAGTTCCGCCGGCAACTTCGGTTCGCCAGCCAGGGCCTCGGTCCCCCGCCCCTTTTTGGGGAGGTGCTCTCGAATGCGATACCAGAGATCGCGGTAGGTGGGCTGCTCGCCGGTCATGGAATTGTCCGCGACGGGAACGCGGGGCACTTTGACGATGCCGGCCTCGATGGCATCAATGAGGGAAAAGTCTGACACCACCCATGGAAATAGGGTCCCTTCGGGATAGCCGGAGCCTCGCAAGAAGAAGGCGTTGCAGATAGATCGTACACTGCCCGCACGCCAATCTTCCGCTTTACCGCCTCCAGACCGTTGGTCCAGATTCGCGCTTCCTCGTCGCGCTTCTGGGCTTCCTTGCGCTCATCGCCGACCAGTCTCACAGGCTCCGCCTCCGGCTTGCTACGGTAGCAGTGGTGAGCTTCGTCATTGATGACCAGGACGTTCTTCTTGGCACCGAAACCACGGCACACGCGGCGCACCATTTCGTCGGGGGTCTCGGTGAAAGCGGAAGTCCCGCCGTTCCCCAGCACCTGCTTGGTCAACTTGCCAACGACGACCTTCTCGCGCAAGAGGAACGTGTGGAAGTTGGTGATGATGATCTTGGAGCGCGTGAGTTGCTCACGGAGAACTTCGGGCACAACGTCGAGTTTGCGGTAGTAGTTATCCGGCTCATTTGGCAGCAGTACGCGCAAGCGATCACGGATGGTGATGCCGGGCGTGACGATCAGGAAGGAATCCGAAAAGCGGCTGTCCAGCGGACTGGCCAGTTTGTTGAGCGCCTGCCATGCAATCAGCATGGCCATCACAACTGTCTTGCCGCTTCCGGTAGCCATCTTGAACGCAATCCGCTGCAGCAGGGGATTCGTGTCCTGGTTCGCGAGCTTCAGATCACGCAATAACCAGGCGCCATCCTTCCGGTCAGCGACCTCGGCCAGGTAGATGGCTGTCTCCGCAGCCTCAATCTGGCAGAAATACAGACGCTTGTCGCGCTCCGGCCGCCGCCAGTACTCCAGTAGTTGTCGCGTCGTGCTCGTGACGCCATCGTAGTTGCCGAGGCGCCACTTACCGACGATGTGGCGGACGTCGTTGATGAATTTGTTCTCTTCGATTCGATCCTTGGTCCACTCGGTGTCGAGCTCGAGCTGCTTACCCTTTTTCTTGGGCTTGGCGATGGTTTGGAGCGATTATGGCGGTGAAATTCAAGAGCCTGGCTCAACCGGACTTGCTGAAGCGGATCCAGCCTCGGCACCTCGTTCGGTTACTCGACGGTCACCGGATGTTCTTCGAGATGAAGGGCTTCGATGGGCCGCAGGAAGCGGAGCCGGAGGTCGATTACCTGGCGTTGGCCGGTGTTCTGGCGCAACCGGATGAGGACATGCCGGGCGAGTTGGTGGAAGCGCTCCACCTGATCAGCGTGATCGGAACGGACGACCGATTCGACGAACTCTTGGATCTGGGCGAAGCGAATCCACTACTTTTGTCGCGGCCGGGGCGACGTGGGTGCCGAGGGGCCGAGCGGACTGGCGGCCGGCAAACGCCAACCGAATCGCATGGCACCCAACCGAATCGCAAAGCAAAGAACAGCCCCGAGGCACGCTCCCACAACTGAAGGGTAATTGAACTCATGGCCGCCGACCACGATGGCCGCACCTACCAGGGCGGCCAGGGCGTAGATGTCGGTTCGCAGCACGGCGGGTATTTCCTGCACAAGAACATCGCGAACCATTCCCCCGCCAATCCCCGTCAGCGTACCGAACAGAATTGCGGCGACCGGGCCAGCGTGAAAGGCCAACGCCTTCTGCGTACCTGCGACGGCAAAGAGGGCCAGCCCGGCAGCGTCGAACAGCAGGACGGGGCTGCTCAGACGGTTGATGAGCGGATACCAGAAGAACGTGACGACGCCTGCGAGCACGGAGACGGCGAGATACGCCCAGTTGCTGATCGCCGCGGGCGGAATGGCTCCGATCATGATGTCCCGCGCAATGCCGCCCGAGTTCCCCGCCGCGAAGCACAGCACCAGGACGCCGAAGAAATCAAGCCTGTGCTGGACGGCTTTGGCCGCACCACTGAGCGCGAACACGAACGTTCGGGTCAGGTCGAATACAGCCAGCAGCGTGGTCAAAGGATGTTCAAGAGCAGGGGGGATCACGCGGATATCCACGCTTGCGCCGCAACAACCACCGCCTCCACTCCCGCCTCCAAAGTGGGGTGGATGACCGGGGCGAAGCGGGGGTTGTGATTCGTGGGAATCTCTCCGACCTTCCCGGCCTGTTTGGCTTGGGCGTAAACTTCCGGATCGGTACCCCCTACGAACCAGAACACTGAAGGCACATGCCATTCCGATCCGAAGCAGCCAAAGTCCTCGCTTGCCGTTGTCGGCTGGGTCTCCTGGACGCGTTCGGCTGGGAAGTGTTCTCGAAAGGCATCGGCGACGCGCTTGGTGGCCTGCGCATCGTTTCTGACAAGCGCGTAGCGATCAAGGACCTTGATCTCCGGCTTCTTCGTCGCGCCAGACGCCTCCGCCTCCGCGTTCACGATGCGCTCAATCGCTGCGAGTATTCGGGTCCGAACGTTCTCGTCGAAAGTCCGGACATTCAGCTTGATTATGGCCTCATCGGGGATGACGTTTTCCTTGGTCCCCGCCTGCAGCGAGCCGATGGTAACGACGGCCGAATCTGTCGCCGCAATCTCGCGCGACACGGTCGTCTGAAGACGGAGCACCGTCGCGGCCGCCATAACCACGGGGTCGATGCTGGCCTGTGGCATCGATCCGTGTGCGCCTCGTCCAAAGAGTCGGATCTGCAGGCTATCCCCAGCGGAGGTAATTACGCCGGCACGAGAACTCAGCACGCCCGACAACCCAACCATCACGTGTTGCCCCAGGATGACCTCCGGTTTGGGAAATCGCTTGAACAGGCCGTCGTCAATCATTGCCTGAGCGCCTTCGCCAGTCTCTTCCGCCGGCTGGAAGACGCACATCAGCGTCCCACGCCAGACTGCGCGATTGTCTGCGAACAACTTCGCTGCGCCAATCAGCCATGTGACGTGCATGTCGTGACCACAAGCGTGCATCACCGGCACAGTTTTTCCATCACGATCTGAGCTCGTCGCTTTGCTCGCGTAGGGCAGTCCGGTCGCTTCCTTGACCGGCAACGCGTCCATGTCGGCACGGAGCATAATCGTCGGACCGTCGCCGTTGCGCAATAACCCAGCAACACCCGTCTTACCAATACCGGTCGTGACCTCGTAGCCGGCAGAGCGAAGCTGATCTGCCGCCATTTGCGAAGTCCGAACCTCCTGCATCGACAGTTCAGGATGAGAATGAATGTCTTTGTAGATGGACTCTAACGCAGGGATAAGAGCATCGAGTCCTCTACGAATGCTTGCGGATTGTGACACCGTCTTTTCGGCCATCACCCACCTTCGGTCGTCACGGCAACTTCACACCTGTTTGTCGCAACGTTGGAACGATCCATTTTAATCCGCAAGGCACTCCACGTTCATCTCACACGCTCCCAGGTCCGGGCGCTGAAACATGGAGTCGGCTCCTTCCCAAATCACGCTGAGCGGTGCAGGCCGGAGAAAACCGCCAGATTCTGTCTGCGTTAAATTACCATGGGGTTCGGATCGTCGCCACGGCACAATCCATCTCATGCTGTGAAATCAACGGCTTGCCGTGACTGTGTCTCGTCTCTCCAGAGATGCCC
>DATJRE010000233.1:0-8512 GCA_035505095.1 Bryobacteraceae bacterium | reverse complement strand
GGGCGACCTGACGCGTTCCTGGCACCGTTTCGGCGCCATCATTGAAGCCGAAGTGCAGGCCCAGGTGCTGCCCGGCGGATGCGTGCCGCGCCTGGTGCCGGCCTACGAAGACGGCATGGCCCGGCTGCGCGGCACGGTGGCGCTGGTGCTCCAGAAACACTTCGGCGCGGTCAGCGAAACGCAAGCGTAGGGCTGCCGCGCGCAGTCTCAAAAGGGGCCGCGGCCACCTCCCCGCGCGCCGCGCGATGCGGGTCGATCCGATGGTCGCTCTGTACCACGAATAGCCCTGCGGTGCCCGTCACGCCCCGTAATGCAATTTGGGGGCTTGCGGGCATGTCAGGGCCCCTTGTTCTCCGGGCTGAATGCCCGCCAGAAAATATCCACAACCCCTTCGGCAAGCACTTTGGGATCGACGTTGGTCCGTTTCAGGAAAACATGCCAGTACATGAGCGATCCGAGCAGCAGGGCGAGGCACAAATCCATATCGACATCGCAAACGATTTCGCCCTGCGCCACGCCCCTGCTAATCAGATGCCGCAGCTCTCGGCGCGGTGGCTCCATGACCACCTCCCGCCAGGCTTGTCCGAAGTCGACGTGGGTGGCAGAGTAGGCCACGAAGTGCGGCAGGACTTTCTCGCGCATCCGCGAGTTCTCCTTGGGCCGGTAGGAGAGCACCGCGACCATATCGGCGCGCGTATTGCCGGAATCGAAGACGGGGCGCGAATCGAGGCCGTTGACGGCGCTCATGCTTTCGAGCAGCAGCGCGTTCTTGTCGTCCCAGTGCTTATAAATGGTGGCCTTGCTGACGCCGGACCGGGCGGCGATGGCATCCATACTGGCGGCTTCCACGCCGCCCTTGGCCACCAGTTCCAGAGCGGCGTGGATCACCTTCTTGTGGGCGCTTTCGCTCCGCGTTCGCGGCATATCAGACCTGGATCTTAGAAAACAGATGGCTTCCGATGAAGAGTACCAGAGTAGCACCGAACAGCATCACGGCCCCATCGGCAACCAGGCCGTAATGGGTTGCACCAATGAGCGCGGTTCGCAAACCATCTACGCCGTAAGCCAGCGGGTCGACGCTGATCACCAGGCTGAGGGCCGCCGGCAGGTTGCTGAGCGGGTAGAGAGCGCCCGAGAGGAAGA
Organism: Bryobacteraceae bacterium; assembly: GCA_035505095.1. Taxonomy (GTDB): domain Bacteria; phylum Acidobacteriota; class Terriglobia; order Bryobacterales; family Bryobacteraceae; genus JOPF133. The sequence continues at coordinate 7,369 of DATJRE010000233.1, read as the reverse complement.
AAATCGGCAGCACCAGAAAGCTCATGATCATTTGAAAGCCCTGAATGTTCTGAAGCGCGGAGCCGATGGCGGTGCCGAGCGAGGCGAACAGCGAGGCGATCAGACCCATGAAGAGCAAGGCCAGCGGCAGAGTGCCGTAGCTCGCCGGGCGGAAGCCTACGGCGAAGCACACCGCGGCCACCAGCAGCCCTTGAATCACCGCCACCGTGGCGGCGCCCAGAGTTCTGCCCAACATCACCTGAAGGCGCGGTACGGGGGCCACCAGGGTCTCTTTGAGGAAGCCGAATTGGCGGTCCCAAAGCAGGCCGGCGCCGGAAAAGACGGAGCTGAACAGGATGGTCATCCCGATGATGCCGGGCGCCACGAATTGGATGTAGTTGCCCTGGCCGGCCTTCTGGAACACTGGTCCGAGGCCGAATCCCAGAGCCACCAGGTAGAGGATGGGCTGGCCGAGCGAGGCCACAATCTGCGCGCGCGACCGGACGTAGCGCTTCAACTCGCGAAGCCACAGGATATAAACGACCTTCATCGCCGGCTCCCCCATAGTTTGGCCATCTGCCGCAATTGATCCTTGGAGGTGGCCGCCTCGTCGCGGATCTCCGAACCGGTCAACGCCAGGAAGGCTTCCTCCAGGGAGTTGGCGCCGGTTTGCTGCTTCAATTCCTGGGGCGATCCCTGGGCCACAATCCGGCCGTGGTCGATGACCGCGATGCGCTGCGCTACCCGCTCGGCCTCGTCCATGTAATGGGTCGTCAGGAATACCGTCACGCCCTCGGTCTCGTTGAGGTGGCGGACGTGGGTCCAGAGCTGGTTGCGGGTTTGCGGATCGAGGCCCAGGGTGGGCTCGTCGAGAAACAGAATCTTGGGTGTATGCAGAAGGCCGCGCGCGATTTCCAGGCGCCGTTTCATGCCGCCCGAAAAGAGCTTGACCTGGGTGTCGCGGCGATCCCAGATTTCGAATTGCCGCAACAGCTTTTCGATCCGCTCGGCGCGAATCTTGTGCGGCATGTGGTAGAAGATCCCGTGCATCTCCATGTTTTCGTAGGCGGTCATGTCACCATCCAGGCTGGGGTCCTGGAAGACGATGCCGAATCGCTTGCGCACCTCGTTGGGATGCGCGGCCGGATCGATGCCATCGATCTGCACTGTGCCGCTGGTAGGCTGGAGCAGGGTGGTGAGCATCTTGATGGTGGTGGTTTTGCCCGCGCCATTGGGACCCAGGAAGGCAAAGATTTCGCCCGCGTGGACGTCGAAAGACACGTTATCGACGGCTACCAGGCCGCCGAATTTCTTGACAAGATCCTTGACCTCGATCATCGTTCAATACTAAACGGTTTAGTTTATTTTGTCAACGGACCGGGGCGCGCCGGCGCGGGGGCAAAGGCCCGCTACCAGCGAACCATGCCGGCTCGCTTTCCGGCGATGGTGGTTTGGTCGAGCATCCGCCCGGGCTTCGCGCAGGCCAACGGTTTCCCGCGGCGCAGGGAGGCCAGCTTGTATCAAACCGCACAGAAACATGGAGTCAAGCCGGCTCGCTCGACGAAAAAGCTGTAGGACTGCTGCTGTAAAGGTAATATATTAAGCCTTCCAGGTCCCCTAACTTGCACCTTCTCAAGCCACTCAGGTTCCGAGGCCACACGGAGGTAAGCTCATGAAGACTTTCGTCTCCCTAATTCAATCAGCCGCATTGCTGTTGTTAGCCGCGGGCTTCAGCCCTGCCTTCGCGGATTCAGGCATCGCTTATGCCCTGATATCCGACGGAACCCTGGCCACCGTATCGGCCCAATACTCGCTGAACCCGAGCGGGGGCGCGGTCACGGCGACGCGCAACGGTACGGGGTCGTACTTAGTCTCGTTTCCTAACTCGGGAATTGGGACGGGGTGGTCGGTAGAGGCCACAGCTTATGGCGGCAGCGCGGACTACTGCAACATCACGGGCTGGAGCGCCGGTGGAGCTACGGTTCAGTGTTATGGCCCCAGCGGCGCCGTCGCGGATTCGCCCTTCACCGTCCTGGCAGTGTCGACTACCAACGACAAAGATATCGCCTTCGCCCTGGCCGACCAGGACACGAACCCCAGTTATACGCCGACGGCTAATAACTCCTTCAATCCCAGCGGCGCGATCGGGGTTACGCGCGCTGGCCCTGGAGTATATACCGTAGGTTTCAACGGGCTGAACGCTTCCGGAGGGACTGTTCAGGTCACGGCCTACAACAGCAACGCCAGTTGCTATTCGGCTGGGTGGACCGGCACGGGCACCTTCAATTCCTTTGTGGATTGCACCGATCCTTCCGGCAACCCAGTGGATTCCGAGTTTGTCATTGACGTGGTACCTGCCGGGGTGACTCCGACCGGCATTGCGTTCTCCTGGGCCAATAACCAGTCGGAGGCCACTTATACCCCGGAGGCCGAATACACTTACAATCCCACGGGCAGCGCCGTGAGCATTGCGCGGTCGTCAGCGGGGCAGTACGTGGTCACCTTCGCCGGATTGAACACGGCGCAGGTAATGGGCGGCAACGTTCGCGCGACATCTTATACCTCCGCCGCGCGCTGCTCGGTGGCTTCGTGGGGGCCCGGTACCGGCGACACCCTGAACGTTTCCGTGGACTGCTACAACCTCACGGGCGGGGCGGCGGATGCCGAATACCAGATTCTGGTGCTCCCGCCGATGGGGTATGCCTATGCTCTGATTAATGATGGGGTTGCCGCGACGGTATCTCCGGCTTACTCGGTGAACCCGGGGGGCGTAACGCCGACGGCGACGCACAACTCCACCGGCACCTACACCGTCAATTTTCCGAATTCCGGAATTGACGCCGGGTGGTCCGTCCAGGCAGTTGCTTATGGCGGGACGGCGGCTTACTGCAAGGTGCAAAGCTGGATGGCCGGCAGCATCAACGTACTCTGCTTCGACTCGGGCGGCACTGCCGCGGACTCGCAATTTACGGTTCAGGCTATCTCGAACACCAACGGCGAGAGTATCGGATTCGCCCTGGCCGACCAGCCCACCGCGGCCACCTATACGCCCAATACCGCTTTCGCCTACAACCCGAGTGGAACCATCACCGCCACGCGTACGGCGGCGGGCACGTACACTGTGCTTTTCAACGGCCTGAACGGGGCCGGGGGCACCGTCCAGGTGACGGCTTACGGTTCCGATAATACCAGTTGCTATTCCAACGGGTGGAACGGGAGCAGCATCTCGGCAGGGGTCATCTGCGAGGACCCCACCGGCACGCCGATTGATTCGGAATTTACAATCGCAGTGATTCCCGCTGGAGCGACCCCGCCGGGTATCGGCTTCGCGTTGGCGGATCAGGCCACCACGGCCGGCTACACGCCGAATTCGACTTACTCGTACAATCCGGGCGGCGCGGTGAGTGTTACCCGAACCGCGACCGGAGAGTACACCCTGACCTTCTCAGGGCTGAATTCCTGGGTGGTGAACGGCGGCAACGTGAGCGCTACCGCCTACGAGACCACCAACCGGTGCGTGGTGGGTAGTTGGGACACCTCTACGGCCAATGTATTGGTTAATGTCAGTTGTTACACCCTGGCAGGCACGTTAGCCGATTCGGAGTACGAAGTTCTGGTGTTTGCGCCCCTGGTCGGTTCGCCCGCGGCCGTTACGGCGAACGCGGGAACCCCGCAGAGCGCGGTGGTGACCACGGCATTCGGTGCGGCCTTGAGCGCCCAGGTGACTGACGCGAATAATAATCCGGTTTCCGGTGTCACGGTAACCTTCACCGCGCCGGATTCGGGCGCCAGCGGAACGTTTCCCGGTTCGGCCCTGACGGCGACTTCGGTAACGAATTCTGCAGGCTTGGCGACAGCCCCGGCGTTCACCGCCAATAGCATCACCGGAACTTATACGGTGGCCGCCTCGGTTTTGGGCGTCGCCACCCCGGCGAGTTTCGCCCTGACGAACACGGCGCTCACTTCCGTAACCTTAAATACATCGCCGCAGGGCCTGCTGGTAAGCCTGGATGGCGAATCATTCGTGGTGGCTCCTTTCACGGCCCAGTTAGTGGCGGGGACCGAGCACACCATTACCACCGAGACGCCGCAGACCGGCGGCGCCGGGATTCAGTATGCCTGGACGAACTGGTCCGATAGCGGGGCGATTTCCCACACCATTACGGTTCCGGCCACGGCCGCTAGTTACACCGCGACTTTCCAGACGCAATATCAGTTGACCATTTCCGTTTCGCCGGCCGGGGGCGGAGCCGTGACGCCGGTGAGCGGGCTTTTCTACAATTCGGGCGCGGTGGTGCCGATCGTGGCCACGGCCACTCCGGGTTATTCCTTCAATGGCTGGACGGGCGCAGTGGCCAGCCCCAGCAGCGCTTCGACCACGGTGACGATGGCGACGCCCGAGAGCGTGACCGCCAACTTCGTGCCGTTCACCAGCATCACGATCCAGACGATCCCCTCGGGCCTGCAATTCAGCCTGGATGGTGGATCGCCCCAGACGGCTCCGCAGACGCTGAGCCTGTCGGAAGGGACCCACACCATCACGGTAGCCACAACGCAGGCAGGCTCGGCGGGGACGCAGTATGTCTTCAGCGCGTGGAGCGATTCCGGCGCCGCTTCGCACACCATCGCCGTGGGCAGTTCTCCGGCGACCTACATCGCGACCTTCCAGACGCAGTATCAGTTGAGCATCGCCGCATCGCCGGGGGCGGGCGGGACGGTTGCTCCGGCGAGCGGCACTTACTACAACGCCGCTACCGTGGTGCCGATCAGCGCGACGGCTAACTCCGGTTACTCCTTCAGCAGTTGGTCGGGACCGGTGGCCAATCCGACTGCCGCTTCCAGCACCGTCACCATGAGCGGCCCGGAAACCGTCACGGCCAACTTCTCCTCGCTGACCGGCGTCACCATACAGACCAATCCGGCCGGGCTGCAATTCAGCGTGGATGGCGGACCATCGCAAATTGCCCCGCAAACTTTGAACCTTTCGCCGGGAACGCACACCCTTGTCGTGGCTACTACGCAGGCGGGCGCGGCGGGTACGCAGTATGTCTTCAGCACCTGGAGCGACGGCGGAGCGGCCACCCATAACATTGTGGTGAGCAGCTCTCCGGCCACTTACACGGCGGCATTTCAGACGCAATACCAACTGACGATTTCGGCATCGCCAGCCGCGGGCGGGACGGTGACGCCGGCCAGCGGGGGCTATTACAACGCGGCCACGGTAGTGCCGGTCAGCGCCACTACGAATCCGGGTTACTCGTTCAACGGATGGACCGGCGCGGTGGCGCACGCCAACACCGCTTCGACCACCGTAACCATGAGCGCGCCCGAAAACATCACCGCCAACTTCCTGCCGCTGACCAGTATCACCATCCAGACGATTCCGGCAGGATTGCAGTTCAGCGTGGATGGCGGAGCGCCGCAGACCGCCCCGCAGACGCTGAGCCTCTCGCAGACCACCCACACCATCGCGGTGGTCCCCACGCAAACCGGCCCATCGGGCACTCTGCCGGGCACGCAGTTTGTGTTCACGGGATGGAGCGACCTGGGGGCGGCATCGCACACCATCGTGGTAGGCAGCTCGGCGGCCACTTATACCGCGACCTTTAAGACCCAGTATCAATTGACCATTTCCGGCTCGCCGGCCGCCGGTGGGTCGGTAACTCCGGCCAGCGGCACCTTCTACGATGCGGGCACGTTGGTGCCAATCGGCGCTACGGCCAACGGAGGCTACACCTTCAACAACTGGTCGGGAACGGTGGCCAACGCCACCAGCGCTTCGACCACGGTGACCATGAGCGCGCCCGAAACCGTCACGGCCAATTTCTCTTCGCTCAATGGCATCACCATTCAGACCAACCCGCCGGGGCTGCAATTCAGCGTAGATGGCGGAACGCCCCAAACTGCGCCGCAAACGCTCAGCCTTTCGCTGGGGACGCACACCATCGCGGTGGCTCCGACGCAGCCGGGCGCGACGGGCACGCAATATGTGTTCGTAGCCTGGAGCGACGGCGGCACGGCCTCGCATAGCATCACCGTGACCAGCAGCGCAGCCACTTACACGGCCAGTTTTGCGGTGCAGTATCTTCTGACCTCTACGGTATCCCCGTCTGGCGGCGGTACCGTGATCGCCAATCCCGCTGCGACCGGCTACACGCCGGGAGCCATCGTGCAGTTAACCGCTACGCCCAACGTGGGATATCAGTTCAGCGGCTGGAGCGGCGATCTGGGCGGCAGCACCAATCCGCAATTTATCACCATGAACGCGCCCCATAGCGTGACGGCGAACTTCAGCGCCGTGGCGCCCACGTGTACCCTCGCTCTCAGCGAGGGCACGGCAAGCCTGCCGGCCACGGGGACATCTACCGTGGAAACCTGCCCGAACGGCTCGGGCCAGCCGAACTGCGGCGTTACGCCGGAAGTGCCGGCCAGCTTTGCGGTTACGCCCAGTGGGGCCTGCGGGGCGTGGACGGCCACATCGTCCAATCCGGCGATCTTGCAGATTACCCCGGGCTCGGCCAGCGGCAACGGAGCCGGCGCCGTCGGTTTCACGCTGCTCAACAATACCCACACAGTGGCGCAGAGTTATACCATCGCGGTGACCAGCGGTACAGTAAGTGCGACTTATACAGTTACGGAGGCGGGATCCGGAGACAACGAAGTTTACCGGCAGGTTTATGCTCTCTACGAACAGCTCTTAGGCCGCGATCCCGACCCCACGGGCTTCGCGTTTTGGACTGGGGAGGGCGGCACGGCTTTGGGACAAATGGCGGACTCGTTCCTCACCAGCCCCGAATCGTTCAACAGCGACTTCGCGGTGATGGCGGTTTACCAGGCGGCGACCGGCGCCGCACCGAGCTACGCCCAATTCACCGCCGCGGTGACCGCCATCCGGGCCGGCACGCAGACGGTTCCGGGCCTGTTCAATTCGCTGATTAACGGCAGTTATAGCGCGACCACGCTGTACCAGAATCTGCTGAACCGGGCGCCGACCGCTACGGAAATCAGCGACGCCAACGGAGCCGGACTGGCCTCGTGGCTCGAAACCCTCATCGGATATCCGAGCAGCACGACTCCGGTGGGCGCGACCAATAACGAGTTCCAAAGCACCGGCACTTACCACACCACGCTGGCGGCCGACCATTCGAACGCCCTGTATGTCCAGATGCTGTATTACGTAATTCTGAGCAGAAATCCGGACTTGTCCGGACTGGCTTTCTGGGAGGGTGTCGCCAACAGCGGCGGCCCAGGCATTCTGTTCCAGGGCAACGCCGGGCTGAGCACCCGAATCCAGATTCTGGGGCCGGGCACGCCGAACCAGGGTTTCATCGGCAGTACTGAATTTCAGGGTCTGTTCGCGAATTAGGTCTACGGTTCCGCGTACCGCCTT
>DATJRE010000232.1:0-27280 GCA_035505095.1 Bryobacteraceae bacterium | reverse complement strand
CACCACCAGGCGGTCGGCCGAGGGAACCACCCGCAGCAGGCGCAGGTTTTTGCGGGGCGCCAGCACAGCCAGGGCTTCGGGTGAAAAATCCGGAGCGGCCACGGCCTCAATAAACGTCTTGGCGATCTCGCGGGCGGTGGCCTCCTCCAGGGCGCGGTTGAGGCCGATCACCGAGCCGTAAGCCGAAACCGGGTCGCATTCCAGGGCCTTGCGCCAGGCTTCCGCCTGCTCCTCCTGCTCGGCGCAGCCGCAGGGGTTAGTGTGCTTGATGATGGCCACCGCCGGCGCGGAAAATTCCGAGGCAAGCTGCCAGGCAGCGTCCAGATCCACCAAGTTGTTGTAGGAAAGTTCCTTGCCCTGCAATTGCTCTCCGCCGGCTATGCCGAACCCCGCCCTGCCATAGAGCGCGGCCGACTGGTGCGGGTTCTCGCCGTAGCGCAGGGGCATCAGCTTGGGGGCGTGGATTTCCAGCGTGGCGGGCAGCGGTCCGGCATCCGCGGCGGGTGCGTCCACCTGCGCCAGGCGGGCGCTGATCGCGGCGTCGTAAGCCGCCGTGGTGTGGAAGGCGCGCCGCGCCAGGCGCCAGCGAGTGGCCTGGGAGAGCGCGCCATCGATGCCCAGTTCGGCCAGCACCGGCGCGTAGTCCTCCGGCGAGACCACCACCGCGACATCCTGGTAATTCTTGGCGGCCGCGCGGATCATGGTGGGGCCGCCGATATCGATGTTCTCGATCAGTTCTTCGAGCGGCGCATCGGCGCGGGCGGCCACGCTGGCGAAATCGTACAGGTTGACCACCACCAGGTCGATGGGCGGGATGCCATGACTAGCCAGCGCCTGCATATGTTCGGGCCGCGCGCGCATGGCCAGAATGCCCCCGGCGATCGCCGGATGCAGCGTCTTCACGCGGCCATCCAGCATCTCGGGGAAGCCGGTGACTTCGGCCACATCGCGCACGGGCACGCGCGACTCGCGCAACAGGCGGGCCGTGCCGCCGGTGGAAATCAGTTCAACGCCCAGGCCGCTAAGATCCCGGGCGAAATCGACGATACCTCTTTTATCGGTGACGCTGAGCAGAGCGCGTTGGATCATCTATCCGCACGATAGCAAAAAGCCGATGGCCGCCGCATATCGGCCGGTGGCCGGGATCACAAGCATGGCGACGGCGCTCACCGGCCTGATGGCCGCCGCTCACTGGTGCGGTGGGTGCCGCTTACCGGCCCGATGGACCTGTTCCCTTGTCCGGCGGGCAGGATCACACGCCCAATACGCCGACGCCGCGCTAGCGAGGTCGCGCGGGGATCCGTACTCACCGCGTCATGCGCAACTTCACACGGCGCATTCGCCGCGGCCCAGTTTCAGCGAGTAGGCTTGCTCGTCGCCCCAATCCTGGTAGATTTCCGGGAAAAGGTCGGCGGGCTTGGCCAATTCGGCGGTGAGCGCGCGGAAGGTCTCCACGCGCTGGCGCAGCACGAACTGGCGGAAGGTTTCCCCCTGCTCGCGGTGGGCCAGGAAATGGTCCAGTATGCGCGTGACGGCGGCCGGCGCCAGGCGCGCCGGAATCGACTGCACGGCCAGGCCGAAGCGCATGATGCCCTGCTCGTCGAATCCGCCGCCCAGCAGCATCTGGTAGTAAGGAATCTCGCGCCCGTCGATCTTGCGCGCGTTGCCGTAGAAGCCGATATCGGCAATCCAGTGGTGGCCGCAGGAGTTGGGGCAGCCGCTGGCCTTGATGGAAAGCCGCTGCACCTGCGGATCGTCATACCCGCGCACGGTCTCCTGCAGGGCGGCGCCCAGGTTCATAGTCTTGGTGAGGCCCAGATTGCAGGTGTAAGACCCGGGGCAGGTGACCACGTCTTCAATGCGATGCGCACCGGATTCCGCCAGGCCCAGTTCGCCCAGCGCGGCGTACACTTGCCGCAACCGGCGCTGCGGCAAAAACGCCAGCACCAGGTTCTGGTTGATATCCACGCGCACCAGGCCATCGCCCGCGGCCGCAGCCAGGCGGGCCAGCCCGCGGAACTGGTCGGCGCTGACATTGCCCTGGTCCACCCGCACAATCACCGCGGCATACCCGGCCTGCTTCTGGGGCACCACGTTGGTTTCGAGCCAGCGCTCGTAATCCGGATGCGCCTTGCCATTGGGGCCAAGAACCGGCAGCAATTCTCCATTCCCCAGCGGCTGCGGGTGGGATTGGTAGCCGCCGAAGCCTTCCGGCACCATTTCCGGCCAGGCGATGCCGCCATTCTCCAGGATATCGGCGTACTCTTTGTCGATCTGCTCCTTCATCCACTCAATGCCGCGCTCCCGCAGGATGAACTTCATGCGGGCGGTGTTCTTGTTCTTGCGGTTGCCGTACTTGTTGAACACCCGGATGACGGCCTCGATGCGGTTGAGCAGGTGCTCTTCGGGGACGAACTCTTCGAGCAGTTGGGCTTCCACAGGCAGCGGGCCGAGTCCGCCGCCGATGATCATGCGGAAGCCGCGGCGGCCGTCGCGGATTTCGGCGCGCAGGCCGACGTCATTGACGGCGCCCTGCACGCAATCGTGGCCGGCGCAGCCATCGAAGGCGATTTTGAACTTGCGCGGCAGATTGCCGGTGAGGTCTTTGCGCAGCAGGGCATAGGCCACCCGCTGGGCGCACGGGCGCACGTCGAAAACCTCGTCGCGGGCAATCCCCGACCACGGGCAGGTGGTGACGTTGCGGACGGTGTTGTAGCAGGCTTCGCGGTTGGTCAGGCCGGTATCGGCCAACAGGTGCATCAGGTCGGCTACCTGCGCCAGCGGAACGAAGTGATACTGCACGTTCTGGCGCGTGGTGATGTGGCCGCGCCCGCCGCCGAACTCTTCGGCGATGCGGCCAAGCTGCTCGGCCTGTTGCGCCGTCAGCAGGCCGCTGGGAATCTTGCAGCGCACCATCTGGACCCCGGCCTGGCGTTGGCCGTAAATCCCGTGCTTCAGGCGGTAAGGGCGGAAGTCATTCTCCGTGATTTTGCCATCCAGAAATTCCTGGGCGCGCCGGCGGAAGGTTTCAATCTCCTCCCGAACCACCTGAGCGTGCTGATTCTCCAGGTCTTCGCGTTCCGTGTTGGGTGCTAGAACAATCGTGGCCATATAGTACCGATTCCCGATGGGGATGAATCCCCTATATTATATCGAGATTGTACAGAATAGCCAGAGGATGCAAAAAGAATCCTTCCCGACGGGGCCCATTCGGGATGAATCCAAGACCTACAATACGCTTGCGTGAAAGAATCGGTCCACTAGCGCACTATTCTTTGGCAAGAGGAAACCTCTCTACGATCCTGCGAAGGGTTGGCAGGTTGGCCCCCATCACTTCATCAACGAGTCCAAGCCAGAACGCATCCTCAGGTGTGAGGGGGGTTTCTGCTGTTTGGAGGACGTGGCATATGGCGCCGAAGAGCAGCCACAGAGGCAACAGTATGGGAGAAAGTTTGGCGAATCTTGCAGCCTTTCTTTGGTCATCGGGAAGCGACTCGATTGCGGTCATCTCGTCCTCATCGAGGATAAAGTCCTTCCAGGCCTCACAGAATGACTCGATCCGGGTGTTGCTATGCTGGTCAATATACTCGTTGAGAAGGAAGAAGTCATCGTTGACCCGGGGCAGCCCTTCAGAAGCGAACGCCCAACCAGGCGACTGTTTGCGCGGTACTTCGAAAGCGATGATTGCCTTCAATATCTCCGCCTCTACCTTTTTATAATCTCCGCGTTTCGGGTCGCTCCGGAGCAGGCCCAACTGCTTTTGGACCCGCCGCGATCTAAAAACGTATGCGGAAAGGCTCTGATAGCGCTTGTACCGGTCTTCCGCCCTTCGAAGCAGCTTCATCCCCAACGCCGACAAACGCTCCGAGATCATTCCAACAAAGCAATCCTTGTCGGTTAATGCCTTAGGGTTCTTCTTCCGGTACTCCTCAAAATCAGATCTTAAAGTGACAAATCGGAAGAAAAACTGTTGACTCCGTGCTCTTGCCAGCGAGACTGCGGACGCATCGTTGCTGGCCTTCAGGTCCCGCGCTACATCGTCAGCATCCTCCTTCGTGATTTCTGTTTGGCGGTATGTCCGCACTCCATGGAAGTGGATCACGCTCCCAGGGCACGCAATTACATAATCGCCAGAGCAGAGCAGGATGGCAGCGGCACTTGCGGCAAGGGAGGTCGCCACCGTAATGACGCGACAGGGAGCCGAAGAATCCAAGCCCGGCAGATGCAGCAGTCGCAAGATACTGCGCATGCAGCCGACAACTCCGCCCGGACTGTCGATATACACGGAGATCGGTTCTCGGCTCTCGTGTTGTAGCCGAATAATGTCCGGAGTGACACGGTGAACCAGATCCTGATTGAAGGTCCCCGCGATAAGAATGGATCGAGCCGGGTTCGGGCGAAATGCCTGATTTGGATGAATTTCAGCGCGAGGCGTCGACCCGATGCCGCTTGCGACCTGCGGTGTCGCTGAGTTGGCCGTAGAGTTCGATTTGGCAGTCGCCATGCTTCACCGGATCCTCGACATCGCGGAAAAATGCGGCCAAATTCCGCCCGTACACACTGTAGATGCCCTTGATCGCATCATTCAGTGTCTTATTATACGGTTCTGGCGTGGTTTTTGGTGCGGGCATAGATCTCTTTCTCTTTCGAGACTGCATGATAGCACGACTCGGTTCCAACGACTTCATCACTCTAGCGTCTAGCATTCTCATATCCAAAGGTGAATCTACACGGCCATAATGTTTTCTAGAAGTTGCCGCATAGCGGCTCAACCAGGGGCGCCAAAGCAATGACGTTCCTGACAGGATATCGTCACGCCGTCCCCTAAGTGGGACATCAGGACGTGTTCAGGGCCATCCGAACAAAATCTAGCATTCGAGTCTCTTACAGACGGCAGCTCTGATCGCAAGTCATTGGGAAGGAAGGCTAAATATTCCTCCGAGCGACGTGATCGGGGGATTCCCCCGATCTAAAATGATTGTCCCCTGCAGATGAGCCGCTATCGCAATTCGGCGCTTGCACCCTTGATCGTGTTCAGATTTTGTCGCAACCGGTTGCGGCTGAAACCCTGACAGCACACGGAGGTTTCCCTTGGGGGCAACTTCCCGGCCGAATCCGCTGATATGCGGGGCCGACCGAAGCCTGCCCCGCTAATAGGATGCTTACTTGCCGCCGCTCAGCTTGCGGAAGTACTCAGAGACCGCGTCCTGGTAGCCCTGCGGGACGATTTCGTTGCCCGGGCTGCGGACCGTGCCATTGTTTCCGGTGGTTTCCACTTTGCGGCGGATCTCCATCTCCACCTGCTCCAGGCCGGCCATGGCGGCTTGAATGCGCTCGGCCAGCATCGGGTCGTTGGAATAGGCGTACGGGTCCAACTGGTGCAGGTCGCGCATCAGCCCCTGGATATCGCGGCCCGTAGTGGGGTCGTCTTTAAGCTGCTGCTGCAGTTGCTGCAGCGACTGCACGGTATTGCGGTAGGCCTGCTGGTAGTCTTCGGCACGGATGGGGCCGTTAGCAAAACCGCGCGGATCGTCCACGTGGCTGCCCCAGGCGTTGCCGTAATTGCGATAGCCACCGCCGCCGTTGGTGGGTCCCCCGCCGCCATTCAGCGGTCCGTTGTTGCCGTTGGCCTGTTGCCCGCCTTGCTGGCCCCCTTGCTGTTGGCCGCCCCGCTGGCCGCCGCCTTGCTGACCGCCGGCCTGCTGGCCGCCCTGCTGACCCTGTCCCTGCTGGCCATTCTGTCCCTGCTGCCCGTTTTGCCCCTGCTGACCTTGCTGCCCGCGCTGTCCAGCCTGCTGGCCATTCTGTCCCTGTTGGCCATTCTGACCTTGCTGCCCGTTTTGCCCGTACTGGCGCGAAAGCGGTCCCTGCTGCTGCCCGCGGCCGCCGGGGCCATTGCGGTCGGCTAACTGCTGCAACGCCTGGCGAAAGCCTTCCAGGTTGCCCAAGCCTTGCTGCAGCGCCTTGTCGCGCTCGGCGGATTGCGTGTCCTGCCCCTTGCCCATGGCCGCCTGCACCTGCTTCAGACGGTCGCGCAATTCGCCCAGCCCGGCGGTAATCTCGGATTCCGACATCACCGCATACTCGCCCATGCCGCGGCGGATCCAATCGGCGTTGCGCTGCATATCGCGGGAAAGGTCCTGCTGCTCCGCCTCGCCCAAGGCTTCCCGCATCTTCGAAGACGCCTCGCGATTCCCGGATTGCAGGTTCCGCACGGCGCCCTGCATGCCCTTTTCCAGCTTGTTCAGATCGGCGATTTCCTTGTCCCGCTGCTGGCCCATCTGCTCAGCCTGATCGCGGGTCAGGCCGCGGCTGTCTGGCCCGAAGGATTTGCGCATCTGGCCTTCGAAATCCTGCTGGCGGTGGGCCAGCTCATCGGCCTGCTGCGCCAGGCTCTCCACTTCGTTGTTGGCCTGCTGGCCGCGCAGCGACGAGAGGCCCTGCACCGCTTCGTTCAACCGTTCGGCCGCGCGGCGGGCTTCCGCCTGGCCCTCCGGGGTACCCGCCTGCTGCGACGACCCCGCCTGCTGCATATCCTGCAAAGCCTGTTGCAATTGGTCGAGCGTCTGCTGGAGCTGCCGGGCGTCCGCCCCGGGCACTCCCATGCGGCCCTGCTGCCCCATCATCTGTTGCTGCTGCTGGCCGTTCTGCCCTTGCTGACCTTGTTGCTGGCCGTTGCGGCCCATCTGGCCGGATTGCTGGCCCATCTGACCCATCTGCCCGCTCTGCTGTCCGGATTGCCCCGACTGTCCCGACTGGCCGGATTGACCCGATTGACCGGACTGCCCCTGTTGCCCCTGTTGTCCTTGCTGCCCTTGCTGTCCCTGCTGCCCCTGTTGTCCTTGCTGCCCCTGTTGCCCGTTGCGGCTCAGTTGCTGGCTCTGGCGGGTCAAGTCGGACAACTGCTGGCGCAGTTCCTCGGCCTTGCGGCGGAGCATTTCCTGCTCCCAGCGCTGGTCGGCGCTCTGCTGCTTCTGATATTTCTGCTGTTCGGCCAATTCCTGCTGGCGGCGCGCCAGTTCCTGTAGCTTTTGCAGCGCGTCGTCAATCTGCTGCTGATGCGAATCGGCCGCCTGGTTCGACCGGGCGCCCTCGTACTGGTTCTTCTCGGTATCCAGTTCCAGATCGAACAGGCCCTGCAGGTCGCGGGTGGCGCCATTCATGCCGCCTCCTCCGCCTCCTCCCCGCTGGCCGCCGAACGACACCTGGATATCGCGGAAAGTGGCTTCGGCCCGCAGCAGGTGCTGCAGCGCCTTCTGCTCCGGCACCAGCGCATCCTGCCATTTGGCGCCTTTCAGCTTATCGGTGGCCGGGGTCATGGACTCCACGGCCTTGTCCATGTCGTCCACGAAACTCTTGAAGGCATCCCCGGCGCCTTCCAACTGGCGCGCCTTGGCGCGTTCGGAAAGCGAGCGGGCCTGGTCTTGCAGCTTCTTTTGGACCGACGAAAGGAAGGCCGCATTTTCGGCGTCGGTGCCCTTGGCGCCCTGTCCTTTCAACTGGTTCCAGGTAGCCGTAATGATTTCCTTCTGGCGCTGGGAAATCTCGCTCTGCTGGTTGGCGTCGTCGCCTCCGCCGCCTCCCGCGCCCCCGGACTCCTGCGATTGGGTGTAGTTGCGTTCAAACGGCTCGGCCTGGATAAAGAAAATGTCGCTGGAGGTCGAAGCGCGCGCGTCCTTGGCCACGGCGTACAGGCTGACCACGTCGCCCGGCACCACCTTGAAATCTTCCAGCGAGATCACCGTGCTGCCGGAGGCAGTCTTGAGACCCTTCGAGGGCAGCAGCGGCACTACCTTCTCATCGCCGCCGTTCACCGAATAGTGCAGCGACATGTCGCTCAAGCCGAAATCGTCCTTGGCGTTCACCGATACGGTGACTTCTTCAATCGGCGAGGCGCGGAAATCGCGGCCGGGACGGCTGATCTGCACTTCCGGCGCATGGTACTTCTGCGCTTCAATCAGGTAATCTTCGCCCAGGCGGACATCTTCCCCGCCTTCCACGGCGGCAAAGTGGTACATCCCGTCCTTCTGGATGGGAATGCTGGCCACCAGAAAGCCGTTGCCGCCGTCGCGCAGGCTGAGCTTGGTGCCGTCATCCAGCAGGATGGCGCCGTTGCCCAGCGGCTTGTCGGTCTGCACGGCCACTTCGGCGGTGGTGCCTTCCACGGCGCGCAGATCGCCGCCGGGGTCTTCCACCGCGTCCTTCATGCCCGTCCAGGAGGGGTAATGGTAGGTCACCCGGATCTTCTTGATGGTGGGAAGGTCCATCACCTTCAACTTATAGGTGGGCGACCGCACGCCGCCGGCTTCAATGTAGTAGTCCAGGGATTCCGGCACGCCGGCAATCAGAAACTGGTAGTCGCTCGATCCCATGCCGGTGCGCATATCGGCCTGCTCCCACTCGCTGGCGCTCGAATAGCGCGCAAAAATCCGCACTTTGGGAGCCGTGAAGCCCGACAGGGTCGCGGAGATCAACTGGTCGGAGCGCTTGCGGATGGTCTTGTTGCCGGGGTCTACCTGGATGGAATAGAAGGGCTTCATCACGCCCTTGGGAATGCCGCCCCACAACAGCGAGGTGCCGTAGCCCCAGAAGCCCGGCCCAGAAACTCCCAGCCAGATCAGCGCCAGGGCCGCCACCAGGGCGCCCGAGGAAAAGCTGAACATCCAGGCGGTCTTGGCGACTTCCTGCGGCTTGGCCTCGCGGGCCACGTTGAGGGTGTCGTCGGCCAGCAGTTCCAGGAACGGATCGTTGGGGTTCTGCTCCACGCGCTCGGTGAAGGTGAGCAGGCGCTCCTCAAACTGGGGATACCGGCTCTCGGCCCGGCGGGCCGCAAACCGCCGGTTGAGGCGGATCACGGGTACAATTACGGCGGCGGCCAAAGCGCAGGCCAATCCCAGGAACAGCAGAATGCGCGCTCCCAGAACGCTACGGCCGGAGAAGGCAAACTGGTTAGCCAGCAAAACGGCCAGCACTGTGAGCAGCAAAGCCGCGCAAGCCGTCACCGCCGCCCCGCGGGTCAGCGCCAGCACACGCAACCGGCGCTCCACAGCGCCCAGATAGTCGGACAAGCGATCCAATGGTTTCATGCCGCCTCTTTGTCCACCGAAAGATGTTGATTTCCCAGCAACGACTCTGCCACTGCTAACGCCAATACCGCCAGCATTACATACCACCAGACAGACATCGGCCGGCGCTCCGCCGCCGTGGTGGCGCCGGAACTGCTGGCCGCGCCGTTGGCTGTATTCTGCCACAAAGTCAAAGTATCCGGGGAAGCCGGGGTCAGATCGCTCTCCCGGCGGTCGGAATTCACGGCCACTAACTCATTGCGGCCGTTGGGCCGGCGGATGTCGTAAAAGCCGGCATCTTCGAACTGGATATTTTGGGCTTTGGTAGCCTCTTCGAGCGACAAAACCCGGCCGCCCTTGGGGTCCACCACATCCACCGCCGCGCCCACTTCTTTGGAATCGCGCAGCTCGCCGAAGGTGCCCACCAGCACACTGGAGGGGCCGCTATCCAGCCGGCCCAGGTAGCGCGCCGTCTGCTCGACGAAGGGCACGAAGGCCGGGTGGACCGGAAAATCGTTGTCAATGTTGTCGAAAGTGGAGGCGAACACCACAACGTGGCCGTCGCCCATCTGCTGGTCCATCACCAGCGGTGTCTGGTCGGTAAGCCGCGCCACCACCCGCGCGCTGCCGGGCGTCACCCGGATGGCGCGGTAAAATTTCACGTCATCCCAGCGGTTATCGTTCTGAATGGAAGGGTGCGACGAATCCAGCGAGGCGGCGGTTTGGAACATGGCGCCTTCCCGCCCGGAGTAGCGGGTCGCCTCGATGCGCTGGTCGGTGACCGGTACCTTGGTGCTGACGGCGGCATTTCGCCCCAGGGTGATCAGCACCGACCCGCCCGTACGCACATATTCGCGCAGCTCGTTTTCGAAGGCCGGTGGCAAGGTGCCGACGTCGGCCAGCACCACGAAGGCATACTTGGACGGATTGAGGTTGGCGGTCTGCTCGGTGGTGGCCGGGTCCACTTCGAAAGCGGCCTGCCCGGAAGCCGCCAGGGCGGTCTTGAAATACCCCAGGGCGGCATCGTTGCCGGCTTCGCGAACGAACAGGGCCTGGCGCGGATCGGCGCGCTCTACGGAGAAGTAAAAGATATCGTCGGCGGCCAGGGAATCGGCCGAATCGATCTTCACATCGCCCTTATTGCGGCCGTAGGGCACGTCGAGCGAGAGGAATTCCACGCTGGCGCGGCCGTTTTCCGGCACCTCCACCTGCTTACTGTCCACGGTGCGGCCGTTCAGCTCCAGGCTCACCGTGCGCATGGCTTTGGGCGCGCCATAGCTGGCCACCGTGGCCAGCACCCGCGTCTTGCCGTTCTCATAGACCCGCCGCGGGGCGACCACGTTTTCCACGGCAAAATTCGGAACCTCTTTGGTTTCCAAGGGATGCGGGTCCAGGCGGACATCCGCATTGAGCCGCAGATCGTTGAAATTGGCCGGCAGCCCGGACTGCTGCATATCCGAATAGACGTGCAAGTGCAGCGGAAGGTGGAGTGAATTGGCAATCGAACGTACGGCCCGTGTCAGTTCGGCGAAAGAGCTCTTGGCATCCGAAAGCTGGATGGCGGCCACGGCGGCGTTCAGCGAGGTGTGGTCGTCGGTGACTTCGCCCATGGCCTGCACCCGCTGTCCGAAAGCCAGCACCTCGGCGCGCTCGCCCGGACCCAGGCGGCCGATGGCCGAGCGGGCTTCCTGCTTGGCCCTTTCGAAGCGGTCGCCGGTGCGCATGCTGAAGGAATTGTCGATGGCCAGCACGGTGACTTCGCCGGTGCGCCGGCTCGGTAGAATATTCTGCCGGATGTAAGGCTGCGCAAAGGCCAGCACCAGCAGCATGATGAGCGCCGCCCGCAAGGCAAACAGCAGCAGGTAGCGCAGCCGCCGGTGCTTGATGGAGCTTTGCACATGCTGCTCGAAAAACATCAGCGAGCTGAAGGGTAGAGGGGTGGTGCGGTGCTTGCGTAACAGGTGCAGCCAGACAGGCAGCCCCACTGCTACCGCTCCCGCCAGAAACCATGGGGTGAAAAATCCCATTTAGAGCCTTCCCCTCCGGATTGCCAGGTATTCGCGAAGCCCCTCGTCCAGAGGCCTCCCGGTATCGATCAGAAAATAGTCCAATCCCGCCGAGCGCGCTTTCGATCGGAGTTCCTCAATATGCTCCCCGATGCGCCGGCGGTACTCGTTACGGGCGTATTCCGGCGAGACTTCCAGCGCCTGGTGGGAGTTTTCCATGTCTACCAACAAGACGGGCTCGCGGAACTTCGGTTTGATCTCCTGCGGGTCGAGCACGTGAAACAGGATCACTTCGTTGCCTTTGAAACGCAGCGGCTCGACGGTTTTGACGATCAGTTCGGGCCGCTCATAGAAATCCGACAGGACCACCACGATGCCGCGGCGGTGCAGAAAGTTCTGGAAGTGCACGAACGGTTTGGCGAAATCCGTGCGCGTGCCGACCTTGGCCTCCTCAATAGCGTGCAGCAGCCGGAAAAGCTGCCCCTGGCGCGTGGAGGGAGCGACGTAATTCGAGATGTCCTCGTCGAAGATGATCAGCCCGGCGGCATCCCGCTGCCCGTGGGCCATGTAGCACAGCGAGGCCGCCACGAACCGCGCATAATCCAGCTTGTGCACCGGCTGCGACCCGTACGACATGGAGGCCGAAGTATCCAGCAGGATCAGCAACTGCGAATTGGTCTCCCCGCGATAGCGCTTCAGAAAGCACTTATCGGTGCGCGCGAAAACGTTCCAATCGACATGCCGCAGATCGTCGCCCTGCGAATAGGCCCGGTACTCGGCAAACTCCTGGGAAAACCCGAAATCCGGCGAGCGATGAAGCCCCGCGACAAATCCATCCACCACCGTCTTGGCCACCAGGTCAAGCCCGGAAATGGAAGCGAGCACCGCGGGATCGAGAAAGCGCTGCAGCATGGCTAGTGTTCGAGCCCCGTTTTCACCACAGAGACACGGAGGTCACGGAGAAAGAACGGAGAAAAACCAGGAGTTTTGCTATCTGAATTATTAATCACACGCCTCAAGCCATCCTTTAGAACAGGCACATTGAAATTCATCAGTAAGCCGACCTGCTTGCCCGCAGCCTTCAAATAAGTCAGTAATTGCGCCTGATGAATAGGGGCCAATTCGTCGATTGCTTTGATCTCCACGATGACCAGATTCTCCACCAACAAATCGAGACGATAGGCGCAATCCAGGCGTAGACCTTTGTAGTTGACGGGCAGAGAAACCTGGCGTTCAAAACGAAGCCCGACGAGGTTCAATTCACGGCAAAGGCACTCCTCATAAGCCGACTCTAACAAGCCTGGTCCTAGGTGCCGATGCACCTCAATCGCCGCGCCGATGATCCTCTCGGTCACCTCGTTTTCCTTCATGGTCTTCTCTGTCTTGCTTTCCCCGCTTTTCTCTCTTGTTTTTTTCTCCGCGAAGTCTCCGTTCTCTCCGCGTCTCCGCGGTGAACACAGGGCCCCAGCCCTCAATCTCTGGGCGCCGCTTTCCACTCCAGCAGCCGTTTCAAAATATCGTCCTGCTTCAGACGATCGGATTCGGCGTGGAAGTTCAGCAGGATGCGGTGGCGCAGGATGGGGATGTAGAGCGAACGGACATCGTCGTAAGTCACGTGGTAGCGGCCGCGCATCAGCGCGCGGGCCTTGGCGGCTAACACCAGGAATTGCGCGGCGCGCACGCTGGCGCCGTAGTTGACGTACTTCTTGACAAAATCGGGAGAGCTTTCGTCCACGCTGCGGCTGGCGCGTACCAGGTCTACGGCGTGGCGCGCCACGCTGTCGCCGATCGGGACCATCCGCACCAACTGCTGGAAATCCATGATCTCCTTGTCGTTGGTCACGGTGTCCGCGGTAGGAGTGGTGGTGACGGTGGTCAGGTCGATGACCTTCACCTCTTCCTCGGCATCCAGGTAATCCAGCACCACGTTGAACAGGAAGCGGTCGAGCTGCGCTTCGGGCAGCGGATAGGTGCCTTCCAGTTCAATGGGGTTCTGGGTGGCCAGCACGAAGAACGGCGAGGGTAACTGGTAAACGTTGCCGCGCACCGTGCAACTGCGCTCCTGCATGGCTTCGAGCAGCGCGCTTTGCGTCTTGGGAGGCGTGCGGTTAATCTCGTCGGCCAGCAGAATATTGCCGAAGATGGGGCCGGGGACAAAGGTCCAGGTGCGCCGCCCGTTGGTGGGATCTTCTTCGATGATGTCCGTACCGGTGATGTCGCTGGGCATCAGATCTGGCGTGAACTGAATGCGCCGGAACACCAGCCCGAGGGTCTGCCCGAGCGTGCGGACCAGCAGCGTTTTGGCGGTGCCGGGCAGTCCCGTAATCAGGCAGTGCCCGCCTACGAACAGGCCGATCATGACCTGCTCCAGAACCTCCTCCTGGCCCACAATGACGCGGCGAACCTGCGTCACAATATCCTGCTGCACCTGCCGGAAGCGCGCAATGCGCGTCTTTAAAGCCTCGGGTTCCAACTGCTGCGTCACGGTTGTCGACATTTGGTATCCAATCTTATTTCTTCACAGGGATGGGCGGAGTTCCCGGAGAATCCGCCGCGGTCAGCTCCAGCAATAACTTTTGGGCCTTCTCGAAGCCCGGGGCGGCTTCCAAAGATGCCACTACTTCGTCCTTGGCCTGCTCGTCCTGATGATTCAACCGCAAGGCGCGTGCCAGGTCGTAGTGGGCCTGCGCCGGGTCGATGGGCTTGTGGTCCACCACGGCGCGGAATTCGCGAACCGCGCCGGCGGGCTGGCCCAACTCGAACAACAGGGTTCCGAGCTCCCGATGCTCCTCGTTCTCCATAGGATAGATGTAATTGAGGCGCTCCAGAATGGCGGCGGCTTCTTTTTTGTTGCCCGCCTCTTCCAGCAGCTTGGCCAGGCTCATGAGCGTATCGGGACTGCGCCCGCCGATTTTGGCGTAGCGCTCCATCTCGGCGATGGCGTCCGGCTTGTCGTTCTTGGCCAGGTAGGCCTGCGCCAGGATTTCGTAGACGCTGTGCTTCTCCACGTAGTCCGGATACATGTCGCGCAGGCGCGTGCCCTCTTTGATGATGCCGTCGTAATCCTTTTTGTTCGAGAGCGTCACCAGGTCGGTGACTCCCTTCTTCCACTCGTCGAAATGATCCACCGTATTCTTGGTGTCGGCGTCCACCCAGGCAATGAAGCGCTTGTCGAACTCCTGCGGTTCGATTTTCAGCTCCTTGCGCACCACTTCGGTGGTCTCTTCGTTGTTGGCGAAATCGTGCAGCATGGCGAGGATGGTGTCCCAGCCCCACTTGTCGGTGATGTAGTCGCAGATGCGGCCGGCCTCAAAGTAGCTCACCAGCACCTGCACCGGCAGCACCGGATGCACAAAGCCGCGGTCAATCTGGGCGATGGGCAGCAGCTTGCCTTCCTTGATCCACTGGATAATATCGGGGCTGAGGCGGTCTCCCCACTCCTTGTTGATGGCCGTCTCCTCGTGCACCGCGATGCCCTCGGTAAACCAGCGCGGCACGCGCGAATTGGTCATCGAAAGCGTATACACATGGCTCATTTCGTGCCACAGGGTGGAGGCCCAGTGGAACGAGCCGGGCGGCCGCTGGTCCGAAGACGGGCTGTCCATGGCGATGGAATAGTAATCCACTCCGCCCAGTTTGCCGGTGAACGTCACACCCACGGCGCCGATGCCCGGCATGCCCAGCGTGCGCACGGCGAAATCCTCGTGGTCCGGATAGACTTCCACCTGCACCGGCCCGCTCAACTTGAACTGGTACTTCTTCTCGTAGGTGGCGATCACCCGCTTCATCTCCTCTTCGAAATACGGATGCAGCAGGTCGGCCTCCTTCTTGTTGAGCTTCAGGATGGTGGTGGGCGTTTTAAAAGTGACGAAGTTCTTGGAGCTGTCCAGCAAGGTCAGCGAGTTCTTGGTGGCTTTGTCCTGGAAGCCGTTATCCCAGCACAGCTTCAATTGCTGGTAGGCTTCCTGGTCCTGTCCCAGGCGCATCAGGTTGATGGCCATCTGGGAGCGCGCGGTGTTCAACTGCGGGTCGAGCATCAGGGCCTTGCGGTAATACTCGATGGCTTCGGCGTAGCGGCGATTCAGGGTAAAGAAATGCCCGGCGGTTTCATAGCCGCGGGCATCGTGCGGGTCCCACTGGGTTTCCTGCTTGTCGGCCAGCCAGTCCATGGTGGCCAGGATGGCTTTGGCCTGCACCGAATTGGCGTCCAGCGCCAGCGCCTTCCTGGCTTCCGCCACGGCCTTCTCGTTGTTGTTGTCTTCGAGCGCCAGGCGGGCCATCAATTCCTGGGCTTCCACCAGCTTGGGATCGAGTTCCAGGGCCTTCTTTGCCAAGTCTTCGGCGTGGCCCTCGAAGTTTTCTTCGGCGATCAGCGCCAAGCCGAGATAAGCCGGCGCGTAGTTCTTGTCGATCCCCAGCGCCTCGTTGAACAGGCCGGCGGCTTCATCCGGCTGCCAGTGCTCCAGAAACAGCCGCCCCCAGCGGACGCGGTACTCGGCGTTCTTGGGGAATTTATCCACCAGCACCCGGAAGATTTCGTTGGACTCCTCATAGCGGCGCGCCTTGCGGAGAGCTTCGGCCTCCTGCAGGGTTTGCGCCGGCAGCAGCACCGCCGCCGCGAGCAGGCCGCAAAGGACGGCGCGGAGACGCGGAGGCACCGAGAAGGCGCTACGGTTCTGGCTTGCCTTTTCTCCGGGCCCAAAGGGCACCCCCCGCGTCTCCGCGTCAGGTCTTTCCGCAGGTCTCCCGCGCCTCACTTTTCGATGGCCTCCTGGGTCTTGGCGAGTTCAATCAGGAGTTGGGTAAGCTGGCGCTTGTACTCGTCCTCCGGCATGGCGGCCTTGTCGTACTTCAATTTGTCGATGGCCTGTTCGAGCTGCTCTTTGCGCTCCAGCAGCGGGCGTTTGGCCGGGTCGCGCGCCGCCGCGGCGTTGGCCCCCAGGCGGACTACCGTGAAACTGGCCGCCAGCTTGCCTTCGCCGTTATCGGCCGAAGGCTTGCGCTCGCCCTCGCCTTTGCCGGTATCTTCCAGCACCGCGTGTTCGGTGGCCAGGCGCTTCTGCGTGTCGAAAAACTCGGTGGTTTTGGCTTCCGCGTAATTAAAGGCTTCGAGCGCCGAGATGGATTCGTTCTTGTCCGAATCGGCAGCCGGGTCGCGCAGGGCTTCCGCCCAGTAGCGCGCAAACACCGTGGCGTTCTTTTCGGTGCCGCTCTTGGTAGCGGTAATCACTACGCGGTTCGGGCGCCGCAGCTCGTCAATCGACCCGCCGCTGGCGCTGGTGGCGTTGACCACAAGCTGCCGCTGGGCCGGCAAATGGTCCAGCAGCGAGGCCAGTTCCGTACCGCTGAGGTCCGCGCCCGGAAGGCAGAACTTATACTCGAAGCCGTCATAGGTGCCGTGGCCGATCAGCACCAGGACCAGTGCATCGGAAGGCTTCATCTGCTGGCTCATGGTGGCGAAGCGCGCCCGGATTTCGTCCCGCTTGGCCGCCACCATGGTGATTACCTGCTCATCGCCGCCGGCCTTCTTCATGCTGGAGTCGATATCCTCGGCCCACATCTTGAAGCGCTGGTCGTAATCGGTTTCGCCGCCCAGTCCCGAAATCGTGACGTAGAAGGTGGTGGCGTGCGCGGCCGCCGCCGCCAGCAGCAGGGCCGCGGGCAGAATACCCAGGCGTTTCATGCTAAGCGGCCTCATACCACACCCCAGCGCCGCCGCAGCAGCCATTCGCTGGCCCGGATCCCCAGGACCAGCAGGAAAACAATCGGCATATCCCACAGGTCGCGGGTTTCGCGGCTGGTGATGCCGGCTTCGGAATAGGAAATCTCATTTGCCAGTTTGGACGCTTCATCGGGCTTGTAGTAACGCCCGCCGGTCTGCTGCGAGAGCTTCTCCAGCAGGTCGCGGTTCTGCGAAGTATGAAAGTTTTCCGCCACGCCATCCTCACGGCGGAAGGTCAGCACGTCGTGCCCGATTTCCTCCTGGTCGGTACCGGCCAGCACGTCGGCCACGTAGGAGCCAGGCGGTTCGGCGGTCCATTCGCCCGCGTACACGCCCTCTTCCAGCGGCACCGGCGCAAGCTGCATGGTGGCGGAGCTGCCATCGGGGCTGAGGAAGCGCACCTGCACTTTGGCGTTGGTGGCCGGCTTGTACTGCTTGTCCCGCACCTCCACGCGAATCGGCACGCGGGTGTCATCGGCCAGCACGCTCTTGGGTGTGCTGGCCACCACCTGGCCCGGCGAATCGGTCACCAGGTAGCGGTAGATCTGCTGCCAGAACATGGGCTGCGTTTTGTCGGTGTGATCCATCCACATTTTCCAGCGCCAGGTGCCCTCGGTGGCGAGCACCATGGTGCGGCCGCGGCCGTAGTTTTCGATCACCAGCAGCGGCATTTTGCGCTTGCCGGCGGGGGTGGAATCCAGCAGCACCGTGGCGCCGGGCTTTTTATCGCCCACTTCCTGGTAATTGGCCATCTGCGGCATCTTCTTCCAGATTTCCAGGTTGCGCGCCGGGTCGTCGCTTAGGCGGCAGATCACGCTCTGGGCGCCCTCGGGAGTGAGTTCCTCGCCGGTGAAATCGCGATGGAAGGTGCCCGTATAATTGGGCAGGTTGGTGGGCACCAGGTCGGCCAGCGGCGAACCCGGATAGCCGCCATCGGAAAGCGTGGCGCGCCCGCCCATGAACAGCAGCCCGCCGCCGCGGCGGTCCACGAAATCGTGGATCATCTGCTGCTGCGTGGGAGTGAAATAATTGGCCTCCACGCTGCCGATCATCAAGGCATCGTAGCGGAACAGGTCTTCCGGTTTGGTGGGAAAGCCGTCGGACACTTCGCCCTTCTCGGGCGGATCGGGAGTGCCCTGGGTCAGAATCTTGTTCTGGGTGGTGCGCAGGATGCTCACCAGCTCGATTCCCTTGTAGTCGTCCAGCGCGCGGCGGGCGAATTTGAATTCCCAGCGCGGCTCGCCTTCCATATACAGAATGCGCGGCTGGCGCGACTGCACGCTGACCAGGCGGGTGACCTTGTTGTTCTGGGTGTTCTCTTCACCGGGCAGCGGATCCACGCTGATTTCGAGCGTGCGCGGGCCGGCGTCGCCGCAATTGAAGATCACGTTCTGGCTCTGCAACTGGCCGTCTGGCGCCAGCGTGACTTCCTGAGTGGCCAGCACCTTGCCGCTATCGCGAATGTTCAGCCGGGCCTTCTGCCCGGAGAGGCCGTAGCTCTGCAAGGTAACCGTGGCGGTCAATTTGGATTGCGGAAGGGCGCGCGTCGGCGCCACCACGTCGGTAATTTCGACATCCTTCTCGGGATGCTCGCGGCCGAAGCCGATGGTGTGGACCGGAATGCGCTGGCGGCGAATCGCGGCGATGGTCGGCAGGTCGATGCCGCCGGCGTTATCGGCGCCGTCGCTCAGCAGCACAATCGCGCCCAGCGGCAGCGAAGAGGATTCGGCCATCACCTCCTCCAGGGTGTCGCCGATGCGCGAAGCCGGCTCGGTAGCGGTGAGTTGGGCCGTGCTGGTGATCCGGTTCGGCTCTTTGCCGAACTTGTAGAGCCGGATCTGGAAACGGTCGCCCAACGCCTTCAGCAGCCCGCTATTCAACACCGCTTTGGCAGCGTCTTCGCGGGAGCCGCCGGCATCTTTGATGGCCATACTGCGGGAATCGTCCACCAGCACCGCCACCACGTTCTGCTGCGGCCGAAGAGTGGCTACGCTGAGCGCCGGGTGCCACAACAGGAACAGGATCAGCGCAATCATGCCGGTTTCGAGCAACCAGATGGCCAGAGGGCGCAACCCGCTGAGCATGCCGTGGTTGCGCCGCACGTGCCAGAACAGCAGGCCGGCCGCCACCGCGATAGCCACAGCCAGCATCCAGAGAGGCCAGGGCGTCAGAAAGACAAACTGGCCCTTATGGAAGAGGCTAGCCGGGTATTTAAACAGAAGTTCGAACATGCCAAACTCGTTTACGGAATCGCAATAGGACTATGGACGTGCGCTCCATGAGCTTGAGTTACAGATGGCGCTAAATTGCAGGGAAGTTCAACAAACGGGCACATTTGCGCAAAGCCCTCGTATGTGGAAAGGATAACACGCGCCAAACCTGACGCGGTGACGCCGGAAGCGCGGAGCAACTCGCCGGGAACGCATGGCACTCTCTCCAGGAACGCCTCCAACCGGCCCCAAAAGCCTGACGCGAAGGCGCGGAGACGCGAAGAAATTCGCGGAGAAGACATTTCGATCTCTCTTGGCTTCCCCGCGTCAGGTCTTGCGGGCGCCGGGACCTGAGTCGAGGTGTGCCATGCACGGCTGAGCGGGCGGATCGTTCGCGCGCGGGGCATGGCGCTCTCCGCGCCTGGCTCCACGCCTCCGCGTCTCCGCGTCAGATTTTGGCGGCGGTTCGTGCCCTCACCTCAGCCCCGGCAAGCCCCCCATCGACCGGGCGGATTTCACCGCCCGCAGGATCGCCTGCACTACGCAATCCGCCGCCGCCGCGCCTAACGAATCGATGTTCGCCCGCAGGCTGCCAATGGAAAGCGCGAAGATCGTGTCGCCGTCCGAACCGGTGTTGACGGGGTAGATCGCCCGCGCCATTCCCAGTCCTCCCAGGCGCGCCAGTTTGGTGGCCTCCACCTTGGAAAGAGCGGCATTGGTGGCCACCACCGCCAAAGTGGTATTGGAGCGCACCAGGCCCGCCGGCGGATGCTCGATGATCAGTTTCTGGCTGTCGGCGAACTCGCGGCCTTCGGGCGTGGTGCGCGCGCCGGCTACAATCCTGCCGCTGGCAGGGTCGCGCACATCGCCCAGCGCGTTCACCACCACCAGGCTCGATACCAGCACCTTGCCGGGCAATTCGACGGTGAACGATCCCAGCCCCGATTTCATGGCGTGGCTCATGCCCAGCAGTTTGCCCACGCTGGCGCCGGTGCCTGCGCCCACGCACCCTTCCGCCACGGAATCGCTGGAGGCTGCCGCGGCCGCGGCTTCGCCCATAGCCAGATTGGGCCGCACTTGCGATTTGCCGATGCCCAGATCGTAGAGAATCGCCGCCGCCACAATCGGAATCCTGCCGCCCGGGGTGGTCACGCCAACCCCGCGCGTTCCCAGGTAGCGGCGCACGCCGGATGCGGCTTCCAAACCAAACGCGCTGCCGCCCGCCAGCAGGATGCCGTGCAGCACCGGATCGACGTGGAACGGGTCCACCGCGGGCGTCTCTTCGGTTCCGCTGGCCGAGCCGCGGATATCCACACCGCCCACCGCGCCCTGTTCGCAAAGAATCGCGGTGCATCCGGTCATCGCGTCGAAATCCGAGACATGCCCGACGCGAATCCCGGGAATATCCGTCAAACCTTTCATGGAAACCGGACTCTTCATGGTAGCATCGAGTTACGGGGACCGACCCAAATTGCTCGAACTGCTGAAGGAGCCCGTTTCCCACGTTCAGGACTTCTTTCTTCTGGCCGGCAAAGCCTATCGCAACATCCTGCGACGCCCGCACTATTGGGACGATGTTTTCCTGCAAATGGACAGCATCGGCGTTGGCAGCCTGTCCATCGTCGCGCTGACGGGCTTCTTCAGCGGCGCGGTGATGGCCATCCAGATGGCGCGCGCCCTGCAAACCTACGGCCAGGTAGGAAAGACCGGGATGCTGGTGTCCATTTCGCTGGTGCGCGAACTGGGACCGGTGCTTTCCGCCCTGATGGTTTCCGCGCGCAACGCTTCCGGCATGGCCAGCGAGCTGGGGTCCATGAAGGTCACCGAGCAGATCGACGCCATGCGCGCGCTGGGCACCGATCCGGTGCAGAAACTGGTGACCCCGCGGCTGATTGCCACCGCCAGCATGCTGCCGCTGCTCACCGCCATCGCCGATTTCGTGGGCATGTTCGGCGGATGGTTAATCGCCCGCTTCACCCTGGGCATCACCAGCGTGCAGTACTGGAACTCGGTGTGGACCATTCTGGTCTGGAACGACGTGCTGCAAGGTTTGCTGAAGCCCTTCATCTTCGCCAACATGATTGCGCTGGTGGGCTGCTACTTCGGATTGCGCACCACCGGCGGCACGCAGGGCGTCGGGCGTGCGACCACAACCGCGGTGGTGTGGTCCGGAATCATGATCTTCGTACTGGACCTGATGCTGACCCAGTGCTTCGTGTACGCGGCGGGGAGCTAATGGCCGAACTTCCAGTCATTCTCCGGTTCGACCACGTCACGGTATCTTTCGACACCGGACCGGCGCTCACCGACCTGTCGTTCGATGCGCGGGAAGGCGAATCGCGCGTCATCCTGGGCGCCGCGGGCAGCGGCAAAACGGTCCTGCTCAAAACGGCGTTGGGCCTGATTCAGCCGGAATCGGGAAAGGTCTACGCGTTCGGTAAGGACCTGACGATGATGCGCGAGAAACAGTTGTTCGAAACGCGCAGCCGCATCGGCATGCTGTTCCAGGAAAGCGCCCTGTTCGACTCGCTCACCATTGAAGAAAATGTGGCCTACCCGCTGGTGAATCAAAAAGCCATCCAGTGCCCCAAGCAGGAGGTGCATTCGCGCGTGGAGCAGGCGTTGGACTTCGTGGAGCTGGGGGGCACCCTGAACAAGTTTCCCAGCGAGCTTTCGGGCGGCATGCGGCGGCGCGCGGCCATCGCCCGGGCGGTGGTGACCGAGCCGCCGCTGGTGCTCTACGATTCGCCCACCGCCGGGCTGGACCCGATCACCGCCCACACCATCATCACCCTCCTCATCAAGGAGCGCGACGTCAGCCACACCACCACCCTGATGGTGACCAATCGCTACCAGGACGGGAATCTGATGGCCAATTTTCGCTACAATTCGGAACAAGGGGGGCTTGAGCCGGCGCGCAATGGCGCCAGACGCCAGGCGCAAACCGTATTCATGGTGATGCGCGAAGGCCGCCTGATCTTCGAAGGCAACCAGGACCGGTTGGAGGCGTCGGACGATTCGTACATCAGGAAATTTGTGAAACCGCGGGAATAATATATGCCGGATCGCAGGAAAGTGCGGTGGTCGCAGTTAAAAGTAGGGGTGATCGCGATTACCGCCTTCGCGATCATCTTCGTGCTGGTGTTTCTGCTGACCGGCTCGAAGGGCATCTTCCGCCGGTATGCCGTCCTGCACACCTACATGCGCGACGCCCTCGGCATGACCAAAGGCTCTTCGGTGCGGCTGAACGGCATCGAGATCGGCTACCTGAATACGGTGTCGCTCACCAATTCGCCGGACCCCAAGCGCGCCGTCGAATTCAACATGCGCGTGCAGCCCAAATACCTTCCGGACATCCCGGTGGATTCGGTGGCTACCATTACCGCCGCCAACCTGCTGGGCGATAAGTTCATCGACATCACCCGCGGGAAGGAGAAGCGCACCGTGCAGGACGGCAGCGAACTGACCGCGCTGCAAGGCCAGGACATTCCCGAACTCATGGCGCAGAGCGCCGTCTTGCTCGATTCCTTTCAAACTATTATCAATCGCATCGGCGGTCTGCTGTCGTACGTCGAAGAGGGCAAGGGCAACATTGGGCTCTTGCTCAAAGACCGCGAGCTGTACGACCGCCTCAACGCCATGGTGCTGGAGGGGCAGCAACTGCTGGCCGACGTCCGGCACGGCAACGGCAGCCTGAGCAAAGTGCTTTACAGCGACGAGCTCTACAACGACATCCGTTCGCCCATCAACCGCATCAACGATCTTTTGGCCGGTCTGCAGGCCGGGCAAGGGACCGCCGGAAAGTTGATGAAGGACCCGGCGCTGTTCGATGACGCCCAAAAGACCATCGCGCAGCTTCAGACCCTGGTGGCCGACCTGAACGCCGGCAAAGGCACCGCCGGCCAGCTCTTGAAGAACGACCAGATTGCCAAACAGATTGAGACGCTGACCGCCAAGCTGAACACCACGATCGACCGCATCAATTCCGGCCAGGGGACCGTCGGGCAGCTCCTGGTGAACCCTTCGTTGTACGATGCGCTGACCGGAGCCACGCGCGAGTTTCAGTCGCTGGCCAAGGATGTGCGCGCCAATCCCAAAAAGTTCCTGACGCTCAGGCTGGCCTTGTTTTGAGCGCCGGCCGCCAACTGGTGGTCAACGCCGACGATTTCGGATTCACGCCGGATGTAAATCGTGGCATCGTGGAGGCGCACCGCCGCGGCATTCTCACCGCCACCACCCTGATGGCCAATGGCGACGCGTTCGAAGACGCCGTGCGGCTGGCCCGCGACGCGGACACCCTGGATATCGGCTGCCACCTGGTGCTGGTGGGCGGGCGTTCGCTGCTGACCGGGCGGCCCTACCCGGCAACCGTGGCGCAGCTCCTGGCGGCCCTCGCCCGGCGCGCCCTCGACCCCTACCCGGAGATGGAAGCGCAGGTGCGCCGCATTTTAGAAGCGGGCCTTCGCCCAAGCCACCTGGACACGCATAAGCATACCCACCTGGCGCCGCCGGTGCTGGACGCGGTGGCACGCCTCGGACACGCGTTCGGAATCCGCTGGGTGCGGCGCCCGTTCGATTTTCCCATGGGCGCGGTGGCCGCCGTGCCGCGGATCGACCGCCTGACCAGCGCCGCCATGGGCCTGCTGCGGGGCCGCTTTCACCGCGTGCTGGAGCGCCAAGGCTGCCGCACCACCGATCACTTCGCCGGCTTCCAGATCACCGGCCGCTTCCGCGCCGCCAGCCTGGCGAAGCTGCTGGCCATCCTGCCCGCGGGCAGCACCGAGTTGATGTGCCATCCCGGCTACTGCACCGAGGCGCTGCGCCAGGCGCACACGCGTTTGAAGGAGAGCCGCGAAGAAGAGCTGCGCGCCCTCACCGCCCCCGAAGTGCGCGCGGCAGTGGAGCGCGGCGGGATTGAACTGGTGAATTACCGGCGCATGGGGTAGGGAGCGCCGCCATCTGCTATAACAGCACGCATGGGGAAGACTTTCTCCCGCCGCGAAACCCTGCTGGGCTTGACGGCTTCGGCTGGAGCACTGCTCGCCGCCGCCGCGCCGCCGGCCATCGAGACTCACGTTCACCTCTTCGATCCCGCGCGCGTCCCCTACGCGCCGGACGCGCCCTACAAGCCGCCCGCCTATACCCTGCAGGATCATCTCAAGCTGGTGGAGGCCGCTCCGCTGGCGCACTCGATCATCGTGCATCCGGAGCCTTACCAGGACGATCACCGCTACCTGGAATACTGTTTCGCCCACGAGCCGCGGCCGGGCTATTTCAAGGGAACCTGCCTGTTCGATCCGTTTCGCGAAGACACGCCCCGCCGGATGCGTGCGCTGGCCGGGCGCTGGCCCAGGCGCATTGTGGCCCTGCGCATTCACGAGATGTCCATGACGCCCGAGGCCACCGGACCGATTCGCAACCGCGACATGCACGATCCCCGCATGCGGACTTGCTGGCGCGCGGTGGCGTCGCTCGGGATGGCCGTGCAGATGCACTTCATACCGGGGCAGGCGCCCCATATCCGCGCGGTGGCGTCGCAGTTTCCCGAAACCACCGTGATCCTCGATCACATGGGCCGGCCGGGACAAGGCACCGAAAAGGAATACGCGGAGGTGCTGAAACTGGCCGAGCTGCCGGGCGCGATCCTGAAATACTCCAATTGGGGCGATTACAAAGGCGACCTGGGCCAACTGACCCGGCGCCTTTACGCCACGTTCGGCCCCGAGCGCATGATCTGGGGCACGGTCGGCGCCACGCCCGCGGAATACCGCCGGCAGTCGGCGCGCTTTGAAGAACTGCTGGCATTCGCCCCCGCCGCCGCCCGCGCGCGCATCCGCGGCGGCAATGCGCAGAGGCTGTTTTTCGAGTGACCTTGGCGAGCACGCAGCGGGATTCCACTACTCCCAAACAACGTGATGTTCTTGGCACCACCGGATGGCGATCTGCCGCAGGGCCTCCTCGCGGAAGGCAAACCAGGCGGACTCGATGCCGTACCGCCGCAGCGTGTCTTTGAACATGCGAAATGCCCCGCGGCCGTGGATGGCATGGAGAAGATCCTCCCGAATCGGAATGGACTCGACCGAGTGTGAGAAATCCTCCATGAGGGCCCCTTCGTGGACCTCAAACTTGTCGGGGAGCTTCAGGAAGCGGTCGCCGGCGCCGCCGATGATTTGCCTGGCGAGCTGCCATTCCTCTTTCTGCCACTCAGGAAGATCGGGCTCGCCCTCATCGTCGCTCTCCTGTGCTTCCGCTTCATGGAGAAGGTCGACAGAGACGTCCACCACCTCGCCGGTTTCGAGATCGAGGAACTGCGGCCGCTCCTCGAACTGGGTACCCAGAGCTTCGACGATTGCTTTCAGGCGCGCTTTCGCGGGCATGGACTGAAGACCATCATACTGTTCCTGTCCCGCCGGCAAAAGCCACGACTCGGTTATCGGGCTTCACAGGTCTGGAAGGGCTTCCAGGCGTTCGAGCCAATTCCGAAAATGTTCACATTCCCGGCGCATTCTTTCGACCCCCACCGCTCGCGCAGCGAGAGTTCCCTGGATGACTTTCCGATAGGCCGGGTAAATTGCAATTATCCGTTTGGAGGGAGCGCTCTCCGGACTGTCATCGATATCCTCCGGCGTCGGAAAATTATCCCGGACTCGACGGAGGTGGCCAGCCAGGCGGGGCTGCGCAAGTGCTTCAGCGAATGCGTCCGGATCGCTGAACAACAGACCTTCGTATTCGTGAAGGGAAAGATACAGAATCAGCCGACTGTCGGGACGCAACGCGGGAATCCGCGCGCAAATATCATCTTTGACTGCGCGCTCGATGTGCTCGACCTTCTGGATGCTGGAGAGATGCGCGGGCGCCGGCGTGCCTGGAAATCCCGGTCCCAACCCATAGAAGTCGATCATGGTGGAACAATAGGCAGTTGGGTCTTGCTTTAGTTGCCGCAGCAAATCCTTCTGGACCCGGGCATAATTGGTTCGGCCGCCTTTCTGACCGGGAACGCCCACGATAATGGGCGTCAGATACACCTGATGCGGCCAAAGGGCTTCGGCCAAAGGGCCGCTGACAAACGATTCTTCCGTGGACCCCTCTACGATCACGTAGACGCGCCTCACAAATGGCTATCGCCCCCGCCGGAAACCGGCTCCGGGTGCCGGTCTTCCCGCGGTCTTCCTCCCAGAACATTCTTCTGCCATAGCTCGCCGAGCGAGTATTCCTCCAGCCACTCGGAAAGCTGGGCGGAATCCAGCCGCCGGAACGTGGACTCGCCGTTTATTCGTTCGACGACAATCACGTCCTCCGGCGCAAACTCGTTCAGCAGTGCAGCGGATTGTGTGGAAATGATCACCTGCTTCACGATGTTGTCGCCATGCGCCACGGCTGCTTGCTTGAACAGGTTCCCCAGCAGTGTGAGGGCATAGGGATGCAAGCCGAGTTCAGGCTCATCGAATAGCATCGTCGTCGGGCGAAACGGCTGGAGGAGAGCCGTCGCAAGGCAGATGAAGCGCAGAGTGCCATCGGAGAGCTGATGCGCCCGGAACGGGTAGTCTGAATCGTGCTGCAGCCATTCTAATTGAATCATCTCCGGTGTCGCCGGCATCGGACGCAGTTTAAAGTCGTTGAAGAATGGAGCAGCCAGGCGAACCACGTCTCGAATTTGCGAATAGCTGGCTGGTATGGTTTGTTGAATGCGATACAGCAAAGGCGCCAGATTCTCGGCGTTCGGCCGCAAGACTTCATCATCATTGATTGCGTGCGGACGCCGTACCGGCGCGGTAAGGCCTGTGTCGTGGAAATGGTAAACGGCCAAACCCGACAGCGCATCGAAGACGAGGGCCGCGATCGACGTGCCAAACATGCCAGGTTCCCGAATGGCTTTCAGTTTGGCTTCCGGCTGGCCGCGCCAGACCAAACGGCTGGACCCTGGATCGCCCGAAAAGAGGATTGCTTCCTCCAAAAAGACGAAACGGTTATCCGGAGTCGGAACCAAAGAGAATTCATAACCGTAAGGGCCGAAGTTGAGCTTTGCGGCAAACTGGCTCGTGATCTTCGGGCCGAGGAACAAACACGCGTCCGCGCCGCCCTCCATGGTGGCGAGGGCCAACTGTAACCGCCGTTCCACGATCTCTCGCAGCAGCCTGAAGAAGCTGACAAAGTTGCTTTTGCCCGATCCGTTTGCGCCGATCAGGACGTTCAGCGCGCGAAGCTCGAAATTTTCCAGCCTGCGAATCGACCGGTATCCTTCGATCGTCAGCTTCTTCAGCGTGTCCGCCATTGCCC
>DATJRE010000231.1:0-11542 GCA_035505095.1 Bryobacteraceae bacterium | reverse complement strand
CCGCCTCGAAGCCAGCCTCTTCGCCAATCCCCCGGCGACCAAGCCCAAGCCGAGCGCCCGTTCGTGTCCGCCGCGCCCGCACAACCCGCACCAGCCCGCCAGCCGCAACCGCAGGCCACCGCTGCCCCACCCGCGCACCCCACCCCTGCGCCCGCCGCCACATTTCCATGACGCAGTTTTCTCCTGGTTTTCTCTTGGTCTTTCTCTTGGTCTTTCTCCTGGTTTTTCTCTTGCTCTTCTCCGCGCTTCCTCCGCGCCCTCCGCGTCTCCGCGGTGAACGGGCCCAACCCGCGGCGACAGGCCCTCCCCCCGGAACCCGTTTGCGTCCGCACGCGCATCGTGATTAGATTGGACGGAGAGTCCGATGGTTCGCTGGAATCAATTGATCGCACTTATGACTTTGAGTACTCTACCGCTGGGAGCGGCCGTCACCGTGGAGAAGACCGCCTGGAAGGGCTGGCCGGATTGCTATCGCATCGCCAACGGGGAAGTGGAGCTGATCGTCACGGGCGATATCGGGCCGCGCATCATGCGCTACGCCTTCACCGGCGGCCAGAACGTCTTCAAGGAATTCGCCGAGCAGCTTGGCAAACGCGGCGAAGCCACCTTCCAGCTCCGCGGCGGCCATCGGCTTTGGAAAGCGCCTGAGGACCCGGTGGGATCCTGGGCGCCGGACAACGTCCCGGTCGAAGTACACATCACCGCGCAGGGCGTGGTGGCGCGCGAGCCGGTCGAGCCGCTCACCGGACTGCAAAAAGAAATCGAGGTCGCACTGGCGCCCGCAGGCACCGCCGTCACCGTCACCCACCGGCTCTACAACCGCGGCATCTTCCCGCTCGAATACGCTGCCTGGGCCATGAGCATGATGGCGCCGGGCGGCCAGGCCATCACCGGTTTTCCGCCCCGCGGTAAGCATCCGGACGTCCTGCCGCCCACCAATCCGCTGGTCATGTGGGCCTACTCGGACCTTTCCGACAAGCGCTGGACCTTCACCAAGAAATACATGGGCCTGCGCCAGGACCCCTCCAACGCCGAACCCACCAAACTGGGGCTTTTCAACCCGCGGACCTGGGTGGCTTATCTCCTCAACGGCGAGTTGTTCGTGAAGCAGGCGCAGGCCGATCCGTCCAAGCCGTACCCCGATTTCGGCTGCTCCTTCGAGACCTTCACCAACAACGAGTTTCTGGAAATGGAAACGCTCAGCCCGCTCACCAAGGTGCCGCCGGGCGGCGACGTCTCGCACGTGGAGCACTGGAATCTCTACCGCAACGTGAAGCTCGATTCGTTCACCGATGCCGATCTCGATAAGCTGCTGCTTCCGTTGCTCCACTGACGAATGAGGATGCCATGCCCTCCGACCGCCGGTCTTTCCTGAAGCGCATCGGCGCCACCGCGGCTGCCGCGCAGGCCGCCCTACCGGCCGCAACCGCCGCGGACCCGCCGCAGACGCCCGCGGCTCATCCCACCGCACCGGCCCCGGGGCCATCCACGGAGGTTTCCCCGCCTGGCCCGGTCGCATTTCCACGCACCTTCACCGGCCGGCAGCTTGCGCAGATCGCCTTCCCCCTGGGAGGGGTCGCCGCCGGCAGCATCAGCCTGGGCGGCCGCGGCCAGTTGCGCGATTGGGAGATTTTCAACCGCCCCGACCAGGGCCGCAGCCTCTCCTACGCTTTCCCTTCGCTTTTCGTCGACGATGGCCGCCACAAAATCGCGCGCGTCCTGGAAGCCCGCCTCTTGCCGCCCTTCACCGGCCAGGATGGCTTAGGCGCGCGCAATGCTCCCGGCCTCACGCGGCTGGCCGCGGCGCGTTTCGTCGGCGAATATCCGCTGGCCCGCATCGAATTCGAAGACCCCGGTCTGCCGGTGCACATCGCCCTGGAGGCATTCTCGCCCTTCATCCCGCATGAGGAGGACGAATCCGGCTTGCCCGTGGCCATTCTGCGTTACCGGGTGAAGAACGCCGGCGCGCATCCTGTTTCGGTGTCGATCGCCTGGTCCATCGAAAACCCTGTGCTGCCCGAGCAGAATGCCAACCGCTTCGACGCCACCCGCAGTAACGAGTTCCGCACCGAAGGCCCGCTGGCCGGGTTGTTCATGAGCAATCCGGCGCTGGCTGCGGACGATCCCCTGCACGGCACCTTCGTCCTGGGCCTGGTGGGCGCGGCGGATGGCGAAGTCACCCACCTGGCCGGCTGGCCCAAAGGCAAATGGTGGGACGCGCCGCTGCTTTTCTGGGACGATTTCTCCGCCGATGGCCGCCTCGGCCCGGCGGCAGGCGAGCAGAATGCCATCGGCGCCCTGTGCCTGGGACGCAAAATCGCCCCCGGCGCCGAGCGCGAGTACACCTTCCTGCTGGCCTGGCATTTTCCCAACCGCACGCCCGCGCGCTGCGGCTGGAGCGCCCCGAAGGGCGACGAAAACACCGTCATCGGCAACTGGTACGCCACGCGCTTCCCGGACGCCTGGGCAGCCGCCTCGTACGCCGCGCAAAATCTGGCGGCGCTCGAACGCAAGACCCGCCAGTTCGCCGCCGCCCTGCGCGAAAGCACCATTCCGCCGGCCTTGAAGGACGCCGCTTCGGCCAACCTGGCCACGCTCGCCTCCACCACCTGCTTCCGCACCGCCGATGGCAAGTTTCGCGGCTTCGAAGGATCGGATGACCATCGCGGCTGCTGCTTCGGCAACTGCACCCACGTCTGGAACTACGAAACCGCCACCGCGCACCTCTTCCCGGCCTTCGCGCGCACGCTGCGCGAGACCGCCTTCGGCTACAGCATGGATGACCAGGGCGCCATCCACTTCCGCACCTTGCTGCCGGAAGGCAGGGAGCGCAGTGGATTCGCAGCAGCCGATGGGCAGATGGGTCAGATCGTGCATGCCTATCTCGATTGGAAACTCTCCGGCGACCGCGCCTGGCTGGAGCGCATGGCGCCGCGCATCCGCAAGGCCCTGGAGTTCAGTTGGATCCCCGGCGGCTGGGATGCCGACCGCGATGGCGTGCTGGAAGGCGTGCAGCACAACACCTACGACGTGGAGTTTTACGGCCCCAATCCGCAGTGCGGCGTATATTACCTGGCGGCGCTGCGCGCGGGCGAAGAAATCGCCACGGCCATCGGCGAGACCGATGCCGCCGCGGAATACCATCGCCTGTGGCAGCAGGGCAGCCGCTGGTTCGACGCCAACCTCTTCAATGGCGAGTTTTACGTGCAGAAGGTGCGCGGCGTGAAGCGTGACGAGATCGCGCCCGTGCTGCGCGGCCCCATGGGATCGGAGGACACCGAGGCGCCCCAATACCAGGCGGGCGAAGGCTGCCTGGCCGACCAGTTGATCGGACAATATCTGGCGGACGCCGCCGGCCTCGGGCCGCTGCTGGATGCCGGCCACATTCGCAAAACGCTCCAGTCCATCTACCGCTACAACTTCAAGCGCAACATGTACCAGCACGATTGCGTGCAGCGCGTCTACCTGCTGAACGACGAACCCGGCCTGGTGGTGTGCGATTACGGCAAGGCCGCCCGCCCCCGCATTCCGTTCCCCTATTACGCCGAGGCGTGGACCGGCATGGAGTACTCCAGCGGCGCGCTGATGATTTTTGCGGGCCTGGTGCGCGAAGGCGTGGAGTGCTTCGAAAGCGCGCGTCGCCGCTTCGATGGCGAGCGCCGTAACCCGTGGGATGAGCCGGAGTGCGGCCACCATTACGCGCGCGCCATGTCGGCGTGGTCGGGCCTGCTGGCCTATAGCGGCTTCCGCTATGATGGCCCGCGGCAAACCGTGGCCCTAGCGCCGGCCGCCGCCCGCCCGGACTTCCGCTGCTTCTGGGCCACCGCCACTGGTTGGGGGGTCTTTGCGCGCAGTGAAAGCGCCGGCCGCGTGGCCTTTCACATGCGTGTGGATCACGGCGCTCTGCCCGTGGGGCGCTTCGAACTGAACGCGCAAGGCGCCACCGCCCATGCGACGCTGGGCGGGACCGCTCTGCCGGCAGCGTTCGCAGGCATCTCGGCTGGGTCGGCCGTCGTGCGGCTCGATCAGCCGCTCACCCTCCGCGAAGGCCAGGAATTGCAGATCGAGGTACTGGCGTGAATAGCCCCGATGCCGCCGCGCCGTGGCTCGTCTTCGTCGGCGGATTCCTGGCGGCCGGTAAAACCACGCTCATCCGCGCGGCCGCGCGGCTACTGATTGGCGAGGGCCGACGGGTCGCGGCCATCCTCAACGACCAGGGTGGCGATCTCGTCGATACCGCCTTGATCGAGCAAAGCGGTCTGACTGCCGGCCAGGTCACCGGCGGCTGCTTCTGCTGCCGCTTCTCCGACCTGGTGGCCGCGGCCGATGCCCTGGCCGCGCATCAACCCGAAGTGATCTTCGCCGAACCGGTCGGCAGTTGCACCGATCTTTCCGCCACTATCCTGCAGGTCCTGCGCCGCGACCACCCCGGCCGCTTCCGCCTGGCGCCGCTGACCGTTCTGGTGGACCCGGCGCAGTCCTGCGCCGCTCTCGACCCCGGTGGCGATCCCGACACCGCGTTTCTGTTTCGCAACCAGGTGGCCGAAGCCGACCTGCTCTGCTTCTCGAAGTGCGACCGCGAGACTGTCTTCCCCGCCCTGCCCTCGCCCGCGCCGGTCCGGCGCCTGAGCGCCCTGAGCGGCTGGGGTGTAGCCGCGTGGCTGCACGAAATCCTCTCCGGCCAGATTGCGCCTGGCGGCGTCACCCTGGATATCGACTATGCGCGCTACGCCGCAGCCGAGGCCGCGCTCGGCTGGCTGAACTACAGCGTCCGGCTACAGCTTCCGGAGCCGCTGCGCCCGGCCGCCGTGTTAGGGCCGTTCTTCGATGCCTTGCAGCACGACCTGGAAAACGTCGCCGTGCCGATTGTGCACCTCAAAGCGATCGACCAGGCCGAGAGCGGCTACGTGAAAGCGGCAGTATCTCACCCGGGCGAAGACCCGGCTGTGGAGGGCCAACTGGACGCCTCGCCCGGCTGGCGGCATGAGTTGCTCATCAACCTCCGCGCGGTGTCGGATCCCCAGCGGCTCGGCGCCATCGTAGCCAGCGCAGCGAAAGCACTGCCGGGCCGCAAGAGCGAAGAACGCCTGGAATGCTTCCGTCCGGCGGCGCCGAGGCCGGAGTATCGGGTGCCGATCTGACCGGCCGCTAGAAACCTCCGACCTCCCAAATCTCTTCTCCGCTTCCTCCTCCGCGCCTCCGCGTCTCCGCGTCTCCGCGTCAAAGGGACCTCCCTCACCACATTTCCGATAACGCCGAGGCCGGCGCCTGCGAATCCGCGGCGGTCGAGACGCTCTCCAGCCGCCGCACCAACCGCGGGATGTCGTCCTCGCGGCACGGCTCCGGAACGGCCAAGTCGAGCATCACGCGCGATCCCTGCTCCGGCGTCTCCTTCGCCAGCACCACCACGCGCGTACCCAAATGCAGAGCTTCCTGCGTATTGTGGGTGACGAAGAGGATGGTCGAGCCGGTGTCTTTCCAAAGTTGGCGGATCAGCCGCTGCATCTCCTTGCGGGTACCCGGATCGAGCGCGCTGAAGGCTTCGTCCATCAGCAAAATGCGCGGCCGGGTGATGAGCGCCTGGGCGATGGCAACGCGCTGCTGCATGCCACCGGAAAGCTGGTCCGGGTACTTGGCCGCATCCGGGCGCTCCAGGCCGAGGCGCCGCAGGTAATCGAACGCCTCGCGGCGGAATTCGCGGCGGCGGCGGAAAAAACGCGGCGTACACCGGGCCAGCAGCCCGAATTCGCAGACTTCGGGTCCGAAAGTAATATTGTCGAGCACCGTCTTATCGGGGAACAGCGAGTACTTCTGCGGGACGTAGCCGCGCGTGCGGTCGGGCTGGTGGTGTACCCGGCCATCCACCAGGATTTCGCCGGCGCCCGGACGCTCGGCGCCCAGCACCAGCCGCAGCAGCGTGGATTTCCCGCAGCCCGTCTGGCCCAGCACGCAGACGAATTCGCCCTCCTCGATTTCGAGCGAGATGCGATCGAGCACGGTGCGCGCGGGCGACCCGTACGCCACCGAGACCTCGCGAATTTCGATCAGCGGCATTGGCGCATCTTCCGTCACGTTTCCCGGAACCACGGATGCAGCGTGCGGTTCAGCAGCCGCATTCCCAGATCCACCAGGAACAGCAGCAGCGCCACCCACAGCACATAAGGAATGATCACGTCCATGCCCATGTGGCGGCGCAGCAGCGCGATGCGGAACGCCAGGCCATCGGTAGAGGCGATCATCTCGCCAGCGAACAGGAACAGCATCACAGCCTTCAAGTTGAGCCGGATGCTGTTGAGCACGCGCGGCATCACCTGCTTCAGAACGACCCGGTAGGCCACGTCGAAATCCCCCGCGCCCAGCGTAAACGCCTTAACGGTCTGCTCGGCGGGCACGCTGCGCACCAGGTTGAAGGTGTCCAGGATGATAGTGGGGGCCACGCCGATCACGATCAGCATGACCTTCGCCAGCTCGTCGATGCCGAAGGCGATGAACAGGATGGGCAGCAGCGAAAGCGCCACAATCTTGTCGAAGAACAGGATGAACCGCAGAAAGAAGCTGCCCACGTACGGGAACAGGCCCATGTGCAGGCCCAGCAGCACCGCGGGAATCAGAAGCGCCATGCTGTAGAAGAAGCGCCGCGCGGAGGCCTTGGTGTCCTTCCATAGCATGCTGCCGAGGAACTGCTGCACGAAGTTAGCGGGCGGCGTGGTGACCTCGTCTTCCTCGGCCGGCTGCATGGCCGCGTCGTACATGCCGCGAGCCATCTGGGCAATGGTCGGCATGACGCGGTCTTCGGGGTTGTCGCGATGCCGCCCGTGCGAGACGTAGAAATAGGCGCCGATGCCCGCCGCGAAGAGCGTCCAGGAAAGCAGCAGGCTCCAGGTGCGCGACGGCCTGGCGTTGATGAGGAAGAAGCCCGCCGCCATGGTTTACAGCTTCCCCTCCGCAGCCATCCGCATGTAGTTCAGATCGAACACCAGCCGCACCCGATCCGCCTTCCCCTGCACCGAGCCATCGGGATAACGGATGGCCACCTCATCCACGGACTTGGTATTGGCGCCCAGCAGGCCGTGGTCGAAACAGAATTGCCGCACCAGCGCCATCTTCTGTTTCAGATCCGCAGAAGCGCCGAAATCCGCCGCCGACTTAGCCGTATAAAACATCTTCGTGGTGCTGAGCTGCTCCTTATAAGATGCCAGCGTATCCTGCGAACCTTCCGCAACGGCGGCCAGCACCTTGTCGCCGGCCGGCCCCCCGGCAGCCATCATGCCCAGCATCTCGAACCAGGCGCCCGAAAGCGCCTGGGCAAACCTCCGGCCGGCGCCATCGGGCCGGTTCAGCACGTCCGTGCGGACCACCGTCAGGTCCAGAATCTCGCCTGGAATCTGCGACGAATTAAACAGCGACGTGATGCCCCTCTGCTTGACGATCTGCGACACCATGGGCTTCCAGGTAACCACCGCGTTGGCGCTGGTGTCGCCCAGGAAGGCGGTGGCGATATCGGAATCGGAGGTGTTGATCAGCCGCACCCGCTTGATCTGGTCGCGCAGTCCGTTGAGGGTCATGGCGCGGTCGAAGAGATACTCGGAAACGGTCTTCTCCACCAGCAGCATCTTTTTGCCGGCCAGGTCCTTCAGTTTCAAGCCGCCGCGCACCAGCACGGCATCGTTGCCGTTGGAGTAATCGCCGATCAGCACCACGGTCGTCGGCACGCCCGAAGCCGCCGGCATATCCAACGCTTCCATGTTGGTCATGGCGCAGGCGTCGATGTTGCGGGCCACGAAGGCGTCCAGCGAAGGAGCGTAGTCGAAGCGCTGCACCTTGATGGCGATGCCGTATTTGTCGGCCCACTTGCGCAGGATGCCGGCCTTGTTCATGTAGTAATACGGCGTCCATCCGGCGTAGATCGACCAGCCCACGGTAAACGAGGGCTTCTGGGCGAAGGCAGTAATCGAAAGGATAAGGAAAGCCAACAGGCCACGCAGCATCGTCGTTTCTTACCTGTAAGAACCAAGGCGACGGGGCCTTCTGAGTTCCTTGAATTCTATCACGCCTATCGCAGCGATACGGGCTGCATCATGTAGTGGCGCCAGCCTCCGTAGCGCGTAATCTCGGCCGCGCCGGGCACCGCAAACGGCTCACAGATGAAGCAACTGACCGTCTCGCCGTCTTCGAGGGTGGCCTTGCCGATTCCGAGCGGCGGCGGCACCTCGGCCACGAATCCGCCGAAGCGATCTTCGGGGATGGCCCAGACCTCCACTTCAATTCCGGGGCCCGAGAATTCCGGATCGCGCACCAGGCCGGGTTTGGAGGGCACCGTCGCCTCCAGCCGGTACAGCCGATAGCCCGCCGCCGTGCGGCACGATCGGATGCGCCGCGCGCCGCGCTCGGTAAGCTGCCAATTCAACGGCTCGCCGGTAAGGTGCGCGCCCACCACCGCCAGCGCCACGCAGCCGGGCGGCATGGTTTCGAGTTCCACCGCCGGCCCCGGCACGGCGGTCTGCTCGCGATGGAACCGGTCGGCCATTACCAGCAAAGCCTCGTCCGTAAACGCGGGGCCGATCAGCGAAACCCCAAACGGCAGCCCGTTGGTGCGCAGGCCGGCGGGCACCGCCACCGCCGCCAAGTCCAGCAGGTTGACGAAATTGGTGTAGTAGCCCAGGTTGGTATTGAGGCGGACAGGATCGGCGGCCACGGCTTCGTGGGTGTAGATGGTGCCGGTGGTGGGTAGCAGCAACAGGTCCATCCGGGTCCATTCGGCTTCCGAAGCGCGCCGCAAATCGCGCAGCCGGTACTCGGCCTGGAAGGCATCCACGGCGCGATACTTCACCGCGCCCGAGATGATTTCGCGGACCACCGGGTGCATCTCGGCGGCGTGCGATTCCACGAAGGGCTGCAGCGCGGCCAGGCGCTCCGCCACCCATGGGCCGGAGTACAGCAGGTCGGCCGCGGCGCGGAAGAGGGAGAAATCGATCTCCACTTTTTGCCCGCCGAGCGATTCCAGCGTTTCGATGGCTTCGGCATAAAGCACCGCCGCCTCCTGGTCGCCAAAGAATTCCCGTTGCTCTTCCGCAGGCACGCCGAAGCGGAA
This sequence comes from Bryobacteraceae bacterium, assembly GCA_035505095.1. Taxonomy (GTDB): domain Bacteria; phylum Acidobacteriota; class Terriglobia; order Bryobacterales; family Bryobacteraceae; genus JOPF133. Next base: position 2,451 of record DATJRE010000231.1, on the reverse strand, counting down.
AGCACCGGCGAGCCACGGCGCAGCGTCCTGGCCGGGGGCGGCTGCGCGCGAAAACGGGTCCAGGGGGTCGAAGCCGCGGGCCGCCTGCCATACCGTGTGGGCGTCGTGACAGGTTTGGGCGAGAATCGAGACGCAATCCAGCGTGCGGCAGGCCGGCACCACGCCCAGGGTGCCGAGCAGGCCGCGGGTGGGCTTCAGCCCGATCAGCCCATTGCATGCCGCCGGCACCCGCCCCGAGCCGGCCGTATCCGTTCCCAGCGCGAAACTCGCGAGGCCCTGAGCCACCGCCACCGCCGACCCGGCGCTCGATCCGCCCGAAATATAGCGCGCATCGAACACGCTGGAGCAGGCGCCGTGAGGAGAGCGCATGCCCACCAGTCCGGTAGCGAACTGGTCGAGATTGGTTTTGCCGATGGCGATGGCCCCCGCATCCAACAGCGCCTGCACCACCGTGGCGCTGCCGGGCGGCTGGTAGGAATACGCCGGGCAGCCAGCGGTAGTGGGCAAGCCGGCCAGGTCGATGTTGTCTTTGATGGCAAAGGGCACGCCGTACAGCGGACGCGCCGGCGCCAGGGGATCTTTTTCGAGCGCCCGCGCTTTGGCCAGCGCGGTTTCCCGAGCCACCAGCGAAATCCAGACCGGCTCCAGCGGCGCGCGGGAAATCGCATCGTAAATCTGCGCGACGACATCGGAGGGGCGCGCTGCGCCGCTGCGATAGAGTTCGCGCAGGGCGCCCAGGTTGAGTGGCGCGTTGGTCTTCATGCCGTTGCCTCCTGTCGCACGGTCACCAGGTGTTGCCCCGCCAAAACCAGGTGGCCTGGCGCGCAGTGGAGCGTTTCAATGGTCCCGGAAAACGGGGCCGCCACGGCAATTTCCATCTTCATAGCCTCCAGCACCACCAACCGCTGCCCGGCCTCCACGCGCTCGCCGGCTTCCACCGCGATGCTCCAGACATTGGCGGCCACCGGCGAACAGACCGGCCGGCATCCGTCCGGAACGCCATCCACCGGCGCTGCCGCTTCGCCCTCGGGGACGGCGGGTTCTTGGATCTCGGTCCCCGCCGCCGCCCAGCGCTCCCGCTCCTCCACAAACGCTTCGTGCTGGCAGCGCTTGAATTCGGCTGCCTCCTCCTGCGTGGAACGGAGGAAGGTGTGATAATCGGCCAACCGGAAATCCTGGCTCTCGATGCGCAGCGGGTAGCGGCCGTGCGGGAAGGCATCGCGAATTTCCAGCAGTTCCGCCGCGGAAACCGGATAGAAGCGGACCTGGTCGAAAAACCGCAGCAGCCACGGCGTGCCGGGTGAGAATTCGCGCGTGGCGTGAAAGGTATTCCACATCTGCACCGTGCGCCCGACAAACTGGTAGCCGCCGGGACCCTCCATGCCGTACACGCACAGGTACGCGCCGCCGATGCCGACGGCATTTTCGGGTGTCCAGGTGCGCGCCGGGTTGTACTTGGTGGTGACCAGGCGATGCCGCGGATCGGTGGGCGTGGCCACCGGCGCGCCCAGGTAGACATCGCCCAGGCCGAGCACCAGGTAATTGGCCGAGAACACGATGCGCTGCACTTCCTCCACCGAGCCAAGCCCGTTGATGCGCCGGATGAATTCGATGTTGCTAGGGCACCAGGGCGCGTCCGGGCGCACCGATTGGGTGTATTTCCGGATGGCCAGGCGGGTGGCCGGATCATCCCAGGAAAGCGGCAGGTGGACCATGCGCGACGGCGCCACCAGATCGTCCAAATTGGGGATGCGGCTCTCGCAGTGGTCCAGCGCTTCGAGCAGCGCCGCGCGCGTGAGCCGGCGGCCGTCGTAGTGAATGTGCAGCGAGCGCACGCCGGGGGTGATGTCCACAATGCCCGCGAGCGCCAGGGCGCGCAACTGGCTTTCGAGCGCGTGGACGCGAAACCGCAGGTTCAGGTCGAGCACGTTGGGACCATATTCGAGCAACAGATACTGATCGCCATCGGCGCGGCAGACCACCGCCGGCAGGTTGGCGGTTGCTCCGCGAGGCCGCAAGACGGGGTCCTCGCGCTGGTTGGGGTGCGGCAGCGGCGGCAGGCGGCCCTCCAGCGAGGCAATCGCCGTATCCATAGTGGATTGCATGCGGCGCGCCTGGGCCAGAGACACCGTGCGGAAGCGCACCAGGTCGCCCGGTTTCAGTTGCCCGACCTTCCAAAGCTCGGCATCGATGATGGTGGCCGGGCACACGAAACCGCCCAGGCTGGGACCATCGGGACCCAGGATGACGGGCATGTCGCCGGTGAAATCGATGGTCCCCACGGCATAGGCATTGTCGTGAATATTGGACGGGTGCAGCCCGGCCTCGCCGCCATCCGGGCGGGCCCACTGGGGCTTGGGGCCGATCAGCCGGACGCCGGTGCGGTCGGAGTTGTGGTGCACCTTCCACTCCGTGGAGAAGAAGGTTTCCATATCCGCCTGGGTGAAAAAA
>DATJRE010000230.1:0-7549 GCA_035505095.1 Bryobacteraceae bacterium | reverse complement strand
CGGTGAAACTCCAGCCCGGCAGACAAGGGTCCTCTATTCCACCTCGAACACTGTCGTGCGTCGCGCCGTCGCGCCACCTTGCACAGCCGTAACCGTTACCTCGTAAATACCGGGATCGAAGCCGCTGAATGGAATTCTGCTCAAAACCCTCAGCGAGCCGTCGGCCTCCGTGGGAGGCAAGCTCAGGCGCGCCGCGCTCACCACTTTGCCATCGTGCGTCACCGCGATGCGCACATCCGGGTTCGCGTTCGCTCCTGGATACAGCACGAAATAAACTCCCTCCGCGCCACCGCTCTTTTGCGACACCGTGGCTTTTATCTCCGGCGTAATCTTGCCTCCGGCGAACTCGAGCGGGTCTGTGACGTCGCGCTCTTCGACGGGCTGCTGGCTCCGCACCAGCACAAGGTCGCTTAACACGCCCGCATCCGGCACCACCAGCGCGACCTTTCGGGTGCTCGCCGCCGCGCCGTCCACGTCGTTCGCCACCGCCTCCACGTGATACCGTCCGGGCGGAAGAGCCAGTGGCAGCGTGACCGTCACCTCGCCAGGTTCGAACTCCGCGCGCCTTTCGGCGGGCGCTTGAAACACCACGTCGCGCGAAATCTTCCGCACCACCTGGTCCTGCTCGTCTTTCACCAGCGCGAGGAATGCCACGTGAATGCGAAACGTCTTGCCCTGGCGGTTTTCGGTGAAATGCAGAGCCTGGCTGGGCACCGAAAACACCGCGCGGCAATCGGTGGATTGCGCGCCGGAGCGGAACGTCAGCACGCCGGCATGAAAATCGAACGCGTGCGGCGCGGGCTGCCGGGCAAGCGCCGCTAAAGCGTCGGACTCGAAGGGCGCGAGCGATGTGCCGGCAACCAGCGGCAGCGCGAAGTATCCCTTGCGCGCCTGCACATGGATGCCAGGCCTGCGCGAGCGCACCTCGATGGTCCGAAAATGGCCGTCATAATTAGTCGACGTCGGCGCGTAGGTTGCTTCATAGTGCGCCCTCACCTCTTCCATCACGTGGCGCAGGGGCAGCCGCGCGTCGTTGGTATTGCTGATGGCGAATCCGCCGGTGTCTACCGCCAATGTGCGCAGGTTTTCCGAAAAATTGGTCTGCTTCGCGCCTGGACTCCCGTCTACATTGTCAATCGCGCCTTGCAGAATGCCGCTCTCCCGGACCGAAGACTTGGTGTCGAGCCCCGTCGGGTCCACGGTATAAAAGGTGATATTCGCTCGGTTGGCGGCGCTGATCACCGCCCGGAATCGCTCCGGCTGCTCGGGAGGAACCATCAGGCCCGGAGAAAAATAGATGACGCTCTTCCGGCCGGGAAGCGTCGCCTGCGCCTCGATCAGCCGCTGCAACGCATCCATGGATAAGTTGCCGAACTGATTCGTGAGAATCGTCAGTGTGAGTTCGACCATGGCTCGTTCAGCACTGGTAAACCGGTCTTGCCCGCCAGGTCCTCGCTCCTCCGCCGAACCGGGGCGAAGGGGAGGACCACCCTGCAGCTCGTTGAGTTTCATCACCTCGGCTTCCGTATCTTTGGCAAATTGCTGATATGCTCCCGTAAGAGCGCGATTGACGGCCTTATTCAGCAGCCCGCCGTCATTCGTATACTGCTGCAGCAGCGCCAGCCGGTGATTCAGCGTGAATACCCCGACGTAGGTGTTGGGCTCGACCTCGTTGGCCAGAAAATCCTTGGCTGCCTGCGTCGCTTCCCTTCTGTTTTCCGCGCCCACTCCCTCGAAAACCAGCGACACCAGATTGATTTCGTGCAGCGTCTGCGGCGCGGCATTGCGCGGCGCAATCGGCTCATTCTGGCGTACGGCATCATCGCGCGCTCCGTGATATTCGAAGCTCCGCAGCGTCTGCGGGACACCGTCTTCGAGCACCTCGATATCCCCGGCCCGAAGATCGGTCACCAGCTTTTGGTGCTTATCGCGCGCGATGAAATCGAGCAGAACTTCCTGCGATGTGGAGCGTAAGACAACCTGGGAGTCTCCCGGTGGCTGGTACTGTTGAGCGACACCCGTGGAGATCGCGAGCCCGGCAAGAACAGTGATGGCGCAGCGTAACATGGCGCCTCCTAACGAGAGTATAGGCCCAGGAAATTCCCCTCCGATTACCTTGAACACCCGGTTACGCTTGTGGCTCCGATCAGAGCCGCGAATTTCAGAGAGCGTCCGGTCAGCGCAACCGCACAACATCTCGCGGCCGCACAGGGCGAGGTCGTTTTGCCAACGCTATTTTAGCCCCCGCTCACCCCCGCGCGGCCAGCCGCCGCAGCAGATCCTTCAGATCCACCCGGTACTTGAACGCCTTGGCGCCGTCGATGGCGATCACCGGCACCTCGTCGTTGTATTTCTGATGAAGCGCGGGGTCGCTGTCGATATCCACCTCGCGATACTCGAACACGGCCCGGCGGCGGGCCTCCGCCAGCACCAGTTTGGCGTCGTCGCACAGGCAGCAGCCCTGGCGCGTGTAGAGGGTCACCTCGGCCATGCCCTTACCAGTACACGTCGCGGCGGCGGTAATAGCGCTCGCGCGCGCCCAGCAGGTTCACCAGGGCGATCCCGGTGAGGAACCCGCCGATGTGCGCGAAGAATGCCGTGCCGCCCTGCGACGCCTGCGAATAGCCGATGCTGCCAACCCCGCTGAAAAACTGCACCGCGAACCAGTAGATCAGCATCAGCCACGCCGGCACATCGATGCGCGTGAAGAAAATGAAGATGAACACGATGGTATCGATGCGCGAGCGCGGAAACTTTACCATATAGGCGCCCATCACCCCGGCAATCGCGCCGCTGGCCCCCACCATGGGGACGCGCGATCCCTCGGTCATCAAGGTTTGCGTCAGTCCAGCCGCCACCCCGCACAGCAGGTAAAACAGCAGGTACTTGCCGTGCCCCAGGATGTCTTCAATGTTGTCGCCAAAAATCCACAGGAACCACATGTTGCCCAGCACGTGCAGCCAGCCTCCGTGCAGAAACATCGAGGTGAAGATGTTGAGGACGCTGAAATTATCCGGGGTCAGGCCCCACAGCGCGATGAACTGGTTGCGCGAATAGTCGTCCAGCGAGAACTCGTACAGGAACACCAGGATATTCACGGCGATCAGCGCGTAGGTGACCACCGGCTTCGAGTAGCTCGGCTGGGTGTCGCGAAGCGGGAACATCTAACTAGCCGCGGAGGCGCCGGCGCGGCGGGCGAATTCCGGATGGGACCTCCGTTCGGCCCGCGCCATCAGAGAGTGGATCTCCGCTAATCCCCGGATGCCGCCCCGTGCGCCCAGGGCCGTGCAGTTGAGCGCCGCCATGGCGTTGGAGAACTCTAGGGCTTGGTGCATCGGCAGTCCTTGCAAAACAGCATAACAGAACGCGCCGTGGAACACGTCTCCAGCGCCGGTGGTATCCACGCAGTTCACCACGAAGGCCGGCGAGTAGTGGAAGCGTCCGTTCTCGCGCGCCAGCGACCCGTGCGCCCCCAGCGTCATGGCCGCCACCTTCATGCCGTACTGGTCTTGCAGGGTCTCGAGCGCCAGAAACGGGTCGCCGATGCCGGTCCAGTTGGCCGGAAATTCGGAGCTCGCAATCAGGTAATCCACGTTCGGCAGCACGTGGTCGAAGCCGTGATAGATGGTGTCCACATCCACCGTGACGGGGATCCCGTGGCGCCGCGCTACGGCGGCCGCGTGGGCCACCGCGGCGGTATCGTGCCCGTCGATGTGCAGCAGGCGCGCGCAGGTGATCTGCTCGGGCGCAATCTGCTCCGGGTCGATGCGCAGACAGTCGTCGCGCCGCCACAGCACCGTGCGCTCGCCGGTGGAGCGGTCAATAATGATGTACGCCGATTGGTTCGGGCAGCCGCGCCGCCGCTGCACGTGCTCCAGGTCGATGCCGGTGCCGGAGAGGCTCTCCATCTGGATGCGCCCGCGCTCATCGTCGCCCACCGCGCCGATATATTTGGTGCGCAGGCCCAGGTGCGCGCAGGCCACCATGGCGCTGGCTACCTGGCCGCCGGGCGAAACAAACTCCTCCTGGAAGGGCACCTTGCCGGCATACGCCGGGAAGTGCGGCACCACCAGCAGAGTATCGGTGGCGTTGAGACCCACCCCCACTACGTCGAATTCGGGCATGAAGACTTATTGTAAAGGGGTTTGGGGCCGAAGCGGCGGTGATTTCGCCGCGTGCCGGCAGTCAAATAACCGGGCGCTCCAACCGGCCCCGCCGCCCTACCACCGCACCCAATGCCACCAGCACGCCCAGGGGCACGCCGAAGCAAGGCTTCGGAGCCGCGGTCACCGACACATTATCCAGCATGAAATTCGGTTCGGGGCTCGGCCGCTACACCGCCCTGAAGCGCCGCTGCGCCTCCGCGGTACCGTCCTCGTAAGCTTGAATCAACCGGTCCCAGCGCGCATTGGCTTCCTCATCCACCTGGCGCCGCGCCGCGTCGGCATCGAACCACGCCATGGTCTGGCGTATGCCCACGGTGAAGGGCACCGTCGCGCAGTAGTCCGGCACGAAGCGCTTGATCTTAGTGTTATCGAAGACCACGCTTACAGCTTTGTCGCCAAACAGGCCGCCGCGCGCCTCCGGCAGGCACGCCGCGATGAAGTCGCTGGGCATGTGCACCAGTTGCGCCTCGGCGCCCGCGGCTTCGGCCGTCAGGCGATACCACTGGTCCCAGCACATCACCTCGTCGCTGGTGATGTGGAACGCATGGCCGATGGTCTGCTCGCGCGCCAGCAGCCCCACCAGCCCCTTGGCGAAATCGCTGTTATGGGTGATGACCCACAGCGAGGTGCCATCCCCCGGAACAATCACCTTCTTCCCGCGCCGCATACGATCCACTACCGTGTACGATTGGGCCCAACTGTTGATGGCCAGCGCAATCTGCGTCTCGCCATAAGTCAGCGACGGCCGCACGATGGTCATCGGAAAACCCTCCTCGCGGTACGCGCGCATGAGCCGGTCTTCGCAGGCAATCTTCTTCTGCGAATAGTCCCAGTACGGGTTGGCCAGCGGTGTCGATTCGGTGATCGGATAATGCGTCACCGGCTTCTGATAGGCGCTGGCGGAGCTGATGAACAGGTAGTGCCGGGTGCGCCCGCGGAACAGCGCCAGGTCGCGCTCAATGTGCGCCGGCTCAAACGCTACCCAGTCCACTACCGCGTCGAAAGTGGCCCCCGCCAGCGCCTCCGTCACGGCGGCGCGATCTTCGATGTCCACCGTCACCGCACGTACGCCGGGCAAGTTGGCCGTGGCCGCATGACGCCCGCGGTTCAGCAGCGTGATTTGCATCCCGCGCTCCATCGCCAGCCGCGTGCATGCCGTGCTGATGATCCCGGTACCGCCGATAAAGAGAACCTGCATGAGTCCGTTGTAGCAGATCGGAAGGATCGGCGAATGCAATCCGCCGGCCGGCGCGCGAAAGCTGCTACAGTTCGGGATATGCGCGTACTGCGGAGACGGCTTCTGATGGCGGCGGTGTCGTTGGCGGGGCTGCTGCCGGCGCTGCTCGTGGCCCAGCCGGCCGATTGGCAGATCGGACCCTTCGTGCGCCCGGCCGATGCCAAGCCGGTGATCGTGCCGAACCCGGAGTCGCTCTTCCGCAACCCGGTGGATGACCAGCCGGTCCACTGGGAAGCGCTGCACACCTTCAACCCCGCGGCCATTGTGCGCAACGATAAGATCTGCGTGCTCTACCGCGCTGAAGACAACACCGGCGCCATGCGCATCGGACTGCACACCTCGCGCCTGGGCCTGGCGGAGAGCGGCGACGGCATCCACTTTAGCCGCCGCCCGGAACCGGTGCTGTACCCCGCCCGCGATTCCCAGCAGGAGCGCGAGTGGCCGGGCGGCTGCGAAGACCCGCGCATCGTGGAAGCCGAAGACGGCACTTACATTCTGACTTACACCCAGTGGAACCGCCACCGGACCGACGCGGCCATCGCTACTTCGAAGGACTTAGTGCATTGGACCAAGCACGGTCCCGCGCTGGGCGCCGACGGTAAGTACGGCGCGCTGTCGTATAAATCGGCCGGTATTGTTACGCGCGTCGAGGGCGGCCGCCTGAAGGCCGCGAAGATCGGCGGCAAATACTGGATGTACTGGGGCGAAATCGTCATCCGCCTGGCCACTTCCGACGACCTCATCCATTGGAAGCCGGTGGAGGATGCCCATGGCGATCCGGTGGTGGTGCTGGCCAAGCGCGCCGGCCGTTTCGACAGCTCGTTTCCCGAGACCGGCCCGCCGCCCGTGCTCACCGCCCAAGGCATCGTGGTCCTCTATAACGGCAAGAACGCTCCCCAAAGCGGCGACCCTTCGCTCGGCCCCAACGCCTACGCGGCCGGTGAGGCGTTATTCGCCGCGGACGATCCGTCTCAGCTGATCGCCCGCACCGATCGGCCGGTGTTCCAGCCCGAGTTGCCGTTTGAAAAGACCGGCCAGTATGCCGCCGGGACCACCTTCGCCGAAGGCCTCGTCTGGTTCCACAACCGCTGGTTCCTCTACTACGGCTGCGCCGACTCCATGGTGGGCGTGGCGATCACGCAGGCACACTAGCCGCTCATTCCCTCAGTTCACCGCCAGATACAGCTTCTGCGTTCCGGCCGTTCCGCCCTGCGAAAACGTCACCGGCACCGAGGGGCCGCTGACGCCGCTGGGCACCATCACATTGAACTGATACAGCCCCACGTAATTCGGACCCAGCCCCGCGTAGCTGACGATTGCGGGTATGCCGCCGATCGTGACCGTCACCGGCGCGGCCAGCGTAGTCTGGCCTTGCGCGATCTCGCCCGGCGGCGTGCCTTCGTTCACCGGTCCAAAACCGATGCCGTAGATGGTGATGGTGTCGCCCGGGTTGGCGGGCCGCGAAGTGACTCCCGCAATCGCGCCGGTCGGCAGCACATATGTCGAGCCGTCCGAATATAGCGCTACCACATACTGCGTCCCATTCAGATCGAAACTGGAAGGAGCCAGCAGCCCGGGCTCCGTGGCGTTTACCGTGACGTTGAATGGCTTGCTGGATCCCGCCTCCGTGGTCACCACCAGCGGTTGCGTGCCGGTGGCCACACTGGGCACTTGCACGTCGAGCTGCGTCGCACTTACATACTCCGTATAAGCCGCCTGCCCGGCTGGCGCTGATTACCGACGTTACAACGGGCAGAGTTTGCAGCGTGAAGTGCAGCGCAAATACGAATTCATTCGCGGAGTTGGGGTTAATGCCGCCGTTGGTAACCAGGGTGTTAAGGGTCGATATAAAGCTCCTCCCAGTTCGAAAACAGTCCCGCGGGGTAGGGAACGGCCTCCGTGTTGTAATAAGTCGGTCCCGGCAACATCGTCGAAAGCGGCGTCGAGGTGGTCGCGCAACAAATGCTCCCGATGCCGTTGGTTAGCGGAGACACGGCCACGCCGTTCACCATCCACTGCATGAAGTTGTGATCGAAATACGCCGGCGCGGTGAGTGTATAGTCCATGGTAATGTTCCAGTTTCCATTGATGTTATTGGTCAGCGGTCCGCCGCTGGTCGTCTTCATCCAGAAAATATCCCACTCGC
>DATJRE010000229.1:0-42312 GCA_035505095.1 Bryobacteraceae bacterium | reverse complement strand
GGGCCCTTAGCTCAGCGGTTAGAGCAGCGGACTCATAATCCGTTGGTCGTAGGTTCAAATCCTACAGGGCCCACCAATCAGATCAGCCGCACCGGGGCTACTGGACTTGACCGACTGCGGCGCTACAGGGACTTTCACAGGAACCACCTCAGAATTTCCGCTTGTCGGCCGAGGCGGCCGAGCATCGCCCCGTGGCGCCACGGGCTCACGGGCTCGCGATTCCCGGAAAGTAGCAGCCCTCGCGCCCCCCCGGAATGCAACGGGATGCCTAACGGCGTGCTCAGCCCATAGCCGGAGTCCTCAGCAGGACCGGAGATTCGGGTTGCCAGGCATTTTCCAACGCCGGGCGCAAACCGCCGGTTTCCGCGGTCAGCTTCCCGGGTGGTACGCGCGCTCGGTGTGGCCCTTGAGCTGGTCGCGATAGAAGTAGACCTCACGCAGGTTGCCGGTGGCATAGCGTTGGGCTTCATCGTTGAAGTGCGGAGAGGACGGATGGCCGCTCTCGCCGCCGGCGGTAACGGCCAGGGCGTGCACCTTGGGGCCGAACTCGACCACGGCCACGAAACTGTTGCCGCTGGTGCCGTACCATTTCTTGGTGCCGGGGTAGGCGCGCGCCGCGAAGGAGGCCAACGATCCCCACTGCGCGGAGGGGAAGGCTACGGGGATGCTGGGGCCGGAATCGCTGAATGGCTGCACGATATCTCCAGTGAGGCGCTGGAAGCGGTTGATGTCGCCCCAGGGCGTCTTCCAGGTGCCGAAGTCAGCGGTCAGCTTGTCGGAAGCCGCGGAGAGCGCCGTAAGCAGCCGCGCGGCCGGAACCGTGCCCAGCGGGTCTTCGACGGAACCGCCGCGGCCGCCACCACCGCCTCTTCTTCCACCGCCGGCGCCGCCGCGGGGAGAGCGGCGAGCCTCATCGCCCCAGAAAATCGCCAGCGAGGTGGGCACCGAATCCACAGCCCAGCGCAAATCCCATTTGCGCAGCACGGCGATCTGGTCCGCCAGTTTGGCCTTCTGGGGATCGGCCGACGGGAGATTGTCCCAGGCCTTGAGCAGCTCCGGAATCGGTTTTTCGAACCAGGTGAGATATGTGTCGAAAGCCGCGGCGATCAACGAGTGCAAGGTGAAATCGTGCTTGTTCTGCAAGACCCGGATGGCGTGCAGGCCGCGGGCGGATTCGCCGCCGTTCTCGACATACGCGGGATAGTCTTCCTTTTTTGGGCTGCTCGGCCCGGCCGCCGACCAGGGCCAGTTGTTGCTGTTGTACAACCAGCCGCTCTTGGGATTCAGCAGGTGGGGCGTCTCTTCGACGGACAGCAGGCCTTTCCATTCGGTCTCCGGATCGCTGCCATCCACCGGCAGTTTCCAATCGAACTTGGTATCGCGGCGCGGAATGAAATTACCGTGGAAGTAGGCGATGTCGCCATCGGCGTCGGCATAGATGGTGTTATTGGACGAGTTGGCTTGCAGCTCCATGGTCTTCCAGTAGGCCTTGTAGTCCCGCGCCTTGGTGCGCATGTAGGATTGGGTGAGGGCTTCGATAGGCTTCTGCATGAGCCGGATAGCCACCCATTTGCCCCCGGCTGCGCGCACGATGGGGCCGTGGTGTGTGCGGAAGACGGTGAATTTCTTTTCGGCCATGCCGTCGCTGGTTTTGTAGGGCACGATGATTTCGGAAACCGTGACCGGGCGCTCCTCGCTGCCGTACTTGTAGTAATAGCGGTCGCCCTTTTGGGACACGGTTTCGAGATATTCGTCGATGGCATCCACGCCGCTGGAGGTGTGCATCCAGCCGGCGCGGTCGTTGAAGCCCTGGTAGATGAAGAACTGGCCCCAGGTGGAGGCGCCATAGGCGTCCAGGCCCTGGTCGCTCACCATCTGCAGCTCGCTGCGGAAGAAGAACGAGGTGTGCGGATTGATCAGCAGCAGGGAGTGATGGTCCGCGGTATTGGCGGGGGCGATGGCGGCGCCGTTCGATCCTACAGGCTCGCCATCGGCGGGGAAGGGCGCCAGGCCCGAATCCACGGCGGGCGGCCGGGCGGCCGGACGGTTCAGGGCCGCAATCACCGGGGGCTTGCCGTAGAAGGCCTGAAGCTGGCCGAGATTCACGCGTTCGATATCGCCGCCAATGCTGCCTTCGGTGAAGCTGAGGGCCATCCACGGCTCAAAGCGCTGGATCACCCGCGGCTTCACTTCGGGGTGCTTGTAGAGATAGTAATTGAGGCCGTCGGCGAAGGCGTTCATGAGGGTTTGCAGCCAGGACGGGCTGGCGGCGTAAAGCTTCTTCAATTCGACCGGGTCGATGAAGAGCTTCATGCGCAGATCCTGGTAGACTTTCGACTCGCCCTCGGCCTCGGCCAGCCGCCCCATGGCGTTGATGTAGTTGGTCTCGACGCGGTTGAAATCATCCTCCGCCTGGGCGTACTCGGCGCCAAAGACGGCGTCGGCATCGGTTTTTCCGTAGACGTGAGCGATGCCCCAATCGTCGCGGATGATGGTGACATCACGGGCCTCCCGCTGCCATCGCGCGGCGTCGGCGCTGGTGGGCGCCTGGAACGCCGCGGCGCCGGTGGCGGCCGCGAAGAGAATAAGGAGCAAATGGAGGGCAGGTTTGGCTTTCATGCGTGACTCGGTATTGGCAGATATTATAGTGCATCGAACGGAGCGGTCTGGTGTGCGGGGGGGTACGGGCGGTGGAATAGTGCGGCCGCCGGCACGCGATCTAATCCATGGTTGACCTGCGGTTACGATTCCGCGGACCGCGGTCTCGCGCATGCCACTTCCGCGCACAGCGGTTACGCGCCGGGTGATCTCTTGGGTCGAACCGGTCGCACAGTCTATTCGGAGCAGGGTCCGGTCTTCCTCGGGCGTTTCAATAGGGAACGCCTTTAGCGGCAGCCTCTCCTTGACGGGAAAGGAGAGAGCGTGTTATTCTCCTTTCCTAGATAGGAGAGAGCTGTTGGCGAAACCTGTTGAACTCCCGCAGGGCACACTCGAGATGCTCATCCTCAAGGCGATCTCGCTCGGTCCGCTGCATGGCTACGGCATCCTGCTGCGCATCCAGCAGATCTCCGGCGAGCGCCTCGAAATCCTGCAGGGTTCCTTCTACACGGCCATCTACCGTCTGGAGCGCCAGGGTTGGATCAAAGGCGAGTGGGGTGAGTCGGAGAACCATCGCCGCGCCCGCTTTTACTCGCTCACCGCTGCCGGTACGCGTCAGCTCAAGGCCGAGACCGCCAAATGGGCCGACATGGCCGCTGTCGTCGCCGGCATTCTGGACAAGAAGGCGGAAGAGGTATGAGTCTCCTTGCCGCAATTCGCAAGCTCTGGGACTCTATCGCGCCACGCACCCACAGGGATGTCGAAGAAGAGTTTCGTTCTACCCTCGACGCCTACCAGGAAGATTTAATTCGCCGGGGTCTCCCCGAAGAAGAAGCCCGCCGCAAAGCCCGCCTCGACCTCGGCCGGCCCGGCGCGCAGAACGAAAACTACCGCGATGCCATCGGACTCCGCCTCTTCGATGAGTTGGGGGGAGACATCCGCCACGGCCTCCGCGCCCTGCGCCGCAACCCTGGGTTCGCCGCCGTCGCCGTGCTCTCCCTCGCGCTTGGCATCGGCGCCACCACGGCGATGTTCTCACTGATTTACGCCGTCCTGTTGCACCCGTTTCCCTACGCCGGCGCCGACCGCATCGTGAACCCCGTGGTCATCGACCCGCAACATCCTGACGATCCCCGCTGGTTTCCGCTGAGTAAGGCGCAGTTTGACGACCTGCGCCTGGCCGCCGCGGTCGAGTCGCCGCTGGGCTTCAACAACGCCCACATGGAGATCACCGGCGGCGGTCTGCCCGAAGACGTCTCGGGCGTCTACGTCTCAGAGAATGCCGGAAATTTCTTTGGTGTGCGGCCACTTCTCGGCCGCAACATCGAACCATACGATGCGGAGAACGGCGGCCACGCCGTGGTTGTTCTCAACTACCGCTTCTGGCAGCGGCACTTCGCGGGCGACCCGCACGTCGTCGGGCAAACACTCGAAATGGACCGCGTTCCCTACACCATCGTCGGGGTCATGCCACGCAGCTTCGCCTTCAACGACACCACTGGAGTCGGCGATGTCTACCTGCCGGGTAGCCTCATGCAGGGCGCCGTCAACGTCCCCTACTTTGCCTACATACCCTGGATCAAGCTCAGGCCCCACGTCACGCTTGCCGCCGCCAACGCTGCGCTCGAGCCCATCGTGCGCCAGTTTGCGAGACAGCATCCCGACCGCTTTCCGGATCACTGGCGTCTCGCGCTGCAGCCGATCATCGTGCCTTACCGGCAAGAGACCGGCCGCACGCTGACGCTGCTTCTCGCAGGCGTTGTGCTCTTGCTGGTCATCGGTTGCGCCAACTGCTCTATCCTTCTGTTGGCCCGTGGCCACACGCGCCAGCATGAGCTGGCCATCCGAGGCGCGATCGGCGCCAGCCGCTGGCGCATCGTCCGCCAGTTGCTCGTCGAAGCCGTCGTCATCTCTTGCGCAGGCGCCGTGCTTGGCGTTGCTGCGTCTTACTGGCTTGCAAAGGTTCCCTTGTTGCTTTCTCCGGATTCCTTTCCAGCCGAATCCTTCATCCGCATTAACACTCCGATACTCGTGTTCTCGGTCGGGCTCGCGCTGGTCTGCGGCATCCTCTTCGGTCTTGTCCCCGCCTTGCGCCTCTCGCGTCACGATGCGGCGCGTATGCTGCCCGGCCGGGGCGTTGTGACTGCTCCCGCAAAGCATCGCTGGAGTGTTCTGATCGCGGCGCAAGTCGCGCTCACGCTGCTTCTGATGGCCACGGCGGGCACCGCCATCCACGGCTTCCTCCAGATCATGCGGATGCCTCTTGGCTACGATCCGGCCAATGTCCTGAAGCTCGACATCAGGCTGCACACCAGTGACTCGGGGGAATGGAGCCGCATTCAGTCGCGAGAAGCGCGCATCGCTTATATCGAGCAGCTTCGTGACAAGGTCGCATCCATCCCTGGTGTCTCCACGGTAGCTGCCGCCATTTATGCCACGCCGCCCTATGCTGGCGGTGAGAGAATCGTCGAAATCGACGGAACTCGCGACCGCGAGCGGCCGCAGGCCTGTGTGATACGGGTTGACCAGCGATATTTCGCTGCGCTCCGCATCCCTCTGGTTCAGGGCCGCGTGTGGAATGCGGATGAAAACGCCCGAGGGGACTTCGTCGCGGTCGTTAATCGCGCTTTCGCAACGCGCTATCTGCCCTCGTCCAACGCCTTGGGCCGCCAGCTACGCATTCCCGATTTCATAAACCGGAACCGCCTGGGAGCCTCCTCTGCGCAAAGCAACGCCTGGCGTCAGATCATTGGCGTGGCCGGCGATGCGCGCAACCAAGGCGTCGATCAGCCGGTCGTCCCCGCCATCTACGTTCCGTACACCGCCGTGATGCTCCCCTTCGTCGAGTTCCTGGTCCGTACCGAGCGCGATCCGCTCGCCTACCTGCACTCCATTCGCTCCAATATCGCATCCATTGCCGGCGGCCAGCAGATCTCCAACGCCGGTTTAAACGGGACTTTCACCCTCCAGGAAGCCATCGAGCATGACGAACAATACGCCCGCCAGCGGCTCTTCTCCATACTGTTTGGCGTCTTCTCTGCCATGGCGCTCGCGCTCGCGGTGGTCGGCATCTTCAGCGTCGTCGCTTACAGCGTCGCGCAACGGACTACGGAGTTCGGCGTTCGCCTGGCGCTCGGCGCGCCGCGCGCACACGTTCTGTGGGTCGCCACGCGCATCGCGCTCGTCAGCGCGGCGGCGGGCATTGTCATCGGTCTTGCCTGTGACAGCTTTCTCGGCGCTATCCTCGCCCACTGGATGCAAAACGCCTTTGCCGCAGGCAGCCTGTTCGCCGCCGCCGCGCTCCTCGCTCTTAGCGCACTCCTGGCCTGCCTGTTGCCCGCCCGCCATGCCATCTCGGTCCCACCCGGCGAGGCTCTCCGCTATCAATAAGGTGGGTCCATTTGGCCAGAGCGCGGGCGCGGGCTGGGGCTGGTTCCGGGCTCAACAATCTCGAGTCGCACGCCTCATAAGCCGCGCGGCGTACCGCGGCAAGGCGCAGATTGACGGTGTTCGGAGCGCACCCCTTCTGCTGTAAGTTCCCGGTATCTCAGAACCACGGTGCGATTGAATGCCAGACATGGCTCGGAGCAATACCATTCGACGAAGGCGTCAATGGCGTTGGCCTGTTCGAGATCCGGTAGCGCAAGGACCCGCTTCCGCCGAAAGCGGCGGCGTTCGGAGGCGGATCGCGGCAACCCGGGAGATCGGTCCTCCCTTGTCGCGGTACTCAATTCGTCTTCGGGGTGCCTGTCTAGCTCCTATGCGCGGCGGGGCGGGTGCGGGGGATCGGGTGGGGTGCGGGGGGCAACACGAAACGGCCCGGCGCAGCCTGCGCTGCGGAGTCTGGGCGGCGGGCGCGGACGGGCCCACCTCGCCGGGCGCGAGTCTTACTTCTTGTCTGGCTGCTTGCAGTTGGTGAGCGAGTGGTTATTGTCCTGGTAGCACTTGCCGTAGGCGGTCAGTTCCGGCTTGGCTCCCATTTTGACGTGGCAGGTGGTGCAGGATTTGATGTTTTCCTTCTTGGCATACTCCGGCTTTCCATAGGAAGCCGTGCTGCACACCAGGAAGCCGGCCACCAGGGCAGCCGACGGGACCAACACTTTTAACGCGCGCATGTTTTCTCCTTCCCCTGGTGGAATCGGGCGGGCGCTGCGGCGGCCCAAGGCGGCGGCCGAAATACCCGCCAACAACACCATGAGGTCTTAATATACTGATTATACCGCCGGCGTCGGATTTTGCAACACTTTGTGGAAAATCTTGTGGGGCATGTGACGCAGGGGAGGAACCGCGGCGGGGGCTGAACGCCGGAAGGCCCCTTGCATAGTGGACCACTACTGTAGTAGATTAGCGGACGTAAGTAGTCCACAGCCATGCTCCTGCCGAAATTGACCAGGCCTGAACTTCAGATCATGGAGGCGCTATGGAGCCGCGGGCCGTGTTCGATCCGCGAGATTCACGAGTCGCTTCCGGCCAAGAAGAGGCTCGCCTACACGACAGTGCAGACGATGGTCTATCGGCTGGAAGTCAAGAAGGCGGTGCGGCGGGTGAAGAAGATCGCCACGGCATTCATTTTTGAGGCGGCGGTTTCGCGGGAGGCGGCGCAGCGCAGGCTGGTGGACGACCTGCTGGGCCTGTTCGGTGGGCGGAGCCGGCCCATTATGGCGCACCTGATCGATTCCGGCGCTCTCACGCTGGAGGATATACACGAGGCGGAGAAAGCTCTGCTGATGCGCAAAGACGAGGATCAAGCAAAATGAACCCGACCTGTCTGGGGCCTATCGGGGATCACCTGTGGCAATCGACTCTGTTCGCGGGAGCAGCGGGATTGCTGACCTTGACGCTGCGCACCAATCGCGCACGGGTACGATATTGGCTGTGGCTGACGGCTTCCTGTAAGTTTCTGGTCCCGCTCTCGCTGCTGGTCGCCTTGGGCGGTCAGATCGCATGGCGGACCGCCCCACCGAAGGTACGGCCCGAGTCGTCAATGGCGATGGAGAAGGTAAGCCAGCCCTTCACGGCTTCTGCGCTTCCGGTGCTTTCTCCGCCGTCACCACCAGTTGCGCGCCCGTCACTTCCGACGCTGCTGGCGGTGATCTGGGCATGCGGATTTGCCGGGCTGGCCCTCTCCTGGTGGATTCGCTGGCGGCGCATCTTTGCGACGGTTCGCCGCGCACGGCCTGTGCCGCTGGCCCTACCGATTCCGGTAAGATCCTCTGCGACTCTCGGGGAGCCGGGTGTTTTCGGAATCTTCCGGCCAGTGCTGTGGCTGCCGGATGGGATCTTCGAGAGGTTGACGCCGGCACAATTGCAGGCCGTCATCGCCCATGAGCTTTGCCACTTCCGGTATCGCGATAACCTTACGGCGGCGATCCAGATGTCGGTGGAGACGGTCTTCTGGTTCCACCCTTTGGTCTGGTGGATTGGGAAGCGGATGGTGGCGGCGCGCGAGCGCGCTTGTGACGAAGAGGTACTGCGCCTCGGCAGCGCACGGCAGGTTTACGCGGAGGGGATTCTCAACGTTTGTAAGCTGTATGTCGAATCGCCTCTGGTCTGCGTGCCTGGCGCCACCGGAGCTAATCTCAAGCGAAGAATCGAGGCGATTCTAGCCGAGCGCCCGGTGCTCAGGGTGAATCTGGCCAAGAGGGTGATGCTGGGGGCCGCGGCGGTGGCGGCGGTCGCGCTGCCCATCGCGATCGGAGTCATTCACGAACCGATGATCCGGGCGCAATCGCAAGCGGGGTCCGACTGGCAGGCAGCCGCGGGAGGCAAGATGGCTTTCGAGGTTGCCTCGGTCAAGCTGGATAACGGACCGTTCCGGCCTCCCAACTTTCCTCTGGATAACGGAAATGCGTTTACGCCGGGAGACCGCTTCTCGGCCGATTTCCCACTCCTCACTTACATCCAGTTCGCCTACAAGTTTCATTTCAGCCGGCAGCAACGGGAGTCCATGATGGAGCATAGCCATCTGCCCAAATGGTTTGGCTCCGACCGGTACGCCATTGAGGCGAAGGCGGCAAGCCGGGCCACCAAAGACCAGATGCGGCTGATGATGGAGTCCCTGCTTGCAGAGCGCTTTCACCTGGCGGTGCACTTCGAAACCCAGGACACTCCCGTGATGGCCCTGATGCTGGCGAAGCCCGGAAAAACGGGGCCGAAGCTGCGTCCGCATAGCGAAGGGCCGGCTTGCGAAGACCCGGCCGTTCCGGCGCCCCGGCGCGCCGCTGCGGATGCGGCTGGGCCCTTTCCGGAAAGATGCTACGTGCAGGAACTGAGCATGAACGGGCACCACCTTCACGCCGGGTCGCGCAACACCACTATGGACCAACTGGCGGAGGCTCTTTCCGGGCTGGGGCGCCTGGATCGCCCGGTGGTCGACCAAACCGGACTGAGCGGTGGGATCGATTATGAAATGCAGTGGATGCAGGAGCCGAATCCCACGGCGCCGGGCGAACCGGCTACGCCGTCGGAACCGGAGCCGACATTTCTGCAAGCACTGCGCGAGCAACTGGGGCTAAAGCTGGAACCGGCCAGGGCGGCGCTCCGGGTTCTGGTGATCGATCACATCGAGCGCCCTTCGGAGAATTGAACACCGGTACTCAACAGGCAGGAATTACCTAATCAAACGCAAAAACGCGGCGCCGAATGAGCGGCGCCGCGTGGCGTGGGGCCTAATGATTTCCGGGAAAGGCCGGTCAATCGGCGCGGGTCAGCGCCACGGTCACGATGGCCGCCCGTTCCGCCTCTGCGGCCGGCAACTTGTGGGTCGAGAAACGATAGGTTGCGATGTCGCTCCCGTCATACAATTGGCTGAGCGAGCAGTTGCGTCCGGAGCACTCGAAGCCGATCTTGGGGGTGCTATCGGCGCGCCATGCCTTGGGAGCGTCCGACCCCGCGGTGGAGAGCAGGAAAACCGATTCCTTACCGTCGCTGCTGCGGACCCGAACGACGTTGTAGCCCGTTGTGGTGGTCAGGATCAGTTCGTAGGAACCCGGCGCCATCAGCTTGCTACCGGCGTGAAAGGCCATCGGGATCTCGGCTTTGTAAGTTTGCGCCGAAGCGCTGCCAGCAGCGGCCGCCAGGGCAACCACCGCGATCATGAAACGCGTCGTTAGAGTTTTCATCGTCTTACCCTCCTTCGGGCGGCCCTGTCTGGGTCCCGACTTACGGGGCCTTATAAGGCAGGCTGGGGGCCAGACTGTAAGTTATTGAAACTACTGAAGTTCGTTTCCTAAAGAGGGGCCTTAATGAACCGGGCGGTTCATCCGCCGCGAACCGATCGGCTCACGCGCGGCCGCGGTGCGGGCGGGGCTGGCGGGAGGGCGGCCAGAGGCGACGAAGGGCGGCGGATGGGGTTGCAGCAGGCGCGGAAATGGCAGAGAATTGATTTGGTCCCAATTAGGATAAAACTCCCTTATTTAAATTGGGCATTCGGGAGGTTGCCGTGAAACTTTGCGTTCTGGGTATGACGGTTGTTCTCCTTGCCGGTCCCGCCGTGGCAGACAAGCTGGACGATACATTTCAAAGTTTGAAAGATGCCGTAGGGAAGAAAGACGCCACCCAGGTGAAGGCTGTGGTGGCGGAGTTGAGTCCGATGATCCGGGAGGCAACCGCCGCGCCGGCCCCTTCGGGCGACGACGCCAGGAAAGCCTGGGCCGATCACGTGGAGTACGTGAAGAGTATCGGGGAATACTGCGAGTACGCGCTGTACGCCACCGCCATTCAATCGCCGCCCGCGACGACGGTCGATCTGATTGGCACGCTGGAGCAACTGAATCCCTCCAGCAAGTATCTGAATATGGCCTACGGGCAGTATCTGGTGGCCTTGAGCAAGACCGGGGCCACCGCCAAAATCCCCGCGATCGCCGAGAAGGCCCTGGTGCACTTTCCGGACAATGAGGACCTGCTCTCAGTGTCGATGGAATCGGCACTGAGCGCCAAGCAGAGCGACCGGGCCCTGAACTACGCGGAGAGGCTGATTGCGGCGATGGGGAAAGCGTCCCGGCCGGAGAACGTCCCCGAGGCGCAATGGGAGCATGAGCGAAGCGCCACCCTGGGCCGGGCGCATTGGGTGGCGGGGATGGTCTATTGCGAGAAGCAGACGTACGGTCCCGGCGACCGGGAATTGCGGGCGGCCCTGCCGCTGATCGCGGGCAACACCGCGATGATGGCGCCGGCGCTGTTCTACCTGGGGATGGCCAACTACCAGCTTGGCAAGATGACCATGAGTAAGGCGAAGATGCTGGAGGCGGTGAAGTTCAGCCAGCAGGCGGCAGCCATCGCCGGGCCCTATGAGCAGCAGGCGCGGCACAATGCCATCGTCATGAAGGAAGAAGCCGACCGGATGCGCTGACCGGTTCGCACCACCTGCCGCTGATTGCATCGGGGCGGATTGCCGGCGTCCCGATCACCCAAAGTTCCCAAAGTTCCGACCGCCCTCTTGACAATCTACAAGAAGCGACGCATTCTTGTAGAATATCTAGAGGAACATGGCGAAACCCAAAGCGGACCTGTTGCAGGGGACGCTCGATTTGCTGATTCTCAAAACGCTGGAGTTGGCGCCGATGCACGGATGGGGCGTGACACAGCGCATCCAGCAGCGTTCCGATAGCGTGTTGCAGGTGAACCAGGGGTCGCTGTATCCCGCGCTGCACCGGCTGGAGGAGCGGGGGTGGATCCGGGCGTTCTGGGGCAATTCGGAGAACAACCGGCAGGCGCGGTATTACGAGCTAACGGCGCGCGGGCGGAAGCAACTGGCGGCGGAAAAAGAGACCTGGCTGCGGCTTTCGGGCGCAGTGGCGCGAATTGTGGGGACATAGCGATGAACAGGCTGGCCTCGGTTTGGCGGTTTCTTTTCCGGCGCAAGCGGTTCGAGGGCGAACTGGAAGCCGAGCTGCGCTATCACTACGAACAACAGGTGGAGCAAAACCTGGCTCGCGGGATGAGCCGCACGGAGGCCCGGCGACAGGCGGCGCTGCAGGTAGGGGGCGCGGAGCAACTCAAAGACGATTGCCGCGACGCGCGCCTGGGCCGGTGGATCGAGACGCTGGTGCAGGATGTCCGCTATGGCTTGCGGGTGCTGGCCAAGAACCCGGGCTTTGCGCTGGCGGCCATCTTGACGCTGGCCCTGGGCATCGGCGCCAATACGGCGATTTTCAGCCTGGTGTACGGAGTGCTGCTGCGGCCGCTGCCTTATTTGCACGGCGATCGGTTGGTGGTGCTGCACCAGGAGGCCCTCAAGGCCAACGTGCTGGATTTTGTGTTCTCCGTGAAGGAAATCAACGATTACCGCGAGCAGAATCACACGCTGCTGGCGATGGCGGAGCACCACACCATGAACTTCCTGCTGATCGGCAAAAATACCGCCGAGCGGGTGGAGACGGCGGTGGTATCGGCCAACTTTTTCGACGTGCTGGGGGTGAAGCCCCTGCTGGGGCGAACCTTTGTGGCCGCCGACGAAGCGCCCGGCGGGCCGGCCGTACTGATTCTCAGCTACCAGTATTGGCAGACGCACCAGGGCGGCGACCCGCACATCGTGGGCAAAGTATTTCAGATGAACAACCGACCGCACACGGTGATCGGCGTGCTGCCGCCCATTCCGCAGTATCCGGTGGAGAGCGACGTGTATATGCCCACGTCGCAGTGCCCCATACGGTCGAGCGCTGAATTCATCGCCAATCGCAACGCGCGCATGATGAACGTATTCGGCCGGCTGAAACCGGGCGTTACGTTGGCGGAGGCGCAGGCGGATCTGTCGGTGATCGCGGCGCAGATTGCCAGGGACCATCCGGAAATCTATTTGGCCGCGGATGGCTACGCGATCCGCGTCGATGGCCTGCGCGACGATCTGACCCGGCGCGCCCGCATGATGTTCCTGGTGCTGCTGGGGGTGGTGGGATTCGTGTTGCTGGCGGCCTGCGCCAACGTGGCCAACCTGTTTCTGGCGCGGCTGCTGAAATTGGAGCGGGAACTGGCGGTGCGTTCCGCGCTGGGAGCCGGCAAAGGGCGCCTGGTGCGTCAGTTGCTCACCGAAAGCGTGCTGCTGGCGGTGGGCGGCGGGCTGTTGGGAGTGGTGCTGGCGCCGCTGTCGCTACGCGTGCTGACGGGCTTCGCCGGGCGTTTCACTACGCGCGCGGCGGAGGTGCGGATGGATGGACCGGTGCTGCTGTTCACGTTCCTGGTGAGCGTGGGCACCGGAGTCGTGTTCGGGCTGGCGCCCGTTCTCACCACCAGCGGATGGCTGGGGACGGCGTTCCAACAGGCGGCCACGCGCGGTACCACAAGCCGCGGGCGCGGCCGGCTGCGCTCAGCGCTGGTGGTGGCGCAGGTGGCCTTTTCGGTGATCCTGCTGGCCGCGGCGGGCCTGATGATCCGGAGTTTCGTGAAGATGCAGCAGGTGCAGCCGGGATTTGCTCCCGACCGGCTAATCACCATGCGAATCAGCCCCGGCATGCCGCCTTACACCATGAAGACGGTCCGCTTGCTGGTTGATCGCATCCTGGACCGCATCCGAGGGGTTCCGGGAGTGGTATCGGCGGCCATGGCGACCACGTTCCCCTTCAACCCAAGCGGACTGGTATTCGGCCCGGCCCACAACCAGTACATTATAGAAGGCCGCCCGCACGATAAAGCGGAACCCACTTCCACCACGGATTTCCGCGTGGTCACGGCGGGCTACTTTGAGACCATCCGCCAGCCCATCGTGAAGGGCCGAAGCTTCACCCAACAGGATTGCGAGCCTGCCCGGCCCGATGTGGTCATCATCAACCAGGCGATGGCGCGCCGCGAGTTTTCCGGCCGGGACCCCATCGGCCAGCGCGTCAGCCTCGATAAGGGCGAACATTGGGCGGAGATTGTGGGCATCGCGGGCGACGTGCGGGAATACGGCTTGAACCGGCCGGCCATCGGCGGAATCTACGCGGCGGTGAAAGACGGCTTCGTCAATCGGCTGGTGGTGCGCACGGGCGCCCATGAGGAGACGGAGGAGCGGATGCTGCGGGATGCTCTTCACGACATCGATCCGCTGGTGGCCGTCGACCAGGTGCAGACCGTGGAGCACGCGGAGTACGAGTCGTTGGCGCCACCGCGCATGATGACCTTTTTGATGGGCATCTTCGCCGGGTTGGCGCTGCTCATCAGCGCCAGCGGAATTGCCGCGGTGATGGCGCTATCGGTAAGCCAGCGGACCCGCGAGATCGGGGTGCGGATGGCCTTGGGGGCGCAGCGGAGGTCGGTGGTGGCGATGGTGGTGCGGCAGGGGATGGTGCTGACGGTGGCCGGAATCGCCGCCGGCACGCTGTTCGCGGCGCTGCTGACGAAGCTGCTGGCGAGCCTGCTGTACGGGACCAGCCCACGGGATGTGCTGACGTTTGCCGCCATTCCGGTGGTGTTTCTGATGGTGGCGGCGGCGGCGTGCTTCGTGCCGGCTCGGCAGGCGACCTCCATCGATCCGCTCACGGCCCTGCGGCAGGAGTAGCCCGTAGCGTCTCGCGGCCAAGTAACCGGCGGCGCCGCAAGCCTCCAGCCTACGGCGCGGGCCTCCGGAAGCGCCGGCGTGCGTCGTACGCCCGGGCGGCCAAATCCGGCGCTTGCCAAAAACATACTTGCATAGTAGTATGGCAGACGAGGATAATAATTCCCGGATGAAGCCGCCCAAGCTGACCCGGCTGGAACTGCAGATCATGGAGGTTCTCTGGAGCCGCGGGCCGTGCGCCATCCGCGAAATTCAGGAAGCCTTCCCCAAGCGCAACCGCCCGGCGTATTCCACCATCCAGACCACGGTTTACCGGCTGGAAGGCAAGAAGACCCTGCGGCGGGTGAAGAAAATCAGCCACGCGCACATTTTCGAGGCCTCCATTTCCCGCGGAGAGGCACAGGGCAGGTTGATCGACGAACTGCTCTCTTTGCTCGGCGACCGGCTGCAGCCGGTGATGGCGCACCTGATCGAATCGAAGAGACTCACCCTCCAGGATGTGCGGGATGCGGAGAAGACCCTGCTCGCGCTGCAGGAACAGGACGCGAAAGGGGAAAAGCGGTGATGCCGGCAATCGTCGCGCACCTGTGGCAATCCACGCTGTTTGCCGGAGCCGCATGGCTCTTTGCCCTAGCGCTCGGAAGGAATCGGGCGCAGGTGCGCTATTGGGTGTGGTTCGCGGCGTCGGCGAAATTCCTGGTTCCGTTTTCCTTGCTGGTGGGGATCGGCGCACTCCTGCCGCGTCCCGCAGCCGCTCCACCCCTGCGGATAGAATGGGCGGCAGCGCTCCAGGATTTCAGCCAGCCTCTCGCGCTTTCCATGCCGGCGCAGGCTGCGGGCACGGCGGGATCTGCGGACACCGGTTTTCTCCAAGCGGCCGCCCTGGTTTTGTGGTCCTGCGGATTCGCAGCCGTGGCGATCTGTTGGCTGCTGCGGTGGAGGCGTGTCCAGGCTCTACGGCGGTCGGCCTACGCGACGGACGTTCCCGCCGGCCTGCAAATTCCGGTGCCGGTGATGTCCGCGCCCGAGATCCTCGAACCGGGCGTCTTCGGCATTCTGCGGCCGGTCCTGCTGCTGCCGGAGGGCATTCGAGAGCGGCTCAACCATACGCAACTGGATGCCATTCTTGCGCACGAATTCTGCCATCTGCGCCGCCGGGACAACCTCACCGCCGCCATCCACATGGCCGTGCAGGCGATCTTCTGGTTTCATCCTCTGACGTGGTGGATCGGCGCGCGCCTGGTGGACGAGCGGGAACGGGCCTGCGACGAAGACGTGTTGCGCCTCGGGCATCTGCCGGCGATCTACGCCGAGAGCATCCTCGCGGTTTGCAAGTTGTATCTGTCGTCATCGCTGGCGTGCGTAGCGGGAGTGACGGGGTCGGACCTGAAGGGCCGCATCGAGGCGATCATGCGGAACCGTAGTGTGGCGCGGCTGACGCCCGCCAGGAAACTTGCCCTCGCGGTTGCCGGCGTGGCGGCGCTGGTTTTGCCGGTTGGCGTGGGCATCCTGAATACGCCGGCGATTCGGGCGCAGGATGTGTCCGCGTGGCAGAAGGCGGCAGGAGGCAAAATGTCGTTCGAAGTCGCCTCCGTGAAGCTGAATACGGGACCGTTCGTGCCCCCTGCCTTCCCCCTGAGCGCTTCGGACGCGTATCGCCCCACGGGAGGCTACTTCCGCGCGGATTTCCCGCTAACAGGCTACGTGCAATTCGCCTACAAGATCTGGCCGAACGCAGAGCAGACCCGCGAGGTGCGCGCCCATCTGCCAGCGTGGGCGTTTAGGGATTTCTACAGCATCGACGCCCGGGCGCCGGGCAACCCGACCAAGGACCAGATGCGCTTGATGATGCAATCCCTGCTTGCCGAGCGCTTCAAGCTGGCGGCTCATTTTGAGACTCGCGAGGTCCCCGTGTTTGTCCTCACGCTGGTGAAGGCGGGTAAGCTGGGGCCGAAGCTCATCCCACATGCCGATGGTCCCCCCTGCGACCGTCCCGGCCCTTCGCCCGGCCGCGGCCTGCTGGGATTTCCGCCCGGCTGCGATTCGCTCGCGGTGATCCGCAAGGCCAACGGCGCGCTGATGCTGGCAGGCTACCGCAACGCCACCATGGAGATGGTGGCAAACTCCCTCTCGGTTCTGGAACTGGACCGCCCGGTGGTGGACCAAACAGGCCTCAGCGGCAGGTTCGATTACACCATCGAATGGGCGCCCGAACCGACTGGCCCTCCGGCCTCCGCCTCGCCGGCTGCCGTGCCGCCCGAACCGCTCGGCGCCACGGCAGTGCCAGCGCTGCGCGACCAACTGGGATTGAAACTGGAATCCACCAAAGCTCCGTTCCAGATCCTGGTCATCGACCACCTGGAAAGGCCCACGGAGAATTGAACCGCTAACCGACCGGCTGCGTACGGCCTTCCGGCGTCTTCCCGGCGCGGGCCTCCAGGAAGCGCTGCCACTCCTCCAAGCCCTGGCCGGTCTTGGCCGAAACCTGCAGCACCGGCATTTCGGGGCGCACGGACTGAATGTTGGCCAAGGCGGCTTGCCAATCGAATTCCACCGCGGCGGCCAGGTCGATTTTGGTGATCACCGCTACATCGGCGCTGTGGAAGATGGTGGGATATTTAAGCGGCTTGTCCTCCCCTTCGGTGACCGAGAGCAGCACCAGGCGCAGCTCCTCGCCCAAATCATAAGACGACGGACAAACCAGGTTGCCGACGTTCTCGATGAATAGGAAATCGAGGTCGGCAAGGTTCCAGGCATCCAGGGCGCCGCGGACCATGGAAGCATCCAGGTGGCACACGGTACCGGTGGTGATCTGCTGGACCGGCGCGTGGCTGCGGCGCAGGCGGGCGGCGTCGTTCTCGGTGGCCAGGTCGCCCACCAGCGCGGCCACGCGGTGGGTGCTGCCCACCAGTGACAGCGTTTTTTCGAGGAACGCGGTCTTCCCTGATCCGGGGCTGGACACCAGGCTTACGGTGTACACTCCGGCGGCGCGGAAGCGTTGGCGCAACTCGCGGGCAATCACATCGTTCTGCTTCAGAACGTTGCGGCGGACTTCCACCAGGCGCGGCTCGGTCATTCGATCTCCAGTGCGATCACTTCCAGTTCCCTGCCCTGCACCACCTGGGTGGCCGGCGTGTCGCATTCCGCACAACAGAAAGATTGCAGCGAGCGGACCGGGCGGCGCTCCCCGCAAACCGCGCAAAACACCGTCACCGGCACGTCCTCAATGATGAGCTGGGAGCCTTCGAGCGCCGTACCGGCGGCAGCCAGATCGTAGGAAAACAGCAGCGCCTGTTTCTCCACACCCGCCAGCGGACCGAGCCTCAGGTGCACCGCGCGCACAGCGGCGGCGTGGTGTTTGGCGGCTTCCTCTTCAGCGGATTCGATCAGGCTGATGGCGATGGAAAGCTCATGCATGGGGATCCTCGGCGGTCGCACGGGGCGCCCGGCTATCCGCCGTGCAACTGACCACGCAGCCGCGGCCCTGCCAGCCGGATTGCAGCAGCTTGCCGTCTTCGATCAATACCGGCACCATGCTCTGGCCGCCGGTCAATGCGCGCAGGCGTTCGAAGGCGCCGCGGTCCCGTTCCACATCGTATTCCAGGAAGTCGCGCCCGCGCCATTCCAGCCACTCGCGCAGCTCGCGGGTGTGGGGGCAACTGGCGGCTCCAAAAAGCTCAAGCAGAGGCATGGCCGATCGATTCCAGGTTAACGCGAATCACGTGGTAGACCGAAGCCTGGACCTCCTGAATGCGCGGGATATAGTCGCACGGCACCACCAGGGCGTGGTCGGCCAAGGCGCGGCGGCGGATTTCGCCGCCATCGTAACCCAGCAGCGCCACCGTGAGCAGTTTGCGTTTGCGGGCTTCTTCGAGCGCCATGATGGCGTTGCGCGAGCCGCCGCTGGTAGAGATGGCGATGGCCACGTCCTCAGGGCGGGCCTGGGCGATGAGCTGGCGGAGAAAGATCAGGTCGGTGCCTACGTCATTGGCCACGGCGGTGATGTTGGCGGGCTCCATGGCCAGCGAGACGGCGGGGACGGCACGGAAACCGGGCGGCGGCAGGACGCAATCGAGTGCCCAGTCGTTGGCGTCCGTGGCCGAGCCGCCATTGCCGAACAGAATCAACTTGCCGCCGCGCGCCACACGGGCGGCGATAGCGGCCGAGGTCTCGGCGATAGCCCCGGCCGATTCGGCAGCCATGCGCGCGCGCAGCCGGGAATCGTCCGCGGCCTTCATGCGAATGGAGCCGGCCACTTCCGGAACCAGATCGCGGGTTTCCTGTTTTTGCTGGCCGAGGAACGGATAGAGGAAGCCGGCCTCGCCGGAATCCAGTCCCTCTTCGCGGCGCTCCAGGAAAACGTGCACGGTCTCCCAGAGAGTGTGGTACAGAATCTCGATGGCTTCCTGGTGGATGAACGGGTCGGCGGCCGGAGATTGGCAGTAGTAATCCCCCTCCGTGCCGGGCAAGGCCACGGTCATGGCGCCCGCCGTGCGCGCGTGGCGCAACGCGGCCGACACTTCGTGGTCGCCCTCGGGTGGGCCGAACCCCATGACGATATCTTCGGGGTGCACGATGGCCGCCAGCCACGGTCCGAAGAGGGCCGAAAGATCGAGCGCCGGCAGGGCGCGCTTGCCCACGATTACGGGGTGCACGAATTCCACCGAGACGTGCTGGGCGTCGGTGGAATAAGGGCCGCGGCCGAAGGCCAGCAGGCGTCCGCCCGCCAGGAAACGCTCGGACATGGCGCGGCAGGTTTCGGCCAGGCGCGGCGACTCGCGCGCGAAGAACTCTTCGCAGATCGGGTTGCGCTCCAGGAGGCGCTCGGCGGTGGCGGCCGCGATCTCTCCGGGATGGGTTACGGGAGTCATGGCGCGAACGCTCCCTGGCGGCCGCGGCGCGGGTTGGAGGCTTGAACGCGAGCGAGAGGTCCGCTTAGCACTAGCAGATCCTCGGCAGGGGGTCGCCCACCAGCATGTCTACGATGCGGTTGCCGCCGTAGGGAGTGGCCGCGACCACGGTGCAGGCGGGCTGCTCGCGCACTTCGCCGATGATCCTCGCGCCCTGTCCGCCCGGTGCCCGCTGGAGGGCCTCCAGGGCCGCATCGCCGTATTCCGGCGCTACCACTGCCAGGAACTGGCCTTCGTTGGCGATGTGCAGCGGGTCCAGCCCCAGCAACTCGCAAGCGCCGCGCACCTGCTCGCGCACCGGCACGCGGTCTTCCAGCAAAAAGACGCTCAGGTCGCAATCGCGGGCGAATTCGTTCAGGGCGGTAGCCACGCCGCCGCGGGTAGGGTCGCGCATCCACCGCAGGCCGGGCGCAGCGACCGCGGCCAGCGCTTCCACCAGCGGCAGCACCGGGCGCGTGTCGGAGCATAGATCCGCTTCCAGATCCAATTCGCCGCGCGCCAGCAGGATGGTGATGCCGTGGTCACCGATGGGTCCCGAGAGCAGCACCACGTCGCCGGGCCGCGCGGATCGCGCCGAGCACTCGACGCCCGGAATCGGCAGGCCGACGCCCGCGGTGGTGATGTACATGCGGTCGGCCTTGCCGTGCTCGACGACCTTGGTGTCGCCGCCGGCGATGATCACTCCGGCGGCCTGCGCCGCGCGGCCCATGGCGCGGACTTCCTTCTCCAGGATCTCCGTCGGCAGGCCGGCTTCCAGAACATAGGTCACCACCAGCGTTTGGGCACGCGCGCCGGAAACCGCCAGGTCATTGACCGTTCCGTTGACGGCCAATTCGCCGATGGATCCCCCCGGAAAACAGAGCGGGCTGACCACGAAACTATCGGCGGTGATGGCCACGCGCGTGCCGTTCAGGCTGATGTGGGCCGCGTCACCAAGCGGTTCCGGCGACGAGCCGTACAGCAGGGGCGCGAACAGCCCTTCAATCAGGCGCCGGCTGGCCTTGCCGCCCGCACCATGCGCCATTTCGATCTGCGTGTCGCGAAATCGAATCTTAGCAGGGGCCATGGCGTCTGTCCTTTCAGGCGGGAATCGAAACCAGGTGCGACTTACGATGCTCGTATTGATAATACGCCGCGCAGGAGCCTTCCGACGAGACCATCAGCGCCCCGATGGGCCGCTCCGGCGTACACTCGTTGCCGAACAGCTTGCATTGCTCCGGCTTTAGCACGCCCTTGAGCACCTCGCCGCATTGCGCGGCTTTGGGATCGGTAACGCGGATTCCGGGCACGGAGAAGCGCTTCTCGGCGTCCCAATCGCCATAGTCGTCGTTGAGCGCGAGGGCGGATTGCGAGATAAAGCCCATGCCGCGCCATTCGAAGTAAGAACGCAGGGTGAAGACCTCGGCCATCGCCTTCAGTGCGGCGCGATTGCCTTCCCACGGAACCACGCGGCGGTACTGATTTTCCACCTTGCACTCGCCCTTCTGCAACTGGGCCAGCAGCATGGCCACCGACTGCAGCACATCCAGCGGCTCGAACCCCGACACTACAATCGGCTTGCCTTCGTGGCGGGCGATCCACTCGTAGGGCCGGCAGCCGATCACCGTGGAGACATGGCCGGGGCCAATGAACGCGTCGATGCGCATATCCGGCGAATCGAGAATCGCGCGGATGGCGGGAATGATGGTCACATGGTTCGAGAAGACCGAGAAGTTGCGGATGCCCTCGGCCTTGGCCCGCATGAGCGTGAGAGCGGTAGAGGGCGCGGTGGTCTCGAAGCCGATGGCGAAGAACATCACGTGGCGGCCGGGATTGGCGCGCGCGATCTTGAGCGCATCGGCGGGCGAATAGACGATGCGGATATCGGCGCCGCGGGCCTTGTATTCGAGGGGGCTGCCGTGGGTGCCGGGGACGCGCATCATGTCGCCGAACGCGGTGAAGATAACGTTGCCGTCGGCGAGCATCGACAGGCCATCGTCGATGCGGCCCATGGGCAGCACACAGACGGGGCAGCCGGGACCGTGCACCAGTTCGATATTGGGCGGGAGCAGGTCGTTCAGACCGAAGCGATAGATGGCGTGAGTATGGCCGCCGCACACCTCCATAAACCGGTAATGCCGCGCGGGATCGGCCAGCCGCCGGATTTCTTCCGAGGTTCGGGTGATCAGCTCCGGCTCGCGGAATTCATCGACGTATTTCATGGAAACGAAGGCTCCTTTGGCGGCGGCTCGGCGTCGTCAGCGCTGTAGCCCCGCACTTCCTGCATGGCGGCCTCGGTTTCACCGAGGATGGAGAGCATACGCATCTGCTCGTAGGCGTCCTCTTCCCTGATTTTACTCATGGCGAAACCGACATGGATGAGCACCCAGTCTCCCGGCGCGATGCCATCGGGTTCGACCAGGCTGACGTCCACACGGCGGTGGACCCCGGCGACGGCCACCTGCGCGCTGTGGCTGGAATCGTCTGCCAGCGAGACTATCTTGGCGGGAATAGCGAGACACATATCAAACTCCAGGATATCGGGTTGCGGTGCGGTAAGTGGGGGTCCGCTTCACCGCAGAGACACGGAGGTCGCGGAGAAAGCGCGAAGAAATACCAAGCGCTGGGGTGGGGCCGGGTTCACGGAGGGACGGCGGGGAATGAAGGCCAAGTCTTTTCGCGCGGCACCCTCCCCCACGCTGCGGCCCCGGTGCGCCGCGAAGATACGGGGAAAAACGGCGGCGCGGGGCCGCGCATTGGACGAGGCGGGCGCAGGGTTTTGGGGATTCCCGCAAATTACCGAGGAGACGGGGCTGGCGCGGGCCTTCCCCGCCCTGGTACGGCCCACCATCACGCCTGCGGGGCATGGCCGCCCTCCGGCTTGCGATGGGCCAGGATGTCGAACGAGAACTTCAACTCGTCGCGGAGCTTGAGCGTGCCCCCGGCCACCGAAACCAGGCGCATGCCGTAATCGGTCTGGCGGATGGTGAATTCGCCATTGGCCCGCAGGAAATCCTGGCCGGCGATCAGGTTGCATGGCAACTCCAGCGGACGCTCCACACCGTGCAGCTTCAGTTGGCCGGCAATCTTCAGGCGATAGATGCCCTCGCCGAGCTGGCTGGAGTGGACGCCGGAACCCTCGAAACGAATCTCGCGAAAGCGGTTGATTTCGAGCACTTCGTCGCGCATGGTCCGCTCCATTTCACGGCGGTCCTTATCGTTCACGTCGCCGGTGATGGCGAGCGAGGCAGGGTCAATTTCCAGGCGCAGGGACGAATGCTCCGGAGCCTGGGGGCGAAACCACGCTTCGCCGGTGAAACTGCGAATGGCGATGGTCGGATTATGGCCGAACGCGGAGAGCAGTCCGGTGGCGGATGCGCGGACTACGAACCGGCTCTTGCCGGCGTCCACCACGTAGGACGATGCCAGGCCCTCCGCTGCATTAGTTAAGGATGCCATGGGCCGGCCCTATGTCGACCGGATCTTCAGGTAGCGTTCCAGGTCGGGCACCACCCCTTGCAGCAGGTTGCCCACGTTGGCTCCCCCCATCAGTTTGCGGACGGCCGGATTGGTCAGCACCAGGCCGGCGCCGAATAGAATCAGGGACAAGCCTCCCAGCAAAAACAGGGTGTCCCGCGTTTCGTTGAGTTCGGATTCGCTTTCCCGCGTCCGAAACATCGTAGCGGCTGCCATATGATCTCCTTTTTCGATGCTCTCGACGGTTCTCGACTTCGTCATGCCGCGGCGCCTGTGCCCGATGCGCCGCGGCTTTCCTGCAAGATTTTTGCGACCAGCTCTTCCACCTTGTCCGCGGCCGTATCCACCACGGCCGACACGGTCGCGCTGAGGCCCATCTGCCCTTCCTCCTCCGATCCCAAAGTTTCCGGCTCGCACCCCACCAGCAGGATCCGCCCGAGCGTTCCGCCCATGACCTGCGCCATGCGCAGCACGCGCATGGGGTTCATCCCGTGGGTGGCCAGATCGACGGGCGGCTCCTCCAGGCCCGCGGGGGCGTTGCCATCGATTTCGATGGTGTAGAGCGTACCGGGCGCCGAGCCACGCGCGGTGGCATCCACCAGGATGGTGACGTCGTACCCGTCCAGCAGAGCGTAGGCCAGGTCGAAGCCGCGAATTCCGAAATCCACCACGCGCGCTTCCGGCGGCAGGGTGCGCCGCAACAGGGAGTTGGCCACTTCGACGCCGAAAGCATCGTCGCCGTGAAAGATATTGCCGATGCCGGCAACCAGGACCCTCACCGCGCACCTCCGGGGCTCAGCGGCTCGACTTCCTCGGGGCTGAAAAAGAATCGATGCCCCGGCTGACGGGCGAATCCCAGGTCGCGGCCGGGGTCGTCCTCCAGAACCACCGCCAGGTGCGGCTTGCCTTCGTAATCCTGCTCGATGCTCTCGACGATGGCGATCCGGCCGGCCAGGGCCAGGTCGAGGACATCGCCGCCGGCGCGCGGGCGCAGCCGCACCAAGCCGCCGGTCCGCACCTCCACTCCGCCGATGGCGAGGCTCTCCATGGGCGTTTTGTCTTCCAGAAGCTGCCATTCCCACTCGTTCATGAGGCCTCCTTGCGGGCTGGGTCCAGGCCGCGGAGTGCGCCGTGGAGCTTCATAAAATGCTCCGGCGGGAGCGATTCGGTGCGCTCCAGGATGCGGCGGGCGCGGTCGTCACTGCGGCGCATGGCGTCTTTTTCGTCGTCCGTCAGGGTGAGGATGCGCAGCGATAGAATCTCGTCGATTTCGGCGCCGTCGAACAGGTCGCCTGGGCTTTCCGGCGCGATCTGCGGATAGTCGTAGAGGATGATGGGCGACGAGAGCACGGTATCGCGGTCGCCCGGCTCGCCGGCCAGCACCGGCCAGGTGCCCACGTTCTTACAGGCGGTGGCGGCTTCCTGAAATTCGGCCGGCGGTTCCAGCAGCGATACGAACTCGCCGCCACGCAGGCGCAGAATGGTGTGCGCGGAAAGAAGCGAGCGCGCCAGCACCGGTTCGCGGCCGGCGCTGGGCGCGCCCGCAAGTGGCGTGCGATTGGAAATGCGGACGGAAATGCGAAACAAATCCGCCTGCGCGCGTTCGAGGCTGGTCTCGACCGAGCATTCCAGGGCCTCCTGCGTGCGGACGATCAGGCCCGCCACCATGCCGGCCGCGTTGCGCACCGGTTCAATGGTTCGGGTGGCGGGGAAGACGAAGGGCAGGCGCTCGGTCCGGCCGGACAATTCGCCGAAGCGCAGCGGCGGCAGATCCATCTGGCACTCGGCCGCCTCCTGCCAGGATTCGTAGGTGCGGCCCTCAATCTCAATGGAGGCCGCGGGCACAAACGGCGGCTCGCCGGTTTCCGGCAGTTCGGAGAGCGGCGGGGACACATAGCCGGCGACGCGCTCCACCAGCCGCAGGCAGCGGACTTTCACCGCCAACTCCGCCGCAGCGCCGCCCACGGCCAGGCACTGGGTCTCCATTTCGAACGGTTCCGTGCCTCCTTGTGCTTCGCTATAGGACTGCGGATAGACGATGCCGAAGTTCCACCGCTGGCGGTTTTTCACCGCCGACGAGCGGTAGGGATAGAGCAGATAGCCCTCGTAGAGCACGGCATCGGCAACCTTCTCCACCGGCGGGGCGCTCATTGTTTCAGCGCCTCCTCGCACTCCGTCAGGATGCTCTCCAGCGCGGCTTCCCAGGTAGCGATGCCGTGGCGGACCTTGTATTGATACAGGCGCTCGAAGACATCCCGGCGCAGGCTGAGCCAGGCGGTGTTGGGATAGTACAGGTCCATCATCTCGCGCCAGGTGGCCACCGGCAGGCGGAAGCGCGCCTCCTTGCTCCAGGAGATGGGCGCTACCTGCTGCGCTCCGCCTTCGCCCGCGTAATAGACCGCGCCGCTGAACAGGAAGCACAGGGGAATCTCGCCGTTGCCCAAGGCGTGAAAATACTTGGTGACGGCCACATTGAAATCGAAGGTGCAGGGCACCTGCATTTCTACGCCGCCAGCGCCCAGAAACGCGGGGATGGTCGCGGCGGCCTCGGTCCACAGCATGTTGCGGAGCGTCTGGCCCCAGCGCTCCGGCTCGCCGAAGAGATCCAGCAGGTGCTCCTGCTCTTCGGCGCTATAGCGGCGGCGCGGCGTTTCGATCTGGATCTGCGCACGCAAGGCCACGCTGTAGATCGATTCCTCGGCGTTAGCGTTGGTCGCGGCGATGCGGAAGGCCAGCCGCGGAGTGGCCGCGAAGGGAACCGCGGCGGCGCTTTCCACGCGAAAATCCAGGTCAGGCATTCTGGGGCACCCCCGAAACGGCGGCCCGCGCGCTCAGCGAAGCGAAATACAGGCTGAGCCTCTGCCACAGCTCTTCACCGCCGGAAAGGCCCCGCCAGTTGCTGCGCACGAGGCCCACCAGCTTGAAGCACTGATCGATGGGCAGCAGGAAATAACGGTGCTTGGGGAAGCCGCGCTGCGGTCCCAGGCGATTCACCAGCAGCGCTTCGACGTCCGATTCCATGAACTCCAGGTCGGGATTTTCGGCCACGATCTGTTGCCAGGTTTCGAGCGGCAACAGCGATTCGGTGGCCCCCGCGGGGCTCGGATAGACCGCCGTCACTTTGCCCGATACGCTGCTCACGTAAAAGAAGGCCATATTGATGGGAACCATCAGGCTGTCCCACTGCGCGTCGGTCAAGCGGAAGCCGGCCAGCAGGCGGATTTGCGCCGGCACACGCTTGTAGCGCTGGCCGGTCTGTCCGCTAAAGAGGATGGCGCAGGCCTGGCAGGCGCACACCAGCCGCCGTTTTCCGGGTTCCACCAGGTGCTCATGTTCGGGGGCTACCCGGACGCCGCAGAGCTCGCAGTGCTCCTCGAACTCGGGGCGGCGGACGAACCGGCGCAGCTCTCCGAAGGCGTTGAAGGGTGGCTGTTTCTCCTCAGTCGGCATGGTGCGCTCGTCGCTCCTCAATCGCCGCTCTTGGGCGCGGCCAGTACAGCAACTTTTTCCAACGGCACGAAATCGGGCGCGGCGAATTTCTCCAGCCCCAGCAGGGTGAGCGATGCGGCATCCGGGGCCTCCGCGTAGATCTCATCCTCCATGGCTGACTTGACAGTGCGGGCGGTGAAGGCGTCGGTCACTCCACGCAGCCGGATGCGGATGGCGCCGGCGGCGGTTGCGAGCAGCTCGGCCTCGGTTCCATAGGCCCGCAGGGTGGGCCGGGCGTTCTCGATGGCGCGCCCCACGCGGCTTTCGAAATCGAGGGGGTGCAGCCCGTATAAGAGAAGGACGCTGGAAATGATGGGGTCGGCGGCCAGGGAATCGACCAGTTCCTGGCCTGCCGCTCCGGCTCCACGAAGGCGCTGGAGAATGCGATCCAACGCCTCGCCGTGAAGATCCATCACCGACTCGATCAGCTCTCTGGCCTGCGCCCGGGCGGCGCCCGAGTCAGCCTCCGAATCCAGGCGCCGCACGAGTTCGGCAATCCGCTGCATGCGCTGCTTGAGCTTGTCTTCTTCGATCATGGTTGTATGCCGAACATGGGCGAGTGTTGCGTCTCAAGCACTTTGCCGTCGCCCAGGTACATATGGACACCGCAGGGCAGACACGGATCGAAGCTGCGGACGGCGCGCATAATGTCGATCCCTTTGAAGTGGTCCGGGCCGTTTTCCTCGAAGATGGGCGTATTCTGGACGGCGTCTTCGTAGGGACCGGCAGTGCCGTAGATATCCCGAGGATTGGCGTTCCACGGCGTTGGCGGATAGGGGTGATAGTTGGCGATCTTGCCGCCGCGAATCACCACGTGATGCGACAGCACTCCGCGGACGGCCTCATGGAAGCCGCAGCCGATGGCTTCTTCGGGCACCTTGAATTCGGTCCACGTTTTGGTGTTGCCGCGGTGCAACTCCGCCATGGCTTTTTCCACGAAGTGCAGGGCGCAGGCGGCGGCGTAGACCTGGAAGTAAGTGCGGGCGCGGTCACGCTCAATGGCGTTGCTCCACTTGGGAATCTTCCACTCAAATTCCACTTCCGGCAGCGACATGGTCTTGGGCAGATACATCTTGACGCTGTGCCCGGTGGATTTGACGTAGCCAATATCCACGATCCCGGCCAGCGCGGTAGACCACAAACGCGCGATGGGACCGCCGCCGGTATCGAGCGCCAGGTGATCGCCGGTGCGCTTATCGAACCAGCGCGGCGACATGACCCAGGTGTACTTCCCGGTGAAGTCGCGCTTCTGCGGCCGCGGAATGGTGGTCTGGTTCCAGGGGTGCTTCTGATCCACCGGATTTCCCAGCGGATCCTCGCGGACGAAGGTCTCGCTGTGGTCCCATTCGTCGTAGTAGGAGCTGCCCAGCAGGATGCGGATGTTCAGATTGATATCCACCAGGTCCGTGGTGACTAACTTACCATCGACGACCACACCGGGGGTGACGAACATACCGCGGCCCCAATCGGTCATCTTCTTGTAAGTGTAGTCGCAGACGTCGGGGTTGTTGAACGACCCCCAGCATCCCAGCAGGACCCGCCGCTCGCCGACCCTTTCATAACCGGGCAGCGCGTCGTAGAAGAAGTCGAACAGATCGTCGTGGAGCGGGACCACTTTCTTCATGAACTCCACGTACTTCATCAGGCGCACGAGGTAATCGGTGAAGAGCTGGACAGTGGGAACGGTCCCCACGCCGCCCGGGTAGAGGGTTGACGGATGCACATGACGGCCTTCCATGAGGCAGAACATCTCGCGGGTCATGCGGCTCATTTGCAGCGCTTCGCGGTAGAAGGAGCCGGTGAACGGGTTCAGCGCCCGCATGATGTCGGCGATGGTGCGGAAACCATGGAGGTTGGAGTGCGGCGCGGCGGTATTCCCGGCCTTGGCGAGCACCCCGGGATTGGTCTCTTTGACCATCTGCTCGCAGAAATCCACACCCACCAGGTTGTCCTGGAAGATATTGTGATCGAACATGTACTCAGCGGCTTCGCCCAGGTTGACGATCCACTCGGCCAGCGGCGGAGGCTTCACCCCGAAGGCCATGTTTTGGGCATAAGTGGCGCACGTGGCGTGGTTATCGCCGCAGATGCCACAGATCCGGCTGGTGATGAAGTGGGCGTCGCGGGGGTCTTTGCCCTTCATGAAGATGCTGTAGCCGCGAAAGATGGAGGAGGTGCTGTGGCATTCAGCGACCTGCCGGTTGGCGAAGTCGATTTTGGTGAAGATCCCGAGGCTGCCCACAATGCGGGTGATCGGGTCCCAATTCATCTCCACCAGCTTCCTCGACTCGCGCGGAATTTCGGTTGTCGGCGCGGTAATTGTACTCATGTGATTTCGCTCCTCTCCTTTCTTAGTAAGTGGTGGGGTGATAGCCGGTGGTCAGTTCCGCACGCGGCTGCCGCCACTTAGGCTCCTTATTCATGGTTTGATTGGTCAGGCTGCGGAGGGCGCTGATGGCCCGGCCGTAGATGCCCACGGCGCTGGTAGAGAGCTTGCCCCCCGGAGGCTCGTCCATGAACGGCATGAACTTATCGGGGAAGCCCGGCATGGTGCAGCCGATGCAGATGCCGCCCACATTGGGGCAGCCGCCGATACCGGCCATCCAGCCGCGCTTGGGCACATTGCAGTTGACCACCGGCCCCCAGCAGCCCAGCTTAACGATGCACTTGGGCGAGCCGTACTCGGTGGCGAAATCGCCTTGCTCGTAATACCCGGCGCGGTCGCAGCCGTCGTGAACCGTCTGGCCGAACAGCCATTCCGGACGCCCCACATCGTCGAGCGGAATCATGGGGGCAAGTCCGGCCACCTGATAAAGAAGATACAGAACCGTCTCCATGAAATTGTCGGGCTGCACCGGACAACCGGGCACGTTGATCACCGGGATGCCGGCCTTCGAGCGCCAGCTCGCCCCCAGGTAATCGTTGAGGCCCATGGCGCCGGTGGGATTGCCGGACATCGCGTGAATGCCGCCATAAGTGGCGCAGGTGCCGGCGCCAATCACGGCGATGGCCTTGGGCGCCAGCCGGTCGATCCATTCATTGGTGGTGATGGGCTGGCCGGTCTTGGGGTCGGTCCCGAGCGCCGCCCAATACCCTTCCTTCTTAATTTTTTCGTTGGGGATGGAACCCTCCACCACCAACACAAACGGGTCGAGTTTGCCCTGTTCGGCCTGATACCAATAGTTCATAAAATCGGAGCCGACTTCGTACGCCAGCACCGGGTTGTGCAGATGAACTTTGGGCAGGCCTGGTATGGCGTCTAACAAAACATCCTCGACACTGGGCTGCGTGGCCGCAGTGACTGAAACGGAATCCCCGTCACAGCCCAGACCCGCTGTCATCCAAATGATGTGAACATCACGGACGGGGGATGGTTTCTGGGTCACCCGGCCGTACGGAATCCTCTCCGCCATTACATTCCCTCCTCGCGAAGCTGCTCGCGGCGAACGTTAAAAAAACACACCAATCGTGCGGGCCTCGGCCCACAAAAAGACGCTCTCTGAGTTGCCATTCGCAGTATAGGTTCGCGAGTAAGTGCGGCTCAATCGGGCGGGCGCGGTTTCCGGGTACGGGCGAATTTCTAATCCGGGTGTCGGGGATTCCCTGGTTGGGACGTTTCGCAACAGGTAAGGGCGCGGTGCGAAAATCGACGCGGCGGCGCAGCGGCGCGGAGGAAGGCCAACAGAGGCCGAAAATGTCGTCCCCGCGAGTTTCTCTTCGTCTCCGCGCCTCCGCGTCAAGCTGCTTCGGGTGGATTTAGTCCGGCCGCTTGCCCTCCGCCCTTACTCCGCGGCGAAGGCGGAACGCAGGCGCTCCCAGGTGGTTTCCAGGTCTTCGGGCATCACGCGCGTCTCACCGATCACGGTCATGAAATTCGCGTCGCCATACCAGCGGGGCAGCACGTGCAGATGCAGGTGGGCGGCGATTCCGGCGCCGGCGCTCTTGCCGATATTCATCCCCAGGTTGATTCCATCGGGGTGGTAGACGTGGCGCAGGCATTTCTCGGCGGCCTTCGCCAGGAAAATTAATTCGGCGAGCGCCTCGTTATCCAGGTCTTCCAGAGTGGCAACGTGGCGGATGGGCACCACCATGACATGCCCGGTGGTATAGGGAAAGCGGTTCAGGATGATGAAATTGTGCCGCGCGCGGTGGACCACCAGCAGTTCGTGGTCGTCGGCCTGGGGGTTGGCGGCGGCGCAAAAGATGCACTCCACCGGCTCGCCCGCCTGCGCTACAAAGCGATAGCGCCAGGGGGTCCAGAGATAGTCCATGTGGTTGGGGAGCGCTCCTGAAGCTAGC
Source organism: Bryobacteraceae bacterium (assembly GCA_035505095.1). Taxonomy (GTDB): domain Bacteria; phylum Acidobacteriota; class Terriglobia; order Bryobacterales; family Bryobacteraceae; genus JOPF133. The sequence continues at coordinate 12,090 of DATJRE010000229.1, read as the reverse complement.
TGGGAATCGGTTCGGCGGCCGGACCGGGAGGGGGCGCGCTGCCTCCCACGGTGGAATTATTGACCACGTCCTTCAATTCCTTGCTGGGCTTGAAATACGGAATTTTCTTGGCAGGCACTTCCACCCGTGAGCCGGTCTTGGGGTTGCGTCCAATCCGCGGCTGCCGTTGGCGGGTGCGGAAGCTGCCGAATCCGCGGATTTCGATCTTGTCTCCGGTTCTGAGGGAGCGCACGATACTGTCGAATATCGCCTCCACGATGACCTCGGATTCCTTCCGGGTCATCTCCACCACCCTGGAGACTTCTTCAATCAGATCGGCCTTTGTCATCGCATTCTCCTTGGCGTCAATAGGTTAGAAACCGCAGTATCGCGTGAATACGCGGATTTTGCAAGTCATCCCTGGTTGCGATCCTTGAGACTCATCACCTCTTCAATGGTGGAGGTGGCCGCGGCGGCCTGCCGCTGATAGTCCCCTAACCGGCTCTTTTCCTCGTCGTCGGTCACGGCACGCAGGCTCAACCCGATTTTCTTCTCCGCCTCGCTCATTTTGATGATCTTAAAATCCATCTCCTGCCCCACATGCAGGGGCGGCTCCTCCGATCCCCGCCGGCCCGAATACCCGGGCACTTCCGAGAAATGGCAGAGACCTTCCACTCCTTCCGCCAACTCCACAAACGCTCCAAAACTGGCCAGCCGGCAGACCTTTCCATGGGCAATATCGCCCACCTGGTGGCTTTGGAAGAAGCTTTCCCAGGCATCCGGTTGAAGCTGCTTGATTCCCAGGGACAGCCGGTGCGAGGACGAATCAATATTCAGGATTACGGCCTGCACGATTTGGCCCTTTTTCAGAATCTCGGAGGGGTGTTTCACACGTTTCGTCCATGATAGATCGGATACGTGCACTAAGCCGTCAATCCCCTCTTCAATTTCAATAAAAGCTCCGAAATCGGTCATGTTTCGCACACGGCCTTCCACCACCGAGCCCACGCTGTAGCGGCTGTCGATGGTGGTCCAGGGATTGGGCTCCAGTTGCTTGAGCCCAAGCGAGATGCGGCGCTCCTTGGGATGCACCTCCAGGATCACCGCCTCCACCTGATCGCCGGCCTTCACCACCTTAGAGGGGTGCTTCATGCGCCGCGACCAGGTCATCTCGCTGATGTGGATCAGCCCCTCGACGCCCGGCTCCAGCTCCACGAAAGCCCCGTAATCGGTGACATTCACCACCCGCCCGATGACCCGGCCGTTCACCGGATAGCGTTCGGCGACGGTATCCCAGGGGTCCGGCTCCAGTTGCTTGATTCCCAGCGAAACCCGTTCCTTGCTGCGCTCGAACTTCAGCACCTTGACAGTGATTTCATCGCCCACGTGCAGCATCTCCGACGGGTGCGAGATGCGGCCGTAGGACATGTCGGTAACGTGCAGCAGGCCGTCGATGCCGCCCAAATCCACGAAGGCGCCGTACTCGGTGAGGTTCTTGACCGTGCCCGTGACCACCGAGCCTTCGGCCAGGTGCTCCAGCGTGGCGCTCTTGCGTACATTGATTTCCTCTTCCACCGCCGACTTGCGCGAAACTACCACATTGCCGCGGCGGCGGTTGAGCTTGATAATTTTTACCGGAATATCCTGCCCTACCAGCAGGTCCAGGTTGTGAACCGGCCGCGGATCGGCCTGTGACCCCGGCATGAAGGCACGGATTCCGACATCCACGGCCAGCCCGCCTTTGACCCGGCCCAGTACGCGGCCGGAGATGATGAGCTGCTCGTTGTATGCCTTTTCCAGGTGGTCCCAGATGCGCAGGCGCGCGGCGCGCGTGTGGGAAAGCAGCACGTAGCCCTCGGGCGGCTCGCCGTGCTCGATCATCACATCCACCACGTCACCTGGCGAAACGTTCAATTCGCCGGTAGGGGTCTGAAACTGCTCGATGGGAACGATGCCTTCAGACTTGTAGCCGAAGTCGATGATCACGTCCTTGGCGGTAATGCTCAGGACAGTGCCCTGGAGTACCTCATCGGCGGCCGGCGGGGCAAAGTGGCTATAGTCGTCGAGCAGATTCTCGTAGTTTTCGGGAATCGTCTGGTCCACTTGCCCTTTGTCTTGATCTTCGGCCATCTAGCCTCCGCCACCCCGGCATCGGCCGGAAAACCGGCTGCCCGCCAGTCTGGAAACCCCTCCTGGCGCAAACCTGGGTGCTGTCTTCCTATGATTGGTCACGATGTGGAAAGAGGACATGCTTCCGGCTACCGGCAACCGCTGAAAGATCAGTATGTTAGCAAATATACGCCGATAGGTTCAAGCTTGTCAACGGGCACCCGCCGGGGGACGCCGTGCAAGCGGGGGTTTTCACCCTCAAACAACCGGCTTCGTGCGCGGCACAGCTTGCAGCGGCGTCCAAAACGCGCCCGGTCCGACTGCGGGACCCGCCACTGGCTGACCGCCGGAAAAATTGGGGCTTGGATTTTACCTCTTTCGGGGCTACAATCGGGCAGGTTCTATTACAGTTGTAGATTTGTCGCTCTGATTGGCTGTTCTTTATATCGGCATCTTAGGAGGTTTCCATGTTTGATAGCCTCGCGGACAAAATCAGAGAGGACGAGCATAAGGAAGTCAACCAAACCGAGCGGATTGTCCGCTGGGTGGTGGTAGCTTTACTGTCGATCGTATTATTTGGCGGTCTTTATATGGGCATCCGGATGATCCAATAGCTTCCGGATCGCCCCAAACAATACCGGGAGGCGGGGACGGCCGCCCCGGGAAGGGCCGGGGTTATTCTGTGGGCGCGATCTGGCGCATCACGGCAGTAACCCTCTGGGCGTACTCCGGCCTGGGATTATAAATCGCCAGAATCTGGGCTACATTTTTGTGCCTGTAGGGCCGCCGGTGGGAAAGTTGAAAACCTACCTGGTGGATTCCGGCAGCGAGGTTATCGAAGTGCGCCCGCCCGGAGGCCCACCCGAATAGATTATTGTTGTAGGCCGCCTTCCCTCCGCCCGTTTCGACATACGAAAGGCTGGGGAGCAGCCGCCAGTCCAGATGGTAATCGTCGGCGGCTTCCAGAAAGACATCCGCCAGTTTCAACGCGGGACAGTTGGCCTGGGCGAAGAACTTCTGCAGACAGATTAGCCGGGGGTCGATGCGCCGCGAAGCCGAGGCGGTAGCGGTGGTGGCGGCTGGCGCCGATGGAAGAGCGTGGGCGGGATGTTGGGGCAGTTCCGCCTGGCGCCTGGAAACTGCTCCCGGCAGCGACACAATGCCCGCAAATACAATCAGACCGCGACAAATTTTTTTTATCATCCGAAAACTCCTTATCGGCAGAGAGGTGTTCCTTCGCCCGGGGAAAATACTGCCGGCGGATGCCGGCTGGGAGTGCAGACACTCCCGCACTGCGAGGGTTTTACGGAAACGACATAAGTCGCGATTATAACACTATGAACTGCGTAATTTGCGCAAATTTTGCAGGCACCACCGCGAGCAGGTGGCAGGTTGGCAAAGCCGGGCTAACTATCGACTGATGGAAATGGCTGGCAATGGAGACTAATCGTGGCGAGTCTTATTGTTCTTGTACGCCACGAAGCCCACGAAGCCCGCCAGAATCAGGAACGGCGGGGTGCCCAGAATGAAAATCCCCGCGTCCAGCACGCGCGAGCGGGCTTCGTTCTGGGCGTGCGCGGTGCGGTAGCACATTACGCACTGGGCTCCCACGGGCAGGGCCAAGCCCGCCATCAATGCCGCTACGGCCAATCGCTTTTTCATATGCCAGGCCTCATGAACGGGAGCCGCACCGCGTCTCCCAGGAAGAAGATGGTCATCAGCAGAATACAGAACACCAGCATCGGGAACAGGGTCACGAACAGGCTGAAGCGCTCGAATTTCAAGTGCATGAAATAGGCGATGATGAGCGCCGCCTTAATGATCGACAAAGCCACCAGGATGGACAGCATCAGCATCACGCCCACCTGCTCGTAGGCCAGAAAGATCTCGCACCCGGTAAGCCCGAGCAGCGCAATCCACACCCTGACGAAGGTCAGCGTGCCCGCCCCTTCCACGTGTTCCAGAACTTCGGCATGCGTACTCATGATTGCTCCTCAGATTTTGGCCGACATCAAGTAAACCAGCGGGAAGACGAACATCCACACCAGATCGACGAAGTGCCAGTACAGCCCGCTGACCTCCACATCCTCAGCCTTGAACTTGCCGCGGAAGATCGCCTGGCAGATGATCCCCAGGTATATGATCCCGATGATCACGTGGGTCATATGCAGGCCGGTGATGCCGAAAAAGGTCGCGCCGAACAGCGGGACGCCCCACGGATTGTGGGCCGGCGTGACGTGCTCGTTATTGATCAGGTTGAGCCATTCGGTGAGGTGCAGCACCACAAACAAAGTGCCCCCGGCCATGGTAGCCAGGATCCAGCCGCCTGCCGCTTTGCGGTTGCCGTGGTTCATGGAATGCACCGCCATGACCATGGTCAGGCTGCTGGAGAGCAAGGCGAAGGTCATCACACTGGAGAAAATAATGCTGGGTGAGAAATGGAACGGCGTGGGCCAGTTGGGATTGGAGACCCGGCCGTAGGTGTAGGCGAACAACAGAGCTGAGAACGTGAGCGAATCCGAGATGATGAACAGCCACATCCCGAACTTCTTCGAATTGACTGCGTAGGGCGAGCGGCCTCCATCCCACACCGATGCTGCCGCCGCCGTGACTTGGGTCGACATCCCTTACCCCCAAACGTAGAATAGGATCATCAGGTAAATCCAAAGACCATCCAGAAAATGCCAGAAGACGGCGGTGACGTCAATAGCCGTGCGCTTGGCCGGCCCGAGGCTCAGCCGCAGCGCCTGCACATCCACGTACACCAGCGCCGTAATGCCGCCCAACAGGTGGAAAGCGTGACAGGCCGTAAGCACGTAGAAGAAGGAGCTGCTCGGGTTGGAAGCCACGAACACTCCCTGCTCCTTCAGCTCACGCCACGCCAGCGCCTGCCCCACCAGAAACAGAATTCCCATCAGCGTGCCGGCGCTCCACCAGGCGTTGAAGCGCGACCGCTCGCCCGAGCGCAGCGTGCGCCGGGCGATTTCGAGCAGCGCGCTGGAGGCCAGCAGCACCGCGGTGTTCACAAACAGGATGGGCGGCTTGGGCATGGACACCCAGTCGTCCGACAGCCCTTTGCGCACCACGAAGGCGCTGGTGAAGGCCGCAAACACCATGGTGCTGGCAGCCAGCAGCACGAACAGCGCCGTAAAGGAGGCCTTGCGGGACGAGCCGAAGCCCTCCGAATTTCCATCCCCGCCCCATCCCCCTTCCGCGGGAGGCGGCGGCGGGCCTTTCAATACATCATGCGTTAGGATCCCAGGCATACCCATATGGATGCTGTCTAGTGCTGCGAGGGTACCGCCGAGGGCGGATCCGTCTGCATAATAAAGTCCGTGGCTGCCCCGGGGACGCTGTACTCATAAGGACCATGGTTCACCACCGGATGAACGCCGGCGAAATTGTCGAACGGCGGCGGCGAGGGCACGGTCCACTCCAGGGTGGTCGCATTCCAGGGGTTCATGGGTGCTCGGGCGCCCTTTTTCATGCTCCAGAACAGGTTCACCACGAAGATCAACTGCGCGGCGGCTGTGAAATAGGCCGCGTAGGTCATGAACTCGTGCACCGGAATGAGCTTGCCCAGATACTCCACGTCGGTGAACGCCGAGTAGCGCCTCGGGTTGCCGGCGATGCCCAGATAATGCATGGGAGTGAAGATGCAGTAGACCCCGATGAACGTCATGTAGAAGTGAATTTTGCCGAGCGTCTCGTTCATCATGCGGCCGAACATCTTCGGGAACCAGTAGAAAGTGCCTGCGAACATGCCGAAAATGGCCGCCACACCCATAATCATGTGGAAATGGCCTACCACGAAATAGGTGTCGTGGAAATACAGATCGAGGGCCGGCTGGGCCAGGAAAATGCCGCTCACGCCGCCGGTGACAAATAGCGACACGAATCCCAGGGCGAACAACATGGCGGTGGTGAAGTGGATTTTACCGCCCCATAAGGTGCCCAGCCAGTTGAAGGTTTTGATGGCCGAAGGCACTCCGATGCACATAGTGAGGGTGGCGAACGCCATGGCCGAATACGGGTTCATGCCGCTCATGAACATGTGGTGTCCCCACACCAGGAAGCCCAGGAATCCGATGCTCAGGATGGCATAGACCATGGCCTTGTAGCCGAAGATCGGCTTCCGGGAGAAAGTGGAGAGTAGCTGCGAAGCCACTCCCATGCCGGGCAGGATGGCGATATAGACTTCCGGGTGGCCAAAGAACCAGAACAGGTGTTGCCACAGAAGCGGCGAGCCGCCCTTGTGGTCGGCGAGGATCGTGTCGCTGATCATCAGGCCGCCGGGAAGGAAGAAACTACTGCCCGCCAGGCGGTCCAGGAGCAGCAGCACGCCCGCCGCCAGCAGCACCGCGAAACCCAACAGGCCGAGGATCGCCGTCACCAGCCAAGTCCAGCAGGTGAGCGGCATGCGCATCAGGGTCATCCCCTTGCATCGCAAATCCACGGTGGTGGAAATGAAGTTGATGGCGCCCATCAGCGACGCGCCGCAGAAAATCGCGATGCTGAGAATCCACAGGTTCTGCCCCATGCCTTCACCCGGGCCGGTGACGCGGCCCGCGGCGCTAAGCGGAGGGTATGCCGTCCACCCCGAGAGTGGCGCGCCGCCCTGCACGAAGAACGCCGCGAGCATTACCAATAACGCCAGGAAGGTGGTCCAGAACGACATCATGTTGAGCACCGGGAAGGCCATATCTTCCGCGCCAATCTGAATCGGCAGCATGAAATTCCCGAAGCCGCTCTGCGGCACAGTGGTGAGCACAAAGAAGACCATGATGGTGCCGTGCATGGTCATCAGCGACAGATACAACTCGGGCGTCATTACGCCGCCCGCCGCCGCCGTGGGCCACAGCATGCCCATCCATTTGACCGGCACGGTGGGGTTCACCATGTGGTAGCGCATCAGCAGCGACAGAAAAATGCCGATGAACACCGAGAACAGCCCCAGAAAGTAATACTGGATGCCGATCACCTTGTGGTCGAGACTGAAAACCCACCTACGAATAAATCCCTGGGGCGCATGGTGCGCATGCGTTACGGGAGACGACATAGGCTCTCCTCTGAAGAATTAGCCGGCCGCGGCCGGCGGTGATCCATGCGGGACATTATTTTTATTTTTGGGCTTGCATCTGCTGCTGCCAAGCCATGTAATCGGCCATGCTCATGACTTGCATAGTGGTCCGCATCTGAAAGTGGCCCAGCCCGCATAACTCCGAACAGGGCACTTCGTAAATGCCGATCTGATCGGCCTCAAAATGCAGCGGAATCTCCATTCCGGGAACGATATCCTGCTTTAGCCGCAACTCGCGGACGAAGAAATTGTGGATGACATCGCGCGAATTCATAATCAGGTTGATGGGCTTGCCCACCGGCACCTTCAGCGAAGCGCTCATGATGTCGTCTTTGCTGGCGGGGTCCTTGTCGTCCAGGCCGTAAGGGTTGCCTGCCGCATCATTGACCAGCTTGAGGTCCACCCGTCCGAATTTGCCGTCCGGCCCCGGATAGCGGAAGCTCCAGGTAAACTGCTTGGCCAGGACCTGGATCGGAATCGCGTCGAGCGGGGCTTCATCGAAATGCACGCCCGCCCAGATTTTGGTGCCCATCACCACCAGGCTCAGAAACAGCACCGCCGTGGCGATGGTCCAAATGGTTTCCAAAAGGTTGTTGCCGTGCGTGTAAGTCGCGCGCCCGCGCCCGTCGTTGCGGAAGCGCCAAATGACATATCCGAGCGCGACCTGCGCCAGGACGAAAATGATTCCCACCACCACCAGCGTGCGCATGAACTGCGCGTCATATTCAACGCCATGCTGATTGATGGGCGGTGGAAACCACCACGTCTTGGCGAAGAAAAAATAGGCGACACCAACTGTTAATGCCCAGAGTACGGGAGCAAGCAGCATCCCAACGTCCCTCCACGAAGGATCAGAACTACCCTCAAACCGATGTTCAAGTGCAGACACACTATCACAGTGGGCGCGGATGTGCAACTCCGATTCGCGGAGGGTCCCTCGGTGCGTCGCGGAGACGTGGAATGCCGGAGGAAAGGCGGTGAAAACCAGGAGGAGAACGGTTCAGCGGATTCGCGCAATGGCAGGCCTACCGCGGCTGGGGCGGCTCCGCGTCAGCCGCGATTCCTTCTCTTGCAGCGGCTGACTGCGATAGCCAACAATAGAAGTATATGAGTGACCTGCATTGGCGGAGGGGATACCCGATGGCTGTGCTTTTATTAACCGGTTGGGCGGTGACGATGGCCCGGCAGGCGCCTTCACCGGATGCCCTGCCGGTGGGGGTGAACCGCGGTGCGGCGGGGCTGGACCGGTGGCTGCGCGCGCTGCAGACTCGCGCGAGCATGATCATGGTGACCGCCCATCCAGACGACGAGGATGGCGGCATGCTGGCTTATGAGACGCGCGGCAACGGGGTGCGCGCCGTCCTCATGACGCTGAATCGCGGAGAGGGCGGGCAGAACGCCATGTCCTCCGATATGTACGACGCGCTGGGCCTGGTGCGCACCCAGGAACTGCTGGCCGCCGATCGCTACTACGGGGTGGACCAGTATTGGTCGCGGGCGATCGATTACGGCTTCTCTAAAACCCGCGAGGAGGCGCTTGAAAAATGGGGCCATGACCGCGTGCTGGCCGACGTGGTGCGGGTGATTCGCATGACCCGGCCACTGGTGATTACTTCGGTGTTCGTGGGCGCGGCGTCGGATGGCCATGGCCAGCACCAGGTGGCGGGGCAGATGGCCCAGGAGGCTTACCTGGCGGCCGGCGATCCGTCGAAATTCCCCGAGCAGATCCGCGAAGGGCTGCGGCCGTGGACCCCGCTGAAAGTGTACGCGCACGTGCCGTTCTTCGCCCTCACACCGCAGGGCATGTACGATTACGCCATCGACAAATACGTGCCGCCGCGTTTTTTCGACTATGTGACCGGGACCATGTCGAGCCAGAAGCCGCCCGCCAGCCTGGCGGTTGCGGAGGGCCGCTACGCTCCGGCCGCCGGCCTGACTTACTTGCAGATCGCGCGCGAGGGGCTGGGCATGCAGAAGAGCCAGAACGACGGCGTGGCGATTCCGAGTCCCTATCCGATGGCCAGCGAGTATCACCGCTACGGCGCGCGCGTGCCGGCAGCGGAGCACGAGGAATCGTTTTTCGACGGCATCGATACCTCGGTGAGCGGTATCGGCTCGCTGGTGGCCCATGAGCCGGATTACCTGAAGAGCGGCCTCTCGGAAATGGGGCGGCTGGCCGCCGAAGCCGCCAGCGACTACCGGCCCGAAAGGCCGCAGGCCATTGCGCCTACGCTGGCCGCGGGGCTGACCGCAACGCGCGGGCTGATCGAGCGGGTGCGGCTGAGCAGCCTGCCCGACCCCGGCAAGTCCGATGTGGCGTTCGAACTGACGGCCAAGGAGGACCAGTTTGAGCATGCGCTGGCCGCATCCCTGGGGCTGTCGCTGCAGGCCGCGGTGATTCTGGAGAAAGCGCCGGCGCCGCGCGGGCCGTTTTCGGGACCGGCGCCCACGTTCCAGGTGGCGATTCCCGGACAGTCGTTTTACGTGCAGGTGGAGTTGCTGAACCAGAGCACCGAGCCGGTGGGAGTGGCCAGCGTGAAACTGGAAGCTCCCGATGGCAAGGCCTGGAAAATCGCGAACCTGGCGCAGGCCAAAGTGGCGCTGGCGGCGGGCGAGTTGACTGAGGCGCGCTTCACGGTGACCACGCCGGCCGATGCCGCGCTCACCCGCCCCTACTTCACGCGCCCGGATGAAGAGCAGGCTTACTACGACCTGACGGACCCGCGCTACCGCAACCTGTCTCTGGCGCCTTATCCGCTTTCGGCTGCGGCGGAGTTTTCCTACCACGGCGCCACGGTGCATCTGGCGCAGGTGGTGCAGACCATGCAGCGCGTCCCCGCGTTGGGAATTGTGGCGCAGCCGCTGCTGGTGGGGCCGGCGATTTCGGTGACGGTTAGCCCGGCCGCGGGCGCGGTGCCTGTGGGCGCGCGATCGTTCGCCTTTTCGTGCACCGTACACAGCAACGTGAAGGGAGCCGCCGAGGGCCGGTTGCGGCTGCACTTGCCGGCGGGATGGCGGTCGAATCCGGAGGCTGCGCCATTTGCCATGGAGCGCGATGGCGAAGACCGCACGATTGCCTTCGAGGTGCAGCCCGGAGTGGTGCAGCCCGGCGATTATCGCATCACGGCGGACGCCGAATACCAGGGCAAGCATTATGAGGAGGGCTATCACCTGGCCGGCTATCCCGGCTTGCGGCCGTATCCGTTTTACCGGCCGGCGGTGTACAAAGCCGTAGGCGTGGACGTGAAGACGTCGCCCGGGCTGCGCATCGGATTCCTGCCGGGCACCGGGGACGAGGTGCCGCAGGCGCTGGAGAACCTGGGGCAGAGCGTGCGCACGCTATCGGCGGGGGACATCACCCAGGGCAACTTGTCCGGCTACGATGCCATCGTGCTGGGCGCCCGCGCGTACGCCGTGCGGCCCGAGTTGAAGTCGGCCAACCAACGCCTGCTGGAGTACGTGAAGAACGGCGGCGTGCTGATTGTACAGTACAACTTGCAGGAGTTCGACCAGAACTACGGGCCGTATCCATTCACACTCGGCTCCAATCCGCAGAAGGTGGTGGACGAGAATTCGGCGGTGCGGCTGCTGAAGCCGGACAGCCCGGTGATGACGTGGCCGAACCGGATCACGGAAAAGGATTTTTCGGGCTGGGTGGAAGAGCGCGGCCACGGTTTCCTGAAGAGCTGGGACCCGCATTACGAACCGCTGGTGGAGACGCACGATCCCGACCAGGACCCGCAGCTCGGCGGCCTGCTGCTGGCGAAGTACGGCAAGGGAGCCTACATATACGATGCCTTCGCGCTGTACCGTCAGTTGCCTTCGGGCGTGCCCGGGGCATACCGGATTCTGGCGAATTTAGTGAGCTTGGGGAAAAATCCGCGGTGGTGAGGGGGGAAGGCCCATTTTTCGCCCGTGCCGCTTGCGGGCGAGCCAGAACCGCAGTGGCATGGGCCTAGGTCATGGCGCGACCGCGGGCTGTTGATCGCCGGCATTGATTTCGCGGCGAGGTTTCCGGGCCATCGTCGTACAGGCGACCCAAGGCCGCTCTTCCCACTTACCCGAGGCTGATTTCTCAAACACCTTCCAGTTAGAGACTCCGCAAAGGCTACCGCACCATAGAGAAATTCCCGTTAGCGCCAGGGTCCGGTCCCGGTTGAAGTAAACGTCCGAGAGCGTTACAAGGTCGGTTACGCCCGGGAAAGAGTCAGCGGTCTCTTTCGATCCCGCGCGGACAACCGATCTGGATCCCATGAAGGCTCTCACCTGGCCAGCCGGGAGCAACACGTACGGTTTACGGATCGAAAAGCCGCTTTTGAGTTCTCGTGGCGTGGATTGCCGCTGTTCGAGGTCGGCGAGAACTTCGTTGAATGCCGCCTTGCGGTCCGGCGGCGGGGCGATGCATGGCTGCTTCGGCCATGGCGTGGACGTGACAGCGGCAATCAGGTACCGCTCATTGTGGTCGGGCCCGTGACTGGTCCGCAGGTTGGTGAGCATAAGAGAGTAGATCGCGTACACGTCCCGTTCTCGTCCGGCGTCCGCGGGGCCGGGCGCTGGCTGAAACCCGTATACGGCGCAACCGATCGAGATCAGGGCAACGCCTGCCAATCGCAACGCACTCACCACGGACCGATCATACACCGGCTCGCAGACTTCCATCACTCTGCTGGTAAGGTGCTGGGAAGGTGATAGACAGTCGCAGAGCCGCACGCGCCGGCGGCCGCGGGCAAAGCCGGTCAGGCGGGGCGGTGGGACCTAACGCTTGTACCCGATCATGCGCAGAAACGCCCGACGTTTTTCGGTGTCCTCGGCGGTCTCCACACCCAGGGGCATGGCGCCGTCGATAACGCCCAGCACACCGCGGCCCTGCTCGCTCTCCGCCACTACCACCTGCGCCGGATTGGCGGTCGCGCAGTAAATGC
>DATJRE010000228.1:0-3679 GCA_035505095.1 Bryobacteraceae bacterium | reverse complement strand
TCTCTTATCTCGTTTTGGTTACGCAGATTAGCATAACACAAGCGCGGGGGCGTTTGGGAGACAGGATTCCGGCCGGTTCCGGCTTGCAGGCAGTCCGGCCCGCTGCTGCGGCATTCTATTGGATTGCCAGCGTGACGCCGGTCTGGCTGGTTTTTCCGCCGATTGCCAGAACCACGGGAACAGCGCTTCCGGTGGCAATCCCGCTGCGGCGGCCAGCCGGGTGTACGCGAGCCTGCTGTTTGGGATGCAGGCGGCGGACGCGGCGAGTTGCTTGCCGGCGGTGCAGGCGGCGGGGATCGATCCGCTGGTGAGCTTGCGGGCGGAGTGAAGCGGCCTCACTCTTCGTGCACCACCTCGGCCGGGACAAGGCTTGCCGCTACTCGGGCGGGGTAGAGCGCCGCCAGCAGGGTCACCAGCCACACCGCGGCCAGGGCGGCGGCGAGCAGGGCGCCGGGAGGGTGAAACTGGATGGTCCAGCCGAAGCTCTGGCGGTTCACGACGAAGATCAGCAGCAGCGAAAGCGCGAACCCTAGGGCGAGGCCGAGGAGAGCGGCGAGCAGGCCCAGGAAGCCGGCTTCGGTGAGGATCATGCCGCGAATCTGGGCGGGCGAGGCGCCCAGGTAGCGCAGCAGACCGATTTCGCGGCGGCGGTCGAGCACCAGGGCGAGCAGCGAATTGGCCGCGCCCAGCATGGCTACGATCAGGGCGACGGCTTCGAGCGCCCAGGTAATGGCGAACGTCCGGTCGAAGACCTCAATGGCGGCGCGGCGCAACTCGCTGTTGGGCGCGACGGCCACGCCCATGCCGGCGGTGCGGATCTGGATCTGGCGGCGCACGGCATCCACGGCGGCGCCGGGGGCCAGGTAGACCGCGGCGTTGGTGGCGGGCTGGCCGGGCAGGTAGCGCTGGAGGGTGGCATTGTCCACCACCACGTAACCCTGGCTGCTGGAATATTCGTAGTAGATGCCGGCCACGGTCAAGGCGACCACGTGCGCGCCGATGGGGATGGTGAGGCGGTCGCCGGCGCGGATGTGGTGCTGGTTGGCGAACGGCTCGCTGACGATGGCGCGGTCGGGGCCGGTGCCATCGGCCAGCGAGCGCAGGATGGCGTCGCGGTTTTCGCCGCGGAGAAAGCGCAGGCGGCCGTAGCGGCGGACCACGTCCAGGTTGCCGGCGCCGAGGGTGGCGCGCTCGCCGTGGTAGTGGAGGTCGAGCGCGTGGAAGAGGTCCACCGCGGCGACGCCGGGGATGCCGCGGAGCACGGCGCCAATCCCAGTGGGCAGCGGCGGGTTGATTCCGGCGCCGGCGGGGGCGGCCGCGCGAAGGTAGAGATCGGCGCGGAGCTGCACATCCAGCCACAGGGCGACGGTCTCGCGGAAGCTTCCCACCATGATTCCGACGCTGGCCATCATGGCGATGGCGGTGGCCAAAGCCGCAACCACGACGGACGTGCGCGCCAGCGAGGATTCCAGGCTGCGCGCGGCGAGCAGGCCTTCCGCGCTGCGCCCGGTGAGCGCTCGAGTGGCGCGGTTGACCGCGAGCACGGTGGCGGGCGTGGCGGTGGCGGCCGCAGCCACGGCGAGCAGCGCGGCCACGTAACCCCCAACGGGATATCCACCGAGGGGCGCGGCCTGGGATGCGGCCCAAGCCGCGGCGGCGAATCCGGCCGACCAGGCCAGGCCACGTTTCCAGCGCAGGCGCGCGCGGTGCTCGTGGGCGCCACGGCTCATGGCCTCGGTGGGCGGCACGGCGATGGCCTCGCGGGCCGGGGCGAACGCGGACACCAGGGCCACCACGGCGCCGGTGCCCATGGCGAGGCAGGCTTCCGCCCAGGTAAGTGCGACTGGCGCCGGGCGGCTGGTGGTGTAGAGCGCATTGACCGTGCCGGCGATCAGCCGCACGGTGCCGCCCGCCAGCAACCGGCCGAGGGCGAGACCGGCGGCGCCGCCCACCAGGCCGAACAGCAGCGCCTCGGCCAGGAACAGCCACAGCACCATCCAGCGCGCCGCACCCGCCGCGCGCAGGATGCCGATTTCGGTGCGGCGGCGGACCACGCTGATGGCGATGGTGTTGTAAATAAGGAAGGCGCCCACCACCAGCGAAATGTAGCTGAGCACGCGCAGATTCCAGCGGAAGGCGCGCAACATGCGCTGGTTTTCTTCGTTACGGGCGCCGGGCCTGGTGATCAGGTACCCCGCGGGCAGGGCGCGGCGCACGGCAGATTGGAGGGATGCGAAATCCTGGCCCGGTGCGGCGGCTACGTCGATGCGGTCGAGGGTGCCATAGCGGTTGAGGGCCTGCTGGGCGTCGGCGATATCCATGGCCACGAATTCCGCGGACCCCGCCGGGGTCACTTGGGCCACTTCGCAGCGTACAGGGCGGCCGGCCAGATCGAGGGTGAGAGCGCTGCCCGGCACGGCGCGCGTGGGCAGGCTGCGGGCGAGACCTTCCGAAAGGGCCACCTTGGGGACACCGCCGGGCGCACCCGCGAGGTTCAGCAGGTCGAGACCGTAGAGCGCCACCGATCCGGCGCCGTCGATTTCGGCTTGCGTTTCGATTACCGGAGAGAAACGCGCATCCACGGGGAGGGCGGCGAGGACACCGATCCAGCGCTGGTCGACGCCGCCATTGGCAGTGATCTCGAGGTCGGTGTTCCCGGCGAGGGTCTGCATGGAGGATCGGAACGACCCGGTGGCGGCATCGCCCGCGAGATCGATAGCCACCACCACGCCGACGCCGAGCGCGACCGAAAGCACGGTGAGCAGGGTGCGCGGCAGGTCGCGCCAGAGCGGGCGCAGGACCAGGCTGCGGAAGAGCTTCATGCGTGTTCGACGGCCACGATGCGGCCGTCTTTGAGGCTGACGCGGACGTTGGCGATATCCGCCGCTTCGGCACTATGGGTGGCTAGCAGGACGGCCGCGCCGAAGCGAGTGGCGCTTTCGCGCAGGAGGGCCAGCACCTGGTCTCCGCTGGCGTTGTCCAGGTTCCCGGTGGGCTCGTCGGCGATCAGCAGGTCGGGCGAGTGGACCAACGCGCGGGCCACCGCCACGCGCTGCATCTGGCCGCCGGAAAGCTGGTAGGGCAGGCTGGTGGCTTTATCTTCCAGGCCCACCCAGCGCAGGCGGTCGAGCGCGGCGGCGGCCGAACGCGGTGTGCGCGCGAGGAGCAGCGGCAACTCGACGTTTTCCAGGACGGTGAGCGTGGGCAGCAGTTGAAAGAACTGAAACACGAAACCCACGCGGGTGCGGCGGAGGGCGGTGAGCTGGGTTTCGGAGAGCGAGGCGGTGGACAAACCCTCGATGCGGACTTCGCCGCTGGTGGGGAAATCCATCGCGCCGGCCAGATTGAGCAGGGTGGTTTTGCCGCATCCGCTGCGGCCGACCAGCGCGGTGATGGTGCCGGCGGCGGCGGTGAGGGAGATGTTGTGAAGAACCTCGACCGGCTGGCCTCCATTGCGGTACACCTTGGAGACCGCGCGAAGCTCCAGGCGCGGAGGGGGCATGTGATTTCATTGTACGGCGGGGGCCGGTGTCACCGCGGGGGACTCTTGTCTCATGCAAGATGAGCCTGAACTGGGGATTGGATTCTCATGCAAGATGAGCCTGAAGGGAGAACACGGGATGCTGGGGATTGCTCATCAACATGGACGACTCTCAAGCAACCAGCCTGGAGCAGATCC
>DATJRE010000227.1:0-4792 GCA_035505095.1 Bryobacteraceae bacterium | reverse complement strand
GCCGCCGCGCAGGCCCGCGCCCTGCTCCCTTCGCTCGGGTTCCGCGCCCCGGGGTACCACGAAGCCTCCAGCTTCACCTTCGACGACGACGCCAAAACCTTCCTGGAGCGCGAGGCCGGCCTGGAGCAGGCCAACCGCTTGATGGGTACCCGCGTGCGCCTGTGGCGCTGGTCCTTCCGCTGGTTCCGCCCGCAGCAAAAGGAGCGCTTCCAGGTGGATATCACCCCGCGCGGCGAATTGGTGGGCTTCAACCACGATATCGCCGAAGACCTGGCGCTGCCCACCGTCTCCGAGCCGGCCGCCCGCGCCCTGGCCGAAGACTGCCTGCGCAACCGCATGCACCGCCCGCCGGAATCCCTGGACTTCGTCGAGCGGAACGAACAGGTCCGCCCCCACCGCGTGGACCGCTTCTACACCTGGAAGGAGCGCGACTTCCACTTTCATGACGCCACCTATCGCGTGGAAGTCGAAATCGACGGCAACCAGGTGGCCCAGTATCGCGAATACCTGCACATTCCCGAACAGTGGACCCGCGATTACCAGCGCCTGCGCTCCAAAAACGAGGCAGCGCAAACCGTGGACCTCGCCTTCATGTCGCTCCTGATGGTCGGCCTGGTAGTAACCATCGTACTGCGCCTGCGCCGTCAGGACGTGCGCTGGCGCCTCGCCGCCTGGATCGGCATCGCCGGCATGGTGCTGTCGTTCCTGGCGCACCTCAACCAGTTCCCCCTCAGCGAATTCGATTTCCCCACCACCGACTCGTACTCCAGCTTTGTCTTCAGCCAGATGCTCCAGGGCGCCCTGTCGGCGCTGGGCTTCGGCGGCGTGCTGTTCGTGCTGGCGGCCGGCGCCGAAACCATGTACCGCGACGCCATGCCCGGCCAGATCTCGCTGGGCCACCTCTTCCGCCTGCGCGGGCTCCGCACCAGGCGGTTTTTCCTGGGCGCCTCTCTGGGCATTGCCCTGACGGCCATTTTCATCGCCTATCAGACGGTCTTTTACATCGTGGCCCAGCATTTCGGTGCCTGGTCGCCCGCCGACGTACCCTATAGCGACCTGCTCAACACCCGCCTGCCCTGGCTCTTCGTGCTGTTCGGAGGCTACTTTCCGGCCATTTCCGAAGAGTTTCTCTTCCGTATGTTCGCCATTCCGTTTCTGCGCAAGCTGCTGCGGGCCACCGTTCCCGCCGTGATCCTGGCCGGCTTCATCTGGGGATTCGGCCACGCGGGCTATCCGCAGCAGCCCTTTTACATTCGCGGCGTGGAGGTGGGAATCGGCGGCGTAGCGCTGGGCCTGATCATGCTGAGGTGGGGTATCCTGCCTACCCTGGTATGGCACTACTCGGTGGACGCCATGTACAGCGCCATGCTGCTGCTGCGCTCGCACAGCCTGTATTTCCGGCTTTCGGGAGCAGCCAGCGCCGGCATCATCGTGCTGCCGGTGGTGGTGGCCTTGGTGGCCTACTGGCGGCGCGGCGGATTCGAGCCGGAAACCGGTCTGTTGAATGCCGAGGAGCCGCCGCCCGTCGAAGTCCCCGCGGAAGCCGCGCCGCCGGCGCCGGTCGCCGCCGCCAGCCGGCGTCTGGGTGTTCCTCTGCGCCTCGCCGCCGCCGCCCTGCTCGCCCTCGGCTTGCTCACCCTGCTGATTCCCAGGCAGCGCTTCGGCGAGCAGCCGCGCTACCGCATCTCCGAGGACCAGGCGCTGGCCGCGGCCAATTCCTATGTGCGCTCGCTGGCCCTCGACCCCGGCGCCTTCCTGCACGTGACTTATGCCGATGACCGCCCCGAGGACCTCACGGCCAAGTACTTCGTGGAGCGGCTCCCCCTGCCGGCCGCCTCCCGCCTTTTCGACCGCAACCGGCCCTTGCACGTCTGGGCCACCCGCTATTTCAAGCCGCTCAACCAGGAAGAGATCCAGGTCTCCATCGACCCCGAAACCGGCCGGCCGCTGGGCTTTCGCCACACCCTTCCGGAAGACCGTCCGGGCGCCAACCTGCCGGAAGACGCCGCCCGTCAGTTGGCCGCCGATTTCGCCGCCCGCCAGGGCTGGAGCACCGCCGGCATGGTCCTCAAAGTGGACAGCTCGGAAAAGCAGAAGGCTCGCACCGACCACACCCTGGAATGGGAAGCCCCCGCGGGCGATCCGCGCAATGTGGCCGAGGCGCATTACCGCATCGCCGTCGCGGTGGATGGCGACCAGGTGACCATGCTGCGCTCCTACTGGGACATCCCCGAAACCTACCAGCGCTTCCGCGATGCCGGCACGCTGGCTTCGTATGCCGTTACCGGCATCAAAATCATGGTGGCGGCGGGGCTGGTGGTCTGGGGCCTGGGAATCGTGCTGCGCAATGTGCGCCGCGGCCGCGTGCCCTGGCGGCGCGTGCTGGCCATCGCTGCGATCCCTACCGCCGCCATGGCCCTCGGCCAATTGCTGTCCGTCCGCATGCTGCTGCGCAATTACCGGACCGAAATTCCGCTGCCTACCTTTCAGGCCGTGGCGTGGATCGGCATCGGCCTGTCAGTCATGTTTGGGTTCCTCATGATGGCCGCCGCGGTGGCCCTGCTGGCCTCCTGTTTCCCGGCCACCCTGGAGATGTTCAGCAAGGCCCGCCGCCGCGCGCTGGGAGTGGATGCCCTGGCCGCCCTGGCCGCCGCCGCTGGCTTGGCCCTGGTGTGGAACGCGCTGGAGATGCTTCTGCGCGCCCGCTTCCATAGCCTGGTGGACCTCGATATCGGCACCCCGGGCCTGCTGGGCAGCGCCTTCCCGGCCGGATCGGCCCTGGCCGGGGCGGTGCAATCGGTGGTCGGGCTAGGGGCCATCGGCGCGGTGGTGGTGCTGGTGGTCCAACGCCTGGAAAAACCCTGGCGCGTGGCCTTGCTCGCCCTGGTGGTGGCCGTGGCGGGCGTGCCGGGAAGCGCCCGCACTCCCGCGGAATTCCTGTTCGGATACGCCACCGCCGCAGCCGCGCTGGCTCTCATGGTAGCCGGTTTCGTGTGGTTCGTCCGCGACAATCACCTGGCCTGGGCGCTGATTCTGTGGACCTCCGCGCTGGCCGGATCGCTGGAACAGCTCTTCGGCAACCCCATGCCGGCCCTGTGGATTCAGGGATGGCTAGTAGCCGCGGCGCTGGCGGTTAGTCTGCTCTGGGTAGTGGCGCCGGCGTTCCAAAAGCAGAGCGCGGTGCAGGCGCAAAGCGCCGGTTCGGCCCCCTAGGAACCCGTGCGAGGCGCTGCCGGGTGTGGCGCAGGCAGCGGTTCCTTTTCGCCGATCTCCATGGCCACATACCCGCACGCCACCACCACCAGAAACATGGTCAGCACCTCGCTATCGCCCAGGTTATATTCGGCGAAGCCTTCCGCCAGCGTCGCCAGCAGAACGGCGATGCCGCCGTGCAGCAGAAACCGCCGGTAGCCGCGGCCAGGCGGCAGGCTGGCCAAACCGCGCCAGAAATCGTACCCGATCCGCCCCATCATCCACATCAGGATGAGCATTACCGGAATGCCCCGCTCGGCGGCGTATTGCAGGTAGATGTTGTGCAGATGGCCGTACCACCCGCTGGGCTTCACGGTCACGTCAGGCGGCAGATACTGGTCGAACTGGTAGTGCGGCCCTTCCGGTCCGAGACCCAGCAGGGGGTGCGCTTCGATCATCCGCAGTCCGGTGCGCCAGGTGACCACGCGAAACTCGTTGGAATCGGCGCCCGAGGGGTGCACCATAGAGGTGAACCGCTCGCGCAGCGAAGCCGGGGAGACCAGGATCAGGAGCACCCCCAGCACCGGCAGCGCCAGCACCAGCCACCGCTTCCAAAACCACGCCAGGTACAGGCAGGCCACCGCGGTGGCGATCCACACCATGCGGGTTTCGGCCAGCAGCACCGCCAGAGACATCAGGCCGGCGCAAACCACCCAGACCCAGGCCTTGCGCGAGGGCGGCCCGAACAGCAGGAACGCCAGCAGCATCAGCAGGGCGAACATCTCCTGCGCCGAGAAGGTGTTCCAATGGCTCATAAAGCCGGTAATGCGCTCCCCGATGTAGTACGAGTAAAAGGAGACGTGCAACTGCTCGGCCTGCTCCACCTTCTCTCCGAATTGCACGAAGCTGCGGACGGCGGTAATGCTGGCAAAGCCCGCCCACACCAGAAACAGCCAGCGGATCAGCCGCAGGTCGCGCAGCGCCGAATAGACCACGAACAGCTCGCAGAAGACGTAGAACTTGCGAATCTGCGGCAGTCCCTCGTGGATGTGGCCCGAACAGAGCAGCGCCAGCACCGTTCCGCCCAGAAACAGAAACAGCGGCAGTTTGATGGGCGGCATCCGCAGCCGGTCGCCCGAGAGCATCAGCGCGGCCAGGGCCAGCGCCAGCAGAATCTGGGAGGCCGCGATGGAGAACAGGATCGCGACCGCCGACCCAAACGTCAGCCACCGGGCAGCCTGCGAGAGGAACGACTCCTGTGCATCCATGGCCTTGATTTTTCAGTATGACAGACCGGCCCAGCGGCCGAGCCCGACGAGCAAGCGGGCCGGAACGTCAGGTCTTCAGTTCTTCGACGATTTCGCCGGCCACAATGCGGGCCTTTTCCAATTCTCCCGGCTCGAAGCTGATGGCCCCCACGCGCGCATGGCCCCCGCCGCCATACCGCTCGCAGATGCACGCCAGGTTGTGTTTGGGTATCTCCGGCGACCACGGATTCGACCCCACCGAAATCTTGGTCCGGTAGGATGACGGGCTGACGGAAACCGTGTAGGTGGAAGACGGAAACAGGTAATACGGGATGAACTTGTTGTACCCCTCA
>DATJRE010000226.1:0-11839 GCA_035505095.1 Bryobacteraceae bacterium | reverse complement strand
ACACGCCGCGCTTTTCGCTCTTCACCCGCAGATCGCCCAGGGCCGCAACCAGCACCATGTCCGGGTCGTGCGGATCCACCAGAATCGCAGAGATGCCGTGGTGGTCGTCCAGTCCGATATGCCGCCAGGACGCGCCCGCGTCGGTGCTCTTGTACATGCCCGCGCCGCGGTCGCCCGTGCCGAGATAAACCACGCTGGGGTTGGATGGCGCCACTTCGAGCGCCGTGACATTCGCAATCTCCGGCACGGAATCCGTGACGTTGAACCAGGTGGCCCCGGCGCTGACGGTTTTCCAAACGCCGCCCAGCGCGGCCGCGGCGTAGAATACGCCCGGTTGGGAAATCGCTCCGCTGACGGCGGTAATGCGGCCTCCACGAAACGGCCCGATATTGCGCCATTGCAGGCCGGCATACAGCCGTGGATCGACCTGTGCCGGCGCTACAGTCGATATGACCAGCAGCAGGGGTAGAGAGTGGAATCGCGATAAGAGGGCCATGATTGGGAATGCCTTCCTGGATAATCCGATAGCATATCGCACGCCAGGTGGAAGGAGCATCTTCCTGGGAGCAGCGGTGATCCGACCACGGAGGCAGACCAGGAGTCTCGGTTACGGGACGGGACGCAGAAGGTATATGGTTGGCTCTCGCGGCCGCCGCCGCGAAGTTGCTCCACCGGGCCGCGCCGCGTTGATCACAACCGCAGTTTGATTGCCCTGGGCCGATCCGAGAGTATTCCGCGCCGTCCCCGGTTCCCAGCGGGTGCACACCGAACACCGCCAGCGCCGAGAAGCCTGAAGAAATCAAAGCGGGTCAAGCTCAAAGCGTGCCCCCCCATTACAAGCGCAGGAGTTGCAGTGGTGGCGCAGGCTTTGGTTTGCGCGCGTTCGATTATTTCACGGCTTCTGAGCGGGCGGTTGCCACAGCCGAGGGGTGGCCTGTCAGCCCATCGGCCTCACGGTGCCAACCCAGCCGAACGCTGCCGGCCCCAGCGGCACCCGCCGAGTTCTTTCAGGATTGGTCGCCTTCGAGGTACTCCAGAGGCACGTCATCCTCCGGAACCTCGCGGGTTTTCACCTCGGAGGTCTCGGGATCGGGGGCATTTTCGACGCCCTCGATCACGCCGGCTTCGAAGGATTGCCCTTCTTCCACCAATTCGGCCACGCTCTCGGAATCCACCACGGGCGTCTCGGGGAGTCCCAGTTGGTCGCCCGATTGGCCGGCGGCATCGGCCAACGGTAGCTCACTGGCCGGTTCGCTGGCCGGTTCGCTGGTCTCCGCCGGGCGCGGCGCGCGATTGGCTGGTTTTCGTGCTGACATGGGCAGTCTTCACCTCGTGCTTCTACTGAGCAGCGGTGTTGCCATAGCGAAATAACAAACAGAACGGAGCATGACGGACGCCTCCCGCCTCGCCAGGGCTGCATATCCCCTGAAGACGGTAGTTACGGTTTGGCGAATCCCCCCGCCTTTCTCCATGCGAGCCAACAAGCGCTTGCAAAATCAGAAACTTAAGACGAGGAGAACCCCAACCATGACGAAAAAATCCCTGCTGTTCATCGGCGCCCTGGCACTTTCCACGGTGGCTTTCGCCAGCCCCAAGTCCTACCAGATCGTGCTCACTTCCCCCACTCAGGCGGGCAGCGCCCAACTGGCTGCCGGCGAGTATCGCGTGCAGGTGTCCGGCTCCAACGCCATCTTCACTAACCTCGACACCAACCGCTCCTTCGCGGCGCCGGTGAAGGTCGCCACCACGCAGAAGCACGAAGTCACCGCCGTCGAAACCAAGACCGACGCGGGCAGCTCGCACATGACTTCGATTGACCTTGGCGGCTCCAACGAAACCCTGCAGTTCGGCGAATAATTTCTCCAGCCGGGTTCTCCAACGGGAGGGGCGTGCCGCACCGGCGCCTCTCCCGGTCCCCCATTCCTCCGCGCCCGGCAATTCCCCCTAGAAATTGGTTAGAGATTGGCATCCGATTCCAGGCTGCGCCACAGGTACCAGCTTGCCACTGAGCAGTACGGCCGCCATTTCAGGGCCAGCGTTTCGACTTCTGCGGGCTGCGGCAAATCGGCCAGGCTGTACGCCTTGCGGATGGCATTGCGGATGCCCAGGTCGCCAGTCGGCAGCACGTCGGGACGGCGCAGGGCAAAGATCAGGAACATGTGTACCGTCCACGGCCCGATTCCCTTCACCTGGGTGAGCCGCTCGATGACGGCGTCATCGGGCAGATCGGCCAACTCCTCGAAGACCACCCGGCCATCGCGGGTAAGGCGCGCCAAGTCGCGGATATAATTGGTCTTCTGGGCCGAGAGGCCCAGCGCCCGCATGCGCGCCGGACGCAGTTTGAGCACGCTTTCGGGCGTCAACCGGCCCTGCGTGGCGTGCGCCAGGCGGCCGAAAATCACGCTTGCCACCTTGCCGCTAAGCTGTTGATTCACAATCGACCTTACCAGTGTTTCGAAATGCGGATCGCGAAACTGGATGCGGTACTCGCCAACCCGGTCGATGATTTCCGATAATATGGGATCGCCTTGCCGGAGGTGTTGAATGGCTTCCTTCATGCTGAAACAATCGGACGTTGGGGTACGTCACCACTATTGTACCGGCATGCGAATTTTCTGCGCTGTTTCCCTGACCACCGCGCTGGCGGTGTCGACTTGTCTGGCCCAAACCCAACCCCCTCAGAAGAAAGCGGATGCAGACCAGGATCTGCCGCCTTCCATCAGCGTCAACGTGGACGTGGTGAACATTCTAGCTTCGGTGCGCGATAAACGCGGCGGGCTGGTCCCCAATCTGGAACAGAAAGATTTCACCGTATTCGAGGACGGCAAGGCCCAGACGATCAAGTATTTCTCGCGCGAAACCGACCTGCCGCTGACCATCGGGATGCTGGTGGATACCAGCGGCAGCCAGACCAACCTGATCGACATCGAACGCAACGCCGCCTCGGCCTTCTTCACCGAGGTGCTGCACAAGAAGGATGAGGCCTTCCTGATCCAATTCGGCGAGGAGGCCGAACTGCTGCAGGATTACACCAGCTCGCCGCGGCTGCTCAACCAGGGTCTCAACGGGCTGCGTCCCAGTTCGGGCGTGGGCGGCCTCGGACCCGGTCCGGTGCCCACCGTGGGGCAACCCCGTGGAACCATCCTGTATGACGCCATCTACCTGGCGGCCAACGACAAGCTCAAGAGTGAGGTGGGGCGGAAGGTGATCGTGGTGATCACCGATGGAGTGGACGAAGGCAGCCGCCTGACCATCAACCAGGCCATTGAAGCGGCGCAGAAATCCGACGCGGTCATCTACAGCATTGAATATTCCGATCCCCGGGCATACGGCGGCATGTTCAACTTCGGGGGCAATGCCGGAGACAGTTACCTGCGCAAGATGTCGGACGAGACCGGCGGGCACGTCTACCGGGTGGACAACCGGCACCCTCTGGACATGGTCTTCAAGGAGTTGCAGGAGGAGATGCGCAGCCAGTATTCGATCGGCTACACCCCTATCAACGACGTCAAAGACGGCTCTTACCGCAAACTGGAAATCAAGGTCAACAGCAAGGAGATGAAGGTGCAGGCCCGCAAAGGGTACTACGCCATCAAGCCTGAATCGCGCTGAAGCGGCGTTTGCGCTCCGCGAAGTAGCTTTCCACAGCCACCTGCAGGGGCGGCATGGGAGCAATGCCCAGCCGCTCCATCTTGCCATTGGACAGCGCGGAGTATCTGGGACGGCGGGCAGGAGTGCGATATTCCCGTTCGCTGGTGGCCAGCAGCAGCGGCTGCAGGCCCGCCACCTGGAAAATCAGCCGCGCAAACTGAAACCACGAAATAGGCGACCCGCCGCCAACATGGAAGACTCCAGATTGCTCGCGCTCGACCAGGTCGATCGTGCGGGCGGCCAGCAAGGGGGAAAACGTGGGCGAGGCGACGTGATCTTCCACAACCCGGATGGCATTGGGGGAGCCGGCCAGCCGCAGCATTACTTCCACGAAATTGCCGCGCGGGGTGTCCAGCCCGCCGGGACCGAAAACGCCCGAAGTGCGGACTACCAGGACGCGCTCCAGGTAAGCCTGGGCGTACAGCTCGCCGGCCAGTTTGGAGACCGCGTAGGCGCCCAAAGGGTGCGGCGGATCGTCTTCGGCATAGGGGTAGCCCGCCTGGCCGTCGAACACGTAATCGGTGGAAAAATGGACCAGCCGGGCGTCCATCTGGCGGCAGGCGAGGGCCAGGTTGCGCACCGCCAGGGCATTCACCAGGAATGCCGCCTGCGGCTCCTCCTCAGCGACATCGACCTGGTTGTAGGCCGCCGAGTTGAAAACCAATTCGGCATCGTAATGGGCCAAAGCTTTTTCCACCGCCTGGGCGTCGGTAATATCCACCTGGGTGCGGTCGCAACCGGTTACAGCATAACCGCGAGACTGCAGTTCCCGCACCAGTTCGACGCCGAGTTGGCCGGCGGCTCCAAAGACGACGGCTCTGCGGATCATAGGCACTCACAGGATAGCGCAACCAGGGCGGCCGATACGAGAGATCCTCGCGTCCAGCGCATCCGCCGGCGGGAGCGCCTATTTCACAGCCATGGCTCGCAGCGGGAAGTCCGCCAGGTCGAGCCACACGTTGCGGATGGTGTTCTGCACGAAAACGGCGCGCTCCGCCCGGAAGGAGCGGACGCCGCGGAATTCTTCCCAGCGGCGGCGGGCGAGGTCGAAGACTTCCGACACGTGCTCGTGCGGCACTTCCTGGGCCAGGGTGATGTGGGGGTGGTAGGGGAACGGGTCCTGAAACGCCAGCGCGCCGGTGTTCACCGCTTCGTGCATACGGCGCAGTTCGGCGGCGCCAGCGCCTACCCCCAGGTAGATCACCTCGGTGACGCAGAAGATATCCAGGGTGGTGAGTTCCACTTCGAAGGGCGGCCACCCCCGCGACAGCCCGCGCACCTGCTCGGAAGCGTCTTCCCAATCCACCGAGAGCGGCCGGGGCGGCAGGACGCTGACGTGCGCGTGGGGGTTATAGTGCGGCACCAGTTCCCGGCGCAAATCGTCGAGAAAGACGCCCAGCGGCCCTGGTATATAGATGACCAGCGCGAAGACGTTCAGCCGTTCTTCGAGAGGGGCGGCGGCGGCGCGCCCGTTAGAGTCCACACCCATTTTCTATATGGTACTCGTTTTGTGACGTTGTGTACGCGGTCTAAACCTGGTTCCGGTTTGGGACAATTGGTACCTTAGTATGATGTCCATCGATATTGGGGAAAATCCGCTCCTTCAGATTCAATTTCAGATTCCGTTCGATCGGATCCAGGCCTCCGACGTCCAACCGGCGGTTGACCGCCTGGTGGCGGATGCCCGCATGCGTATGGAGGCCATCGCTGCCGAACCCGCCGGACGCACCTTTGAAAATACCATGCATCTGCTGGATCGCATGACCCAGCCGCTCGATTACGCCATGGGCGTGGTGCGCCACCTGGAGGCGGTGGCCACCACCCCGGAACTGCGCGCGGCCTACAACGCGGTGCAGCCGCAGGTGAGCGCCTTCTATTCGGGAATTCCGCTGCACGCCGGGCTGTGGAGCGCCATCCGCACCTACGCGGCCACCCGGGAAGCGGCGGAGTTGCGCGGCGAGCGGCGGCGCTACCTGCACAAGACCATGGACACCTTTCGCCGGCACGGCGCGGAACTGGATGCCGAGGGCAAGAAGCGGCTGGAGGAGATCGATATCGAGCTGACCCAGATCACCACCCGGTTCGCGCAGAACGTGCTGGATTCGACCAACGCCTTCGAGCTGGTGATTACCGACGAAGCCAGCCTGGCGGGACTGCCTGCCAGCGCGCTCGAGGCGGCCCGCGACAGCGCCGCGCGCAAGGGCAAAGAGGGCTGGCGGTTCACCCTGCAGGCGCCGGATTATTTCGCCCTGATGACCTATCTGGACGACCGCGGCATCCGGCGGCGGGTGTACCAGGCCAACAGCGTGCGCGCGGCCGAAGGCGCCTGGGACAATCGTCCGCTGATTGTGCGGATTCTGGAGCTGCGGCGGGCCAAGGCGCACCTGCTGGGGTTCGCCGATTTCGCCGATTTCGCGCTCGAAGACCGCATGGCCCACCGCGGCGAGCGGGCCATGCAGTTTCTGGAGGACCTGCGCGCCAAAACCGAACGCCGTTTCCGCGAGGAGAACCGTGAACTGGCCGAGTTCCGCCGTATGCTGGAAGGCCCGGCGGCGGGCGAAATGGAACCCTGGGACGTGGCCTATTACGCCGAGAAGCAGCGCGCGGCACTCTATGATTTCGACGAAGAAGCCCTGCGGCCCTATTTTCCAGCCGAGCGCGTAACGGCCGGGTTGTTTGAACTGGCGCGCCGGTTGTATGGCATTCGCGTGGAGGAGCGCGGCGGTGTGCCGGTGTGGGATCCGGCCGTGCGGTATTACGACATTCACGACGAAGACGGCGTTCTGCTAGGCGGGTTTTACGCCGACTGGTTTCCGCGGGAGAACAAGCGCGGCGGCGGATGGATGGATGCGTTTGTCACCGGCGGCCCCACCACGCATGGCTGGGAGCCGCACCTGGGCCTGATTTGCGGCAACCTGACGCCGCCCGCGGGCGGGAAACCCGCTCTCCTGACCCACCGCGAGGTAGAGACTATTTTCCACGAATTCGGCCACCTGCTGCACCACCTGTTGAGCCGCGTCGAGATCCGCACGCTGGCGGGAACCAATGTGGCCTGGGACTTCGTGGAGCTGCCCTCGCAGATCATGGAGAACTGGTGCTGGGAGCGGCAGGCCCTGGACCTGTTTGCACGGCATTGGGAAACCGGTGCGGCGATTCCCGACGAACTGTTCGACAAGATGAAGCGGGCGCGCACGTTCCGGGCGGCCAACGCGCAGATGCGGCAGCTTGGCTTCGCGTTCATCGACCTGCTGCTGCACATGCGCTATGACCCGCAGCGGGATGGCGAACCGGTGGCCTACACGCGGCGGGTGTTGGAGGATTTTACCCCCGCGCCGCTGCCGCCCAACCACGCTATGATCGCGGCGTTCAGCCATCTGTTCGCCGCTCCGGTGGGCTACGGAGCCGGCTATTACTCATATAAGTGGGCCGAAGTGCTGGACGCGGATGCCTTCACCCGCTTCCGCGCGGAAGGGATCTTCAGCCGCGAAGTGGGGCGCGAGTTTCGCGAAAAAATCCTGGCCAAAGGCGACAGCGAAGACCCCGCCGAGCTGTACCGGCACTTCATGGGGCGGGAACCGGATCCTCGGGCGTTGTTGGAGCGGTCGGGGCTGGCGTAGGACGGCTGGCGGCCAGGGTTTCCTCGATCCGGTCGAGGAGGCGGCGCAGCACCACCGGTTTGGCCTCGAAGGCCTGGCAGCCGGAGGCCAGCGCTTCGGCCACATCTTCGGGCGAGGCGTGCGCACTGACCACAATAATGGGGATGCGGAAGGTGCGCGGGTCGTTTTTCAGGGCGCGCATGGCGGCGTAGCCATCCATCACAGGCATATCGAGGTCCATCAGGATGAGATCGGGATGGTCGCGGCGGACCGCCGCTAAGGCTTCGCGCCCGTTGGCGGCCGTGATCACTTCAAACCCCTGCCGCTGCAACCGCCGCATCAGCATGTCGCGGCTGAATTCATTGTCTTCGGCCAAAAGCAGTTTGATCATGATTTTTCAGGTGGTCGCGTCTCCTTCCGGTGGGGATGAGGCGGGCAACCGCATGGTAAACCGCGATCCTTTGCCGGGCTGGCTTTCGAGTGAGATGTCGCCGCCCAGAAGGCGGCAGATTCTACGGCTGATGGCCAGGCCAAGCCCAGTGCCGCCGTGCGGGCGGGTAGCCGAGTCGTCCACCTGGGTAAAGGGTTGAAAGATGCGCGCCTGGTCTTCGGGGACGATCCCGATGCCGGTGTCTTCAACCGCCACGGCGATCCAATCGCGCCCGTCCCGGAGTTCGCGCGCAACCTCGATGGTGATGCTGCCGTCGTGCGTAAAATGGCAGGCATTGGCCACCAGGTTGGTGAGGCTCTGGCGAAAGCGCCGCAGATCGGTGTGCACAGCGGCGCCGCCGGCGCAACCGCGGAAAGTGAGCTGGTTGTGGTTGTCGGCGGCGAGCGGGCCGACCGTAGCCATCACGTCATCCACGACATCAGCGACATCGAACGATTGCGGATCGAGCCGGAGGTTGCCGGACTCCGTCTTGGAATATTCCAGAATATGGTTGACCAGGTCGAGGAGGATGGTGCCGGAACGTTCGATGCGCGAAAGATCCTGCGAGAGGAACTGAATGGAGCGCTCCTGGCAGACCTCCTGGAGTAACTGGCTGTAGCCGATGATGGCGTTGAGCGGAGTGCGCAGTTCGTGGCCCATGGTGGCCAGGAAGCGGCTTTTGGCGGCATCCGCCGCTTCGGCGGCCTGTTTGGAAACCAGCGTTGTGCCAAGCCGTTCGACCATGGCGTTGAAGGATTCGGTTAAGCTCCCGATCTCGCCGCTCTCCACCACCGGAGCCCGGGCGGCCAGGTCCCCCTCGGCCACTTGGCGCGTAAATTCGGTGAGGGTCAGCAGCGGCTGGAGCAGGCTGCGCAAACGGTGTACGCCGAGGAGGGAGGAGACGAGCAGGCCACCGGCATCGAGCGCGGCGATGGTCCAAATGGCGCGCCACAGCGCGGCCCGCTCCTGTCCGGTGGAAAAGCCCACGCGCAGCGAGGCACTGGCGCTCAACGGCCGAACGGTCTCCCGGCAGTCTGTCTGGCAGGCATCCGGCGAGCGTGCTACCCGCAGAACGATCCCGGTGCCCTGGCGGAATTCGACCAACCTGACCCCTGGGATAACCAGCGCATTGCGGGCGATACGTTCCAGTTCCTGCCTGTGGCCGGCCTCCAAGGAGGGCTGGCTTTGGGCGGCCAGAAAAGCCGCCACATCCGTCCCTTCCGCGGCGGCTTGCCGGTTCAGCTCACGGTGCAACACCCACAGCAACACCACGGAAAGCGCCATCACGCTGAGCACCCGGATCGCCAGGTTGATAGCCAGGATGCGCGCGAACAGGCTCTCGCGAAAGGCCCGCATCATTGCCGGACCCCGGCGCCCTCAACCGGCGCGACGTAGATGGTTGTGCGAATCCCCATGGGGCTGGCCGGCTGAAGCCGCGAAAGGAGCCGCTCTCCCGACGGGGCGGTTTCTCCGACGCTTAAAGTGTCTTATCGGCAAGAGGGTAAGAAAACATTAGGGTGCGGTGACGGGTTTTCCTGCCGGACCGTGCCGCCCCGCCAAAGCCCCTGGTTTCTATGGGATTCGGTAAGCCGGCAGCCGGATCGAGGTAACCTCCACCGTGCGCACAGCAAAACCGGCTGGCGGGTGGGTCTCCAGCACGACTTCAATGGGCAGCGGCGGCGCGTTCAAATCGGCGGCGAGCGGGTTCGCCCACAGACTCAGGCCGACGGCGGTGGGGTACGGCCCATAGGTCCAGGCGCCGGTACGGCCGGCCAACAGGTCGCGGGCCATCGATTCGCCCGTCGATTGCGAGCGGACCCGCAAAGTGGCGCGCGCAAGCCTCCAGAACGGCGTCGAGCAAACCACGGACAGAGTGGCGTCAGCCCCGCCAGTCGAGCAGACGGCGTCGCCCGCGATAGTGGCGCCGCCCAGATTCAGGCCGGTAGAGGTGGAGTCGCCAGGCAGGGTGAGGGCAAAGCTGGCGCGCAGTCGGACGGCGCTGGATTGGAGGCCGCGGTAGAACTCCGGCGCCACGGCGAGCCGCAGCCAATAAGGTCCGTCGGAGGGGAGCACGACGCGAGGAGAGCCGTCCGCACCATAAAGTAAGGGTTCGCCCGCGGCGCCCCATCCGGAATCCCAGTGCAGCCCAGAAGGCCAGTCGAGTAAGATGCGGACGCCTTCCACGCGGACCCCCTGGTCTGCGGAGAGACCCGAGACCTGAAAGGGAATTTCGAGCCCCACCGCGGCAGGATCCGGCCCCCGGGCGGCGGCTGGAGCGGGAATGCGGCCGGGTGCGAAATTAATCCGGACCAGCCTGCCGGGGGCGCGGGCGAGGGCGCTCTGCAGGGCGAAGCCGTCCTGCCACGGCAAAAACTGTACAAGTCCCATGGCTAGCGCGGCGCTTCCCAGCACCCAGCGGGAGGCCTCCGTCTGGCGCCGGACGAATTGCAGCCAGAGGACCAGCGCGGCGGCGGCCAGGGAGACGGCCGCGGTGGCGGAAAGCCGTATCCACTCCCAGCCGAGCCACCGGTCGGCGGCAGGAGCCAACCATTGCGGAAGCCGGGAGATCACCAAATACAGCAGGGAGGCGGTGGCGAACGCCGAAAGGTTCTCGGTAACCGCGGCCAATGCGGCGGCCGGCAGCAGCACGCTCGCGGTGAAGAATACCTGCCGCCAGGCCAGCAGCGCGAAGTGATCGAAGGGCGACAGACCGTTGGACGCCAAAACGCACGCCTGCGCCACCAGAACCGGCAGATTGACGCAGACCGCCAGCCACAGCAACTTGGCCGCCAGAAGGCAGCGCCCGGAGACAGGACGCGTCACCCAATACGGACAGTCGCCCGCCGGCCCATCGGCGTGAATTACCTTAGCGGTCAGGAAGAGGCAGGCGAGCAGAAAGGGAATCTCCACTTCAGCCGATTCCGGTAAGAGGCCGGAACCGCTTGCCGGCAGCCCGGCATCCCACCAGCAGAGCGCCGCCAGAAGGGCCACAAACCCGGCGGCGAGGGACCGCCAATGCACCAGATCCTTTCGAAAAATACGCAGGACGCCGGACAGGGCGTTCATGGCTGGCGCCAGGTCCCGGCCAACGCGGAGACGATCTCGCTCACGGGCATGGGATTGGCTGCCAACGAGCGCCATTCACCGCAGCGACGGCGCGCCTCGGCGGGCGTTTCCTGCTCGTGGAAGCGGGTGTCGATGAAGCGAATGGTGGTCGGCCCGCCCTGC
Source organism: Bryobacteraceae bacterium (assembly GCA_035505095.1). Lineage (GTDB taxonomy): Bacteria > Acidobacteriota > Terriglobia > Bryobacterales > Bryobacteraceae > JOPF133. Next base: position 934 of record DATJRE010000226.1, on the reverse strand, counting down.
GGCGGGAGCCATGCCGGCGGCCAGTCGCCGGAGAGCGGTGGCGCGGTCTCGAAGGTGAGCACGATTTCGCGGAAGCGCGCGCGCAAGGCGGCGACCTCTTCCGAAAGCCGCAAGCGGCCGGCCTCCAGGCAACCGATGTGGGTGGCGAAAGTTTCGGCCTTGGCGGCATCCTCGGCGGCAATCAGGATGGTGGCCCGCCCGGCGTGCTCCCGCAGCGCCTCGAGCAGTTGGTTGCGCGAGATTGGGTCCACGCCGCGAAACGGTTCATCGAGCAGAATCAGCCTGGGGCGGTAGGCCAGCGTCGAAACCAGCGCGGCTTTCCGGCGGGTGGCGAGGGAAAGAGCGTCCAGCGACCGGTCGAGCGGCAGTTGAAACTGGCGGACCAGGGCGGCTTCAATGGCGGCATCCCAGGCAGGGTAGAAGCCCCTCAGGAACCCGAAGAAATGGCCGATCGTCAGGTGCGGCAGTTCCTGCGCCGGCGCGAGATAGCCGATTTGGGTGAAGTCGCGGGACGTAAGCCGGCGCGAATCGACGCCCAGGATTTCGGCCCGCCCGGCGGTGGGAGCCAGAATGTTCAGGAGCAACTGGAGGCAGGTGCTCTTCCCCGCCCCGGGCGGCCCCAGCAGCGCATAAATGGCGCCCTCCGGCACTTCCAGATCCAGCGATTCCAGAGCGGCCGCACGCCGGAAACGCCTGCCCAAGCCATATGACCGAATGGCACAACTCATCGGGCGCGTGCCGGCAACTGCCCGGAACGCGCAGCGTCCAGCGAAACACCAGCGCGGAGAGCCGTCTGGAAAGCAATCACAGGCGTAGTATTGCTGGCGGTACCGGGGGAAGTCAAGTGAGCGGCACCGCGCCGGCGTGAGACCCAGGGTGGCATGGCAACCCGAACATCGCAACACCTTTCCGCCTTGCCCCGCATCCCTGGTGC
>DATJRE010000225.1:0-11183 GCA_035505095.1 Bryobacteraceae bacterium | reverse complement strand
CCCCACCTTTTATAGCTGCCTGGTGGAAGTGGAACGGGCCGGCGATTGATGCGAAAACAGTTTGCGTTTGGGTGTGCGGCGCTGGCGGTCGTACTGGCGCTGGGCGGGGCCGGCTGCCGCCGGCACAAGGTGGCCGTCCGCCAGACCGATGAGGCGCCTGGCCGTCTGCGCTCGGTGGTGGATATGAGCGACCCGCGGACGGCCGGCCAGTTACTCTCCGGCTTCCACTCCTTGGAGGAAGGCGCCTGGCGCTGGACCGCGCGCGAGTTTTCGGTCAACCTGGCGCGTCCGCCCGAGGCCGCCCAGAAAGGCGCCACCCTCACCGTGCGGCTGACCGTGCCGCCGGTTTCGATCGAGAAGCTCAAGAGCCTCAAGCTTTCGGCGGCTGTGAATGGCGGCCCGCTGGACCCCGAAACCTACACCGCTCCGGGCAATTATGTCTACCGGCGGGAGCTGCCGCCGAGCCTCCTGCGCGACGATCCGGTGCGCGTGGATTTCTCCCTGGATAAGGCCATTCCGCCCGGGAATCCGGACGTGCGCGAACTGGGCTTGGTGGTGCTGTCGATCGGTCTCCAAACGCGATGAACCGGCGGCTCCGCCGCTGGGCCTGGTGGGTGGGACCTTGTGTGGTGTGCCTGCTGGCCCACTCCCATGCCTTGGGGACGTGGTTTCGCGCCGACGATTTCGCCTGGCTGAATCTGGCCGCGCGGGTGCAAAACTTCCACGATCTGCCGGCGGCGCTCTTCACACCGCGGGCCGAAGGCACCATCCGGCCGTTGGGCGATCGCGGATTCTTTCTGGCGCTGTATACCCTCTTCGGGCTCAACGCCCTGCCCTTCCACGTAGTGGCGCTGGCCACCCAGTTTGCCAACCTGGCGCTGGCGGCGTGGATCGGCGCGCGCCTCACCGGCAGCCGCGCAGCGGGATGGTGGGCAGCCGTCTTCTGGGGCGTCAACAGCGTTCTGGTAGAGCCTTTGGGCTGGGTCTGCGTATACGACCAGGTGCTGTGGGGGTTCTTTGTCCTCGTGGCGTTCCAGTTCCGGCTGCGCTACCTGGAAACCACGCAGCGGCGCTACGCAGTCTGCGAATGGATCGCCTTTCTGCTGGGCTTCGGCGCGCTGGAGCTGAACGTGATGTACCCGGCGCTGGTGGCGCTGTACAACTGGAGTCAGCGCGCGCGCCGCGGCCTCCGCAGCACGCTGGCGATGTTCGGCGTGTCGGTGGCCTATGCGGCGGTCCACCTGGTGTGGGCGCCGGGTCCCCGGACGGGCAGCTACGCCATGCACTTCACCGGCTCGGCCATGCGGACGCTGTGGACGTACGTGACGTGGTCGGTGGGCCCCACGCTGCTGTGGACGCCGTACCGCGCGCCGCGATGGCTGCCGGCGGCGGGCGTGGTGATGGTCCTGCTGGGGCTGGCAGTGTTTGCGGCGGCGCGCCGGGATACGCGCGTGGTCTGGTTCTGTCTGGGGTGGTATGTGCTGGCGCTCGCCCCGGTGCTGCCGCTGCGCGATCACGTGACCGAGTATTATCCGTACCTGGCGCTGGTGGGGCTGTGCTGGCTGGGCGGCTGGGCGGTGGCGGAGTGCTGGCGCAGCGGGGGACGCGCACGCGTCGCGGCGGCTGCGCTGGCGGCCGTATACGCCGTGCTGGTGGTTCCGCGGACGGTGGCGGGGGACGCCTGGAACTACCGCATGAGCCTGCGTGTGCGCAACCTGGTGGAAGGCGTGGCCGGGGCGCGCCAACGGCATCCGCGGGAGGCCATTCTGCTCGACGGAGTCGATACCGACCTGTTCTACAACGGAGTTGTGGATCATGCCTTCGCCCTGCTGGGCAACCAGATCTACCTGGCGCCCGGATGCGAGCGGGCGATCGCACCATTTCCCGGCAAGCCCTCGGCGGCGGAATTCGTCCTGCCCGGAGGGATGGCCGCCAAAGCCCTGGCGGAGCAGCAGGCCGTGGTCTACGACGTGCGCGGCGCGCGGCTGCAAAACATCACCGCGCGTTACACGGTGAGCCAGGCGGAGAGGCAAGCGCCCGCGCGCGTGGAGGTGGCCCAACCGCTGGCGGCGTACCTGTTGGGGCCGGAGTGGTATGCGCCCGAAGGCAACCACCGCTGGATGCCGCGGCGCGCCACCCTGCGCATCGCTGGCCCAGCCGCGCCGGGGCAGAAGCTGTATCTGGATGGCTCCTGCCCGCCGGAGCAACTGCGCCAGGGTCCTCTGGCGGTGACGGTAACGGTGGACGGCGCGGAGCTCGGAACCCGCGCGATCGCCGCCGGTCCGGGCACCTTTGAGCTGGCCTTTCGGCTGCCCGCGGAGGCGCTGGGCAAGCCCGAAATGTCCGTCGAGATCGCCGTCAGCCGGACCTTCCGCGCCCCCGGCGATGCGCGGGATCTGGGCCTGGCGGTGGGCAGCGTGGAAGTGCGGTAGAGGGGTAGCAAGGCCAGACGCAAAGGTTCCATCTGTCCGCCCACATAGGCCATTTCCGAGTGCCCTCGGGAATCGCGACGTTGGGATTGCCGCGGGTTCGCTCGTTATGGCCCGCCGTGTTCCGCAAAAAAGGCCCAGAGGAATTGACGAAGGGGGTCGTCAGGGCCACGGAAGTCCTGTGACCATGAGGCAGCTCTTCGATGAGGAACACCGGTCGCCGCGCTGGACTATGCGACACCGGTCTCTGTCCTCGGCTCTCCCCCAAGCGTGACCCGCATCAACGAAGTTCTTACGCAAAGGGAACACGAGGGCGCTCGGCTCGCTGGTGGTCGTTGGAACCGCCAGGCAAAACGCCTCTGGTGTACTGCCAAACCTCCGGCTGACATGATTGTCATTGGGCTATAATTCCGCCTCGTCAGAAGAATCTGTGGGTCACTGATACGTTCGAATGGCGCCCGGAAGCCTCGCCCCGGGCCACCGGCGAACCCGATGCTGGATAGCCAGACTTCGGTTATTGTGTTCGCAGCCAGTTGCCTTTCGAGCCAGTTTGCCTCCTAAACACTATGCCGTTAAGCAGGATCCATCCCGCGCGCCCCGCCTCATCGTCGGGCGTGATGCGGCCATATGAGAGGCCGCGAGCGAAAGGCCCGCCGCCAGAATGATTCCCACGCAACTGCCCGTCATGGTCGGCGAACGCGATGTCAAGGGCATCGTCAGTTGGAAGTCAATCGGAAGCCGGCTCGCGCTGCGCCAGTCGCCCGATCATGTCCGCCAAGCGATGGATCCGCACGCCGAGATCAGCTCCGATGCGTCCTTATCTACCGCTATCCCAGTGATCGTAGAAAACGAGTACGCGCTGGTCCGAGCACCAGATAAGCGAATAGTGGGTGTTATCACCACCAGCGACCTAAGCTTGCAGTTACAGCAATTGTCCGAGCCATTTCTTCTGCTAGGGGAAATCGAGAACCATATTCGGAGGATCATCGGCGCTCGATTCAGTGCTGCGCAGCTGGCAGCCGTTAAAGACCCAGCGGATGGTGGGCGGTCGGTGGAGTCCGCGGCTGACCTCACTTTCGGTGAATACAAGCGGCTGCTTGAAGATCCGAGTCGATGGAGCACGCTTGGCCTTCAACTGGATCGGGCGATCTTCAACAGATTACTCGACAAGGTGCGCGAGACGCGAAACGATGTCATGCACTTCGATCCGGACGGTATTGAGGACCAATCGCTAGCCGTCCTGAGAGATCTCGCGAAGTTTCTGCGCACTCTCCAGACTCTCGGTGCCACATAACTGAATCAGTCATACCGCAATGGGTGCCGCCCAGTGTTATCCACTTTGACGTATCGTCTCCGATGCTGAGACTGGCCAGATCCGCGTAGAAAAATCACTCCCCTTGGTCGCGAAGGGCGGCTGATTCACCGCCCCACATCTCGTCAGCGGTCCGCTTCCGGCTCGACGCCCATCTTGTCATTGGCGGCATCCCGAAGCTTCTGCTTGCATCCGAGATACCGCTCAGTGGTCTGGATGGAGACGTGCCCAAGCTCTTGGAAGTAAGGCTGTTCAAGACCGCCGCTTTCGACTGTTTCGAGGCCGGGAAGGGCCAACACTCGCTTCGGCGGCCGTTTCTTCTTCCGGAATTTCGGCATTCAGCGGCGGCCTCCTTTGGCCGCCGCCCTCAGAATCCGCCAGCCGAGCTAGAATAGGGATCGAGATGGAAGGTGTGCCGCCACAACCAGTCAAGGATCCGCCCAACCTGATCCGGTCCGGAGCGTTCTCGCTCGACCGTCTGCTGAGCCATATCGACCCGGGAACCGAGGAGGAATCCGAAGAGTTCGTACGCCGCATCTATGAGCAGCGCCACATTGACCCCTCCTCCGATCGCAACGGCAAGGCTGGTCGTTGATACAGACGTAGCCAGCTTTATTTTCAAGTGGCATCCTGAATTCGCGCCGCGCTACGTGGACATTGTTCGCGGTTCTGAACTGATTCTCTCATTCATGACTCTGGCGGAGATGCGCCAGGGCGCGCTCGATGCGAATTGGGGGCCGCGCAAGTGCGCCGTGCTGGAAGCGTATTTGGCGGATTTCTCAGTCCTTCATTCGGATAGCCTCTTGTGCTCCACGTGGGCCGCCGTCCGAAACGAGAGCACACAAAAGGGGCGTCCCATCAGTCCGGCGGACGCATGGATTGCAGCCACGGCGCTGGTCCTCGCGGCTCCGCTCGTCACGAACAATTCGAAGGACTACCGGCACCTGGACAAACTTCAGATTGTCTCTGCACCAGGCGAATAACCGGCGGATCAGCCGGGGACTCCCAGCGCTTTCCCGGATTCCTCCCCTGTAGTCGCCCAGCGTTCGCCACTCCGCGGCGCCCGGCGTAGTCTACGTGCTTCCCCTTGGAATTTCTCGTTGCAATCCCCAACCATCCCCCGGATTTAGGGCCACACCTTGTCGAGACGGGGAGGCGAGCCCGCATCCAGGCCGGTTCATCGTAGAGGCTTCGCCACCATTCGCTTCCGCACTGCATGGAATTCATCACGATTCTAAACTGCTGCCATCGTCTCCGGAGTTTGGTCTACCAGCACGCCTGCTTCAGTGCCGGCAAGCCTCGCCTCGGCTAGGAGTTCGATGATCTCTGACGAACGATGCGGGTGCCGCACCCGTAACTGAGCCAACACGGCGCCCTTCTTTGAACGGAGAAGTCGGCGGTGCTGCTCGACCACATCGCTCCGGTGAACTTCGCGCTGGCGTCGAGAACTCAGGAAAGTTGGGTCCGCGAGGATGACCCCGCGAATGGCCGTGGCTGTTTGACTCGCGATCACGGCCGCAGCCATGCCTCCCATCGAGTGGCCCAGCAGAACCGGAGCCACCAGCCCTTGGACGAGTCCAGCGACATCGCCCGCGTGATCCTCGTACCGATACCCGCTGAGCGGTGTGCTCGAACTCCCGTGCCCTCTGGCGTCTGGCATCACGACGTCGTTTTCGCCTTCGAGAGCCCGTGTCAAAGGAATCCAGCAGGCTCCGCTCCCCGTCAATCCATGGAGTAGAACCAGCGGGGGCTTGCACCCGCCGGTCCTCAGATAGTGGATGTCAATGCCGTCTGTTTTTGCAGACTCCGCTCATCCAGTTTGTCATTGAGGGTATCCGTTTGAGTATGGCGAGGGTCGCCCTTCGGACAGCGTACCTCAGCGACGGCCCGATTGCAGCTCGGCAAATCCGACCGGCTCCGGTGGATGCGCTGAACCGCCCGGCGCTTTCCGGGACATCGGTCCATTCGCGCCGCCGTCCCGCCCGGAGAATCAGGCTGCCGCGCGCCAGTAAACAAAAAGCACAATCAGCGCGGCCCCACCCGCGCCATCAACCAGTCCGCGGGATGGCCCTCCCTGTACATCCCGGCCATTCAAAGCGCCACCCCAATATCCGGCGCCCCGCCGTGCTCCCCTTGTTCATCACATCTTGACAGTCAAGAGGAAGAAGGCCTACACTGAGGTGTATGGACGAACCGGGCACCGATCTCATCCAGGGCACCCTCGACATGCTGATTCTCAAGACGCTGAGCCTGGAGCCTTTGCATGGCTTCGGAATTGCCCGCCGCATCGAACAGGTCTCGCGCGGGGTCTTTAAGGTGAACCCCGGCTCCCTGCTCACCGCCTTCCAGCGGTTGGAGCGAATGGGGTGGCTGGAATCCGCATGGCGCCAGACCGATAACTCCCGCCGGGCCAGGTTCTATTCGCTCACACGCTCGGGAAGAAAACGGCTGGAAGTCGAGACCGCCAACTGGAACCGCCGCGCCTCCGCCATCGCGCGTCTCCTCAAGGCGGAGGGATAGCCCATGTCGCTCTGGCGTCAGTTGTCCCGCGGCCTGCGCGTGCTCGCCCACCGCCGCGCCGCCGACCAGGATATCGCCGATGAGGTCAGCCACTACCTGGAAGAATCGGCAGCCGCCTTTGAGGCGCGCGGGTTGTCTCCCGAAGAAGCGCGCCGGGCCGCGCGCATGGAAATCGGCACTGCCGCCGCTCTCCAGGAACAGGTGCGCGGCTACGGGTGGGAAAACGGGGTCGAGACGCTGTTTGCCGACTTACGGCACGCCGCTCGCCGATTGTGCCGCAACCCCGGTTTTACCACCGTCGGCGTGCTGACCCTGGCGTTGGGTATCGGCGCCGCCACAGCGATCTTCAGCCTCATCGAAGCGGTGCTCTGGAAGCCGCTGCCCTACCCCCATTCCGAGCGGCTCGTGGCCCTGCGGCACACCGCGCCCGGCATCCATATGAACAACCTGAACCTCTCCGCCGCCCTGTACTTCACTTACAGCGAAGAGAACCGGGCGTTTCAGCAGGTGGCCATGTGGAAGAGCGGCTCGGCCACCATCACCGGCCTTGCCGAGCCAGAAGAGGTTCCGGTGCTCTGGGTCACCCACGGATTTCTCCCGGCACTGGAGGTGCAGCCCGCCTTGGGCCGCTGGTTCACCGCCCTCGATGACAGTCCCGCGGGCGGGCGAACCGTGATCCTCACGGACGGATGGTGGAAGGCCCGTTTCGGAGGGGATCCGTCGGTCGTCGGCCGCCGCATCCTGATCGATGGCAACGCCTCCGAAGTGATCGGCATTCTACCCGCTTCCTTCACCTTCATGGATCGCCGGTTTTCCCTGCTGCTGCCCCAGCGTCTCGATCGCGCCACCGTTCCGCTGATCAGCTTCTGCTGCCAGGGCATCGCCAGGCTGAAACCGGGCGTCAGCCTTGCGCAAGCCACCGCCGATGTGGCTCGCATGATCCCCATGGCGCCTGCGAAATTCCGCCTGAATCCGGGAACCAGCGCGGCCGGCTACCGGAATACGCGCATCGGTCCCAACCTGCGGTTCCTGAAAGAGGAACTGGTCGGCGACATCGGCCGCACGCTCTGGGTCTTGATGGGAACCGTGGGAATCGTGTTATTGATTGCCTGCGCCAACGTCGCCAACCTGCTCCTCGTGCGCGCCGATGGCCGCCGGCAGGAGCTGTCCATCCGCGCCGCGCTGGGCGCCTGCTGGACCCGAATCGCGCGCCATCTGCTGCTCGAAAGCGCCCTGCTGGGCATCGCCGGCGGCGCTTGCGGCCTGGCCCTGGCCTACGGCGCCCTGCGGGCGTTGGCTGCCATCGGTCCGGAGCATTTGCCGCGCCTCCACGAGATCCGGATCGACCCCATTGCGCTGGCTTTCACGATGGGCACTTCGCTCGCTGCGGGTCTGCTCTTCGGCCTGATTCCCGTTTGGAGGTATGCGCGGCCCCAACTCTCTGAGGGACTCCGCGGCGGCGGCCGCTCCCTCAGCGCCAGCAGGCAGCGGCACCGCGCCCGCAATGTGCTGATCGCTGTCCAGGTCGCCCTGGCGCTGGTCCTGCTGGTGAGCTCCGGATTGATGATCCGCACCTTCCAGGCCCTGCGCCGCGTCGATCCCGGCTTTACCCACCCGCAGCAGATCGAGACCTTCCGCGTCTCGATTCCCTATACCCAGGTGGCGGAGCCGGAAATGGTCATCCGTACCGAAGAGGCCGTCCTCCGCAGAGTCCAGGCGTTCGCAGGCGTCTCCGCGGCCGGCATGGTCGACACGCTTCCCCTGGATCCCGGCTCGACCCATCCGCTTTACGCAGAAGACCACCCCCAGCATGATGGCTCGGTGCCTGCCATACGGCAATTCAAGATGGTAGCGCCGGGCTATGCTGCCGCCGTCGGCTGCCGCCTGATCGCCGGACGCGACCTCACCTGGGCTGAGACCTACAGCCAGGCGCCGGTGGCCCTGATTTCCGAAAACCTGGCCCGCGAATGGTGGCACGATCCGCGCGCCGCCATCGGCAAGCGCATCCGGACCGCGCTCACCGATGACTGGCGGGAAGTCGTCGGCGTTCTGCAGGACACGCACGATGACGGCATCGATCAGAGATCCCCGGGCATGGTCTATTGGCCCCTCTGGCAGAAGAATTGGGCCGGCCCCGGTTATGTGATCCGCAGCGTGGCCTTCGTGATCCGCACGCCGCGCGCCGGAACGGCCAGACTCCGCCAGGAGTTGCAGCAGGCCGTCGCCGGCGTGAATGCCGGCCTTGCCGTGGCAGACGTGCAGACGCTCGAAACGGTGTATGACCGCTCGCTTGCCCGCGCCTCCTTCACTCTGGCGCTGTTGGCGGTCGCCGCCGGCATGGCGCTGCTGTTGGCCCTCGTGGGAATCTACGGAGTCGTCTCCTACTCGGTCTCCCAGCGCAATCGCGAAATCGGCATCCGGCTGGCGCTGGGCGCGGCGATCGATGAGGTCATCGGGTTGTTCGTGCGGCAAGCGCTGGCCCTGTCCGGGGTCGGTGCAGCCTGCGGCCTGGCCATCGCGCTGCTGCTGACCCGCCTGATGAAATCGCTGCTCTTCGAGGTCAGCCCGGTCGATCCGTTAACCTACGCCGCCGCGTTGGCCGGACTGATTCTGGCGGCGGCGCTCGCCAGTTACCTGCCCGCCCGGAGAGCCACCCGGGTCGATCCGGCCGAAGCCCTGCGCTTGGAATAACCGGGAATCCGTATCAGCGTTCATCGGCGTTCATCAGCGGCTAATTCTCTTCGTCCAGTCAAAGCCATCTGGCCGTCGCGCTGCTGCTGACCCGCCTGATGAAATTCGCTGCTCTTCGAGGTCAGCCCGGTCGATCCGTTAACTTACCCCCGCGCGGAGAGCCACCCGGGTCGATCCGGCCGAAGCCCTGCGCTTGGAATAACCGGGAACCCGTATCAGCGTTCATCGGCGTTCCTCAGCGGCTAATTCTCTTCGTCCAGTCAAAGCCATAAGCCGTCGCGCGGCTGCTGACCCGCCGGATGAAATTCGCTGCTCTTCAAGGTCAGCCCGGTCGATCCGTTAACCTACCCCCGCCCGGAGAGCCACCCGGGTCGATCCGGCCGAAGCCCTGCGCTTGGAATAACCGGGAATCCGTATCAGCGTTCATCGGCGTTCCTCAGCGGCTAATTCTCTTCGTCCAGTCAAAGCCATAAGCCGCTGATGAACACAGATAAACGCTGATGGAACCCAACAACCCCCGGTTCACCCCCGCCCAATCCCTACGCCACCGATCTTCAGCCATTGTCCGGTGAAAACGGCCGCGCCCGCCCCCTTGCGCCGCGCGCCCCGCTTCAGGGCATCATGGATACGATGAACTACCAGCCAGAACTCGAATTCGCCCTCCGCATCGCCGTAGAAGCCGGCCGGAACGCCCAGCGCCTGCGCGCGGGCGGCATTTCCGCCGAGACCAAACCGGACGCCTCCCCAGTCACCATAGCCGACAAAGACAACGAGCGGCTCATCCGCGAGGCCATCCAGGCCGCCTTCCCCGCCGACGCCATCCTCGGCGAAGAGGGTTCCAGCAAGCCTGGCACCAGCGGCCGCCGCTGGATCATCGACCCCATCGATGGCACCCGCGATTTCGTCCGCGGCAACCGTTTCTGGTGCGTGCTCCTCGCGCTCGAAGAAGCCGGGGAATCGCTTGCCGGTGTGGCCCACTTCCCCATGCTCAACGAAACCTATTGGGCATCGCGCGGCGGCGGCGCCTATGGCAGCCCCGACGGCGGCATGGATGGCGGCCCCGAACGCCTGCACGTCTCCGCCTGTACGTCCTTCTCCGATTGCGTGTTCAGCCCCAACGGTCTGCACGTGGCCGCCGCCCGCCCCCACCTGCCGCTGGTCATGGAGCTGATGCAGCGGAGCTGGTCCGTGCGGTCCTATGGAGGCGCCCTGGATGCCTGCCTGGTCGCCTGCGGCAAAGCCGAGATCTGGTTCGAACCGAAGGTCGAGGTCTGGGACCTCGCCGCCCTGAAACTGATCGTCGAAGAGGCCGGCGGACGCTTCTTTGCCCTGGATGGCTCGCGCAGCATCGCCCATGGCACCGCCATCGCCTGCGCTCCCGGCCTGGAGGCGCAGGTGCGCGAGGCCTTCGGCATCCCGAAATAGCCGGCTACTCGCTGCGCAGGGTTCCACGGACCCCGCGCGGACCGCGGGCACATAAGCCGCCGCCAGGCTGGTAAGCACCATCAGCGCACACACTGCCGCGACGAAAACCGGGGCGCCCGGCCGCAACTCCGAAAGCCATGCCCTCCAGCAGGCGCTCCGCACCCAGCGCGCCGGCCAATCTGGGTTTGACTGAGCGCGCCGCTAAAATTTCTCATACCGTTCGCGTTGCTGGTTTTGCTCGGCAGTGTGGTTCCGCGTCCCGCTCCACACCCCGTATCCGTTGCGGCTGCTGTTTTCCCGAAGCCAAGTTTTCGCGGGAGGGCACCAGGATGGCCGGCATGGCCCTTATGAGTGAGGGCGTCCCGGTCCCGGCTGCCGATGACTCAGCAAACGCTCCTTCAATATTCGCAGCCATCCAGGAACAGCTCGGCCTCAAACTCGAACCGGCCAAAGGACCGGTCGAAAGCTTCGTCATCGATCACATCGAAAGGCCCACCGGGAACTGATGCGTGGCCCGTGCAGCCCCGCCGGGTATCCGTCCGGTACCTCGTCCCAAAGCGCGTTCGCCAACTTCGTCGACTTTCTTCTCAATCGGCTCAATCACTTGCAGCCACGGCCCCCGAACCCCGGAAACTCGCATGCTACTGTGATCTCGTAAGCAAAGCTGCTCGCTCGCTGAGCGCAGCCCGCTTCGTAGAGTACGTACCGGCGCCTGAACTGATCAGAGGCCTTAAAGTCCGGTTGAGATGCGTATTTGAGCTTTCGGAAGGCGACCGGCAGCGGCAGGTTCTCTTTGACGGGGAGAA
>DATJRE010000224.1:0-4186 GCA_035505095.1 Bryobacteraceae bacterium | reverse complement strand
TCGCGCGACGCCAGGGTGAGCGATCCCATGGATTCCGGCTCGTCCATTTCGCCGTCTCCGAGGAAGGCCCAGATATGCCGCGGGCTGGCCGGCACAATGCCGCGGTTTTCCAGGTACCGCATGAAGCGCGCCTGGTAAATGGCGTTGATGGGCCCCAGGCCCATAGAGACCGTGGGGAAGCGCCAGAAATTCGGCATCAGCCAGGGATGCGGATAGCTCGAAAGACCGGGGTGCTCGCGCAGCTCGTGGCGGAAGTTTTTCAGGTGCTCCTCGCTCAGCCGGCCTTCCAGAAAGGCGCGGCCGTAGACGCCCGGCGAGGCGTGGCCCTGGAAGTACACCAGGTCCCCCGGCTGGTCGCCGTATTGGGCGTGAAAGAAGTGGTTGAAGCCCACCTCGAGCAGCGTGGCCAGCGACGCATAGGTGGAAATGTGGCCGCCGATGCCGTGATCGTACTTGTTCTGCCGCACCACCATGGCCATGGCGTTCCAGCGGATGAGGCTCTTGATGCGCCGCTCGACAGCGCGGTCGCCCGGATAGGGCAGCTCATTCTCCACCCGGATGGTATTCACGTAGGGAGTATTGAGCTGCGGCGGCAGTTCCACGCCATTGACCCGGGCTTTTTCCGACAATTGTTCCAGCAGGTAAGCGGCGCGGTCCGGGCCGGCTTCGTCGATCACCTGATCCAGTGCTTCTACCCACTCCGCGGTTTCGCGCGGATCTAGATCCACAACCCTCTGGTTTAGTTTTTGATGCATCGGTCTTTTTATTATAAAGGGCCAGGGAGTCCGCCGCGCGGGCTTGTGCTCAGCCTCACCGCGGGAGCCCCCGGGCCCGGAGGCCGCGGAGGAAGCGCGGAGAAAACCAGAGTCGAGGTTGCGGAGGAGGCAGATTTCCGGAGAACGCCTTCCTGCGCGGGTTCCGGACCCCGAGTGGACCCCGCGGTGAGGACTGGCCCCCCGACCCTTGTACAATGGGCTCATGGTCAGACTGGAACACGTCCTGGATTCGTGGCGGACGATTCGGCAGGACACCGTGGCGGCGGTGGAAGACTTTCCCGCCGCGGAATTCGACTTCCGCCCAGTGCCCGAGGTAGCCACCTTCGGTGAGATCGCGCGCCATATTCTGAACGCCGGCCATGCCCTGACGGGCCTCATGCTAACCGGCGACGTCAATTTTGCCACACCCGATTTCCGCGAGCGCATGAGCCGCCAGACGCTCCCGCTCGCCCCCAGCGCCAGCCCAGCCGAGCTGGCCGCGGCCCTGCGGGAGTCTATCGCCCAGCGCACCGCGGCCCTGGCCGCCCAGCCGGCCGAATTCTACGGCCAGATCATGACTCGCATGGATGGCCAGCAGGTCACCCGCCTGGAAATGTTGCAAATGGTCAAGGAACACGAATTGACGCACCGGGCGCAGCTATTTGTATACCTTCGTATGAAGGGGATCGTACCTGCACCCACGCGTCGCCGGCTCGCCAAAGCCGCCGCCAAATAAAAAAGTGAGCCGTCTTTGGATAGCAGTTGCAAACGCGCGAATCTATCGTATAACAGTATTTTTGGGGAGGAGTTGAATTCCATGGTCACGTGTCCGGTATGCGAAGGCTCCATCGACGTCGACGAGGAAGACGTCGATGAAGGCGACACTCTCAGTTGCGATGAATGTGGGGCGGACCTGAAGGTGGTGAGCACCGATCCTCTGGAATTGGAATCTGCCGAGGAACTCGAAGAAGAGGAGGACGAGGAAGATTTCATCGAGGATGAGGAGGAAGAGGAAACCGACGAAGATTGGCATTAGAATGAAGGGGGCGGCATGATGATTACCAGGCGCTCTTCGAGCATTTCGAGACACGGTGCGCAGCCGGCAGGCGTCCGGTGGCTGCTGTGGCTGGCGGCGGCGGCCATGCTGTGCGCGCCGCTGGCCTTCGCCCAGTCCCCCTTACAGGCGTACAAAGATACCTACGGAAAAAAGACCGACGACCACACCCGCAGCGTACAGGGCGTGGTGACCAGCGCGGATGAGAAACCGGTCTCCGGCGCCGTGGTCCAAATCAAAAATACCAAAACTTTACAGATCCGCTCCTTCATCACCCAGGACAACGGAAGCTACTACTTCCACGAGCTCAGTCCGGACGTGGATTACGAGCTAAGGGCGTTCGACAGCCGCCACGAAGCTTCCAGCCCCACCAAATCCCTCAGTTCCTTCGATTCGCGCAAACTGGCGATTCTCGATCTGAAGTTGAAGCACACCGATAAGCAGAACGACAAGAAGTAGCCCGGCGGCCTGCGGGGGCTAAGCCTGCCCCGGACCGCCCCGGCCTACACCTCTTCCCGCGTCGCCTCGCCAGTAACCGTGTCCCAGAGGACGAAGGTCGATGGCACGTCCGTGCGGGTTCCATCGGCCGCGAAGGTAGCGCCCATTATGGCGCCGGGGTTGATGGTCAGCGTTTCGCCCACCCGCGCGATCTCGAACACGTGGTTGTGGCCGTAGCACACCAACTCAAAGCGGCCCGAAGCCGCCAGCGACCGCGCGATTCCATCGTAGTGGTTGGCCGCCACCGTCCGCCCGTCGAACTCGCCCTGAAACAATTCGCCGTGGATCTGGATTTGCGGATAACGCCGCGCATTGGCGGTGATGCGGAACAGATCGCCATCGTTATTGCCGAACACCACGTGGATCGGCCCCGCGAATCCGCGCCCCAGTTGGTGCACGATGAAGGGCGAGCAGAGGTCCCCGCAGCAGATCATGGCGTCCGCGCCGGCGGTCCGCTCCAGCGCCGCGGCGAGTTTCCATACGTTGTCGTGAATGTCGGAAAGAATTGCGATGCGCATCGCTCAAACCGCCTGCTCGATCCAATCGTTATCAATTATACGGCGGACCGCCGGGTGCCTTGCCGCGTCGTGATCCTGGATGGTTACCTGGATGGGGCCGAACCTGCCGCCACCTGAAGGCAAACCGGATCCCGGAGTTCATGGCGGGTCAATCGCCGATGCCCGGCGCGAGGCAGAGCACGGCGGTGGCGGCATATCCGGATTGCGGCGAACCACGCGCAGACCGTGGCGCAGGTCGTGGCCGAAACCGGAGAGGGCGCGGTGCGGCGGGCGGTGGGGCATGCATCGCACCTTCGATGGCAGTTCCCTGCCCCGTGCGGTCAACCGGGAGGTGCGTGCTAACCAATGCCTGCCGCGGCCGTCCTTATGATTGCAGTCCATATATGGGATGCCATAGTATAGAAGTATTCCATATAAGATGCCGATGCATATGCCCACCAGCTCACCCGATCCGGAATGGAAGAAAGGCAGCGCCGAACTGCTGGTCTTGTCCTTGCTGGAAGATCAGCCGCGCCACGGATACGACCTTTCGAAGCTCATCGAGATCCGCTCCGGAGGCGCTTTGCGCTTTCATGTCACCTCGCTCTATCCGCTGCTGCATCGCCTGGAGAAGCAGAAGTGGATCGCGGGCCGCTGGGTGGAAAAGCCCGAGCAGCGCCGCCGCCGCTATTACAGCCTGACGCCGCAGGGCCGCAAAGTCCTGCGCTCCAAACAGCAGAGTTGGCGCGACTTTGTCGCCGCCATCGGCCGCATCACGGGGATCGAACATGCCTGATTGGAACCACGACATTCGCGCGCGGCTGATGGCGCTGCGCCTGACGGCGGCCGCCGAAGCGGACCTGGTGGAGGAAATCGCCCTGCACCTGGAGGATCGCTTTCGCGAATTGCGCAGCGGGGGAATCGCTGATGCGGCGGCCTACCACCAAGCCATGGCCGAACTCGACGACCTGTATCCGCTACGTGCCGGCCTGGAAAGGAACCAACGCATGCCCAAACAGGAAGCCGTACCTTCGGGCGAACCCGCGCCCGCCAATCTCTTCGAGGGTCTGTGGAAGGACCTGCGCTATGCCCTCCGCAGCATGCGCCACAGCCCGGTCTTTGTGCTGATCGTGGTGCTCACGCTGGCCCTCGGGATCGGCTCCAACACCACCGTCTTCACCCTCATCAACACCCTGATTCTCAATCCTCTGCCGTTCCGGAATACCAGCGACCTGGCCGCCGTCGCCGCGGTGGACACCAGGAGCACGGCCAAGTCCGCCGTACTGTTTCCTATCTCGTACCCCGATCTGCAGGACTACCAGTCGCGCAACAGCGTGTTTCGCTCGCTGGCCGGTTTCACCTCCCCGCGCTCGGTCACCTGG
>DATJRE010000223.1:0-58585 GCA_035505095.1 Bryobacteraceae bacterium | reverse complement strand
GGGCGGTACTGGCCCGCCGCCGGGCGCGCGGGCGCAAAAAGCTCACGGTCAGCTCCGAGAGGTAGATTTCATCTCAGGTTTTCCGAAACGTGTACGTCTGCTGCGCTCCAAAGATTTCCGAAGAGTGTACGACCACGGCAGCCGCTTCAGTGGGCCGCTCTTCGCGGCATTTTGTGTACGGGAACCGCAGCCGGATGGACCGCACATTGGTTTCACGGTGCCCCGCGCGCTCGGCAAGGCAGTGGCGCGCAACCGTATTAAGCGGCGTGTCCGCGAGGTCGTACGCGGCCGTCTGGATCGGCTGAATCCGCATTGGTCCATCGTCATCAATCCGCGACGCAAAGCATTGGAGGCTCCCCTGTCGGAGATCGAACGGGAAGTGGAGCGCCTCTTCGGCCGGTGCAACGGATCATAATGGGCGCGTTGCGCGTATATCAGTTGTGTATCTCTCCACTGTTGCCCTCCGCGTGCCGCTACTATCCTACGTGTTCGGAATACATGCGCGAAGCGGTGGAGCGGCACGGCGCGGTGCGGGGAGTGTGGATGGGCCTGCGCCGCCTCGCGCGCTGCCATCCCTTTCATGCCGGCGGTTTCGATCCCGTACGGTAAGGCCCCTATTTTCTGACGGATTGGTTTGTTTAACGGATTGATGGAATGGCCGACTCAGTAAGCGGCGGTAACAGCCCAGGGCAGCCGCCGAAAGACATGTCGATGGAGATGCGGCTGCTTCTGGCCTTTCTCCTGATGGGGGCGGTGATGTTTGTCACCCCCTACTTTCTCAAGACCCCGGCAACTCCGGCGGTCAAAAAGGCTCCCGCCGCCGCGGGCGCCGTCACCACCAGCCCGGCGTCTACGGCGTCCAAGGCGTCTACGGCGGCAGGGGCTCCCGGCGAAGCGACGCCGGCTTCCGCCCCGGCTCCCGAATCGGGCGAGAAGGCGGCTGCGGTCGCCGTCCCCGGGGCTACCCCGCAGCATGAAGAGCCGCCGGTAATCATCGACACCAACCTTTTCCGGGTGGTCTTGAGCAACCAGGGCGGAACGGTGCGGAGCTGGCTGCTCAAGAAATACAAGGGCAACGACGGGAAGACCCTGGACTTGGTCAATACCGCGGCCGGGCAGGACTTTCCCTTTTCGCTGCACTTTCCCGGCACGCAGCCCACCGCCAAGGTCAACTGGGCTGATTACACCCAAACCGTGGACCCGGACGGACTGGGCGTCACCTATGCCTTTTCCGACGGCCACACCAGCGTGCGTAAAGTTTTCCGGTTCCAGAAGAACAGCTATCTTTCGCATGTCTCCACGGAGGCCAGCGTGGATGGCAAGCCGGTGCCGAACCTGATCGAATGGCGCGGCGGCTTCGGCGACCTCACGCTGCCCACCGCCGCGGTGACCGAGCACACCCTTTACTTCGACATCACCAACAATAAGCTGCTGGAGTCCAGCGCGCACGCCGCCAAGAACGGTCCGGTGACCGCCACCGGGAACTATTCGTTTGCCGGCATCGCCGACACTTATTTCGCCGCCGTGGTTCTGCCGCCGCCGGATGCCGGAGCCATGGAAGTGGTGACGTTTGCCGATACCGTCCGGTCGCCCCTGGAGGAGAAACCCGCGGCCTATACCGGCGCGGCCATGGGCGAAGTCAGCGGGGCCGGCAACCACTTCGAGCTGTTCGTCGGTCCCAAAGACCTGAACATGCTGAGCAGCATCAACCCCAAGCTCGCCCAGTTGGTGGATTTCGGGTGGTTTTCGATTCTGGCCAAACCCCTGTTCCTGCTGGTCAACTGGTTCGATTCGGCGTTCATACATAACTTCGGATGGTCGATCGTAATCATTACCATCGCCATCAACCTGGCGCTGTTTCCGCTCAAGCTGTCGAACATGAAATCGATGCGCAAGATGCAGGCGCTGAAGCCGCAGGTGGATGCCATTAACGACAAGTACCGCGGCTTGAAAATGACCGATCCGAAAAAGGGCCAGCAGCAGCAGGAGGTAATGGACCTTTACAAGAAGTATGGGGTGAATCCCATGGGCGGCTGCTTCCCGATGCTCATTCAGATCCCCTTCTTCTACGCGTTTTATAAGGTGTTCACGATTTCGGTGGAGATGCGCGGGGCAAGCTGGCTGTGGGTGACGGATCTTTCGCAGCCGGAGCACCTGGCGATCCACATCCTTCCGCTGATTATGATTGCCACCCAGTATTACATGCAGAAAATGACACCCCAGGGGAATGTCGATCCCAACCAGCAGAAGATGATGATGTTCATGCCCCTCATCTTCGGGTTCATGTTTTATAACCTCTCGAGCGGGCTGGTGCTATACTACTTGACCAGCAATCTGGTGGGCGTGGGCCAGCAATTGTTTTTCAACCATACCCAAGCGGCGATAGACGCGGCCCGGTCGGTGGAGCCACCTAAGAAAAAGAACGGTAGGAAATAGATTCCGTGACACAGCGAAAGTACTCGGCTTCTTCGATCGGTCCCAAAATCGACGCTCTTTTGCGCACCACGCTGGATGACGGCGGCTTCCAGGTCAACTACTCGATCCAGGACATGGACGCCACCGAGGACGATTTCGAAACCCCCGACGTGGTGGTGAAGTTCACCGGTCCGGACGTGGATCTGCTGCTCTCCAACCGCGCCGAGCTGTTGCTGGCGCTGGAACACGTGACCATGGAGATGTTGCGGATGCACTCCGACGATCACTCGCGAGTGTCGTTCGACGCCAACGATTACCGGCTGCTGCGGATTGAGGAATTGCGCCTGAGCGCCGTGACCGCCGCGGAAAAGGTGAAGCGCACGGGCGTGCCTTTCCGCTTCAACCCTATGAACAGCCGCGAGCGCCGGGTGATTCACCTGGCCTTGCGTAATGAGCCGGCGGTGCGCAGCGAAAGCGCCGGCTCGGGTCCCGGCCGCCAGGTGGTGGTCTATCCCGCCGGGATGGCCAGCCTTCCGGAGCCGCCGCGAGGTCCCGCGCCACCGCCCAGGCGGAGTGGGCCGCCGCCACGCTCACGGGGAGCCAGGCGGTAGGCAGGGGTCACCCAAACGCGGCACCTCGAAACTACTGGACGCGCGCTTATCCGCATTGTCGATGAATGAACCGACTGCCTCCTTCCGGCGGTCCCACTGTGCGTTGGTCGGCGCAGGCCCGGCTGAGAGAGGCCAGACGGGGCATTCGTGCCTTCCTAAAAAAACTGCGGGCGCCGCCAGTTTCCTGGGGACGCCCGCAAGTTTCGGGGTCGAAATTGAATCTGCTGGCGATTTACCGCCGGCCACCACCGCCGTGGAAACCACCGCCACCGAACCCGCCAAAGCCACCACCGTGAAAGCCACCGCTGAATCCGCCTGCGTGCGCAACCGCCGGAGGCGCACCCCGGAAGCCGCTGACCGCTCCGGCATAGTGACGACCACCATAATACCCGTGGCCGTAGAAGCCGTGGCCGCCGTAATAAGCGTAGCCGGGAGCGAAGAATCCGAAGCCGAACGGACTGTAAAGATAGCCCGCCCCAGGCACGAACGCCCAGCTATCGAAGTAAGGATTCCAGTACCAACCCGTTCCATACCACCATCCCGGGTCGTAAGCCAGAATCGTCTCCGCCGAATAGCCGTTGGCTTCCGACATATACTCAGACCGCAATTTGCTCCAGGCGTACAGGTCGCCTTGCTGGTCCCGATCGAACTTCTCGGTTTTCAGCCTGGCGTTTGCCTGCAGCATTAACTCACGGCCTTTGCCGACATCGGCGGTTCGATCGCCAACTTGCACATCGGCCTTCCCGTCGTACACCGCTACCATCGGCGGGTTGGCGCTAAAACTGTAGAGTCCCGTTTTTTCCAAACGGATATTGGCATTTTGATCGCTTACCGCCAAGCGGTTTTCCGGGGAGATCTGGTCCACTTCGACCATGGCGGTTCCGCGTGTCAGGGCCACCTGCGTATTGGTCAGTGACGGGGCGACCATGCGGACAGCACTGTCGTTGCCGATCCTCAACACCACGCCCGGCGTCAATAGCATTTCAGCCTTACTGCCCATTCCGGTCGACAAAGTCTGCCCTGTGTTGACCACGGTAGAGCGCAACGACCCGCTGGGGATTGCGCGCCCGTCGATGCTCGCGTGGCCCTCAACGTAACTCACGGTGCCCGGCTGAGGCATCGTTTGCGCCGACGCGATTAAGCCCGTCGAAAGCACGACGCCAGCCAGGACAGCCGGCCTTTTCAACAGCTCAAGCATTTGATTTTAAACCCCCTTGGTTTCATCCACCTATATGGATGCGGGGGCCATCCCGGAGGGTTGCCAGGCGGGGCCTGCATTTACAAATCCATAAGAATGGGTGCTCTGGCACAAGATTTCCGGCTTCGGCCCGAGGGGTCGGGCGCGGCGGCCAGCCGGGTTCACCGTGAGGCGTGCTGGAATGGGGCACAGATCGGCTACCCATCCAGCCGGGCGATAACTCGGGGTGATCCCTTCGGATAACCAGGCCCGTCACGTCTTGCGCCCGCCTCCCGTGGCATACTACCATTCCCAGGTGCGATCCACCCCCTGCGCCTTAGCGCTGCTTCTGGCTGCCGGACTGGCCTCGGCCCAACCGGCCCCCCGGAAGGCCGCCCCGCCGGTTCACGCCGAATCGGCCTCGACCTTCAACCTCACCACCGCCGCGGACGGCGAGCGGACGGTCGAGATCCGTAACATCTCTTATACCGTTTCCGGGACCAATGTTCCCGGCCGGCCTCCCGAGGAGCGCCTGCTGCTGCGCAGTACCCAGCGATCCAAGGAAGTCCTGGGCGACATCGGCATGGAGGCCACCGTTACCCTGGAAAGCTGGCCCGTGGGACAGGACCCGCGCCAGAAGCCGCTTTACACCCTCACTGTTGCCGCCGCCGAGGGCCACCCGGTGGATAACGCACTCTTCGTGGTGTCGCGCGGGCTGGAGGAGACCGAATGGTGGTCGGCGTACAAACTGGGGTCCGGGCAGCATCTCTTCGACACCTACGTGCCGCTGGTCAGTTTCTCCATCTCCCGCGAAACCGTGACCACGCGCTACGTGGGGCTGGAGGTGCCGCCGGACGATACTAAAGACGCCCGGCTGAAGCAGCCCAACGTGGTGGCCGTACTGGCCTACGCATCGGAAGACCGCGTGATTCGCGAAGCGCTGCTCACCTGCGACGATCCGCAAAGGGCCGCCCTGCTGCGATCTTATGCCGATTCCACCCGCATGCTGTCGGTATTGGAAGACGCCCGCCAGCCCAGCCGCACGTTGAAGCTGTACTTCACCCAGAACTATCCGTCGCCCCCCAACCCCGCGGAGGTGCAAATCCCCGTGCGCAACGACGACCTCGACGTGGCCCACGCCCAACTGCCCCCGCGTATGCACTTGAGCGCCTGGCGCCGGTAGACGCTGGCGCGGGCTGTCAATGGGCGGCGGATGGTGAACCGGTAGGCGCCGCGGCCGGCGACGATTAGGCTGGCGGCGGTGATGCGGGCCGTGGCCGTCACCGGGCGCCCGTGGAGGACGCGGCTGCGGGTGGTCTTTGGCGGCGGCCATGCGCGGCCTTGGTGGTTATTGGACCGCCGTCCTCGAACGCATGATGTCCTTGAGGATGTCCGCGGCGGGCACGGCCTGATAGCCTTCCGGAATCTGGTACACCGAATCCGCGATGGGATCGGTAGAAATTGAGGACACCTCGTGGGTGATGTGGGCCAGTGCCCCTGCGGCATCGAAGCCTCCGGCCGGAGTGCTGCCAGCCGGCATCTGCTGCATCAGGGCGGTCAGCATCGGCAGGAACATTTCCATCTGTACCCGCAGGATTACCGGGCTGCCACCGGATCTCAGCCCTTTCAGAAACGCCGAGAAGGTGTCCGCGAAGCCCGGTATTTGTTCGAACGCTTTCGACATCGTGGATACCGGATCGGCTCCGCCGAAGGAGAGCAGATCGTAGCGCGTCAGTTCGCCGATTGCGGGGACGCGCGCCGCCTCGCCGGCTTTGGCGGTCCACAGATGCATCACCATGCGCATCATCGGCCCGGCGGGCACGTTGGGCATGCCCGCAGAATCCACGCTGATGGTCACTTCGTGCTCCTCACCTTCGACGCCCTGGATGGTGTCGGTCCGTCCCGTAGCCCTGGATTCGGAGTGGCCCTTCATGGACGCCATGGCGGCTTTCGACTGAGCGTTCATGGGAGGCATGGCGCGCGCCATCTCATCGGCGTACCGGTCGGCCGGGATGGTGGCGTAACGCTTGCCGGCGGGGTCCAGAAGGGTGATTTCGTGCTTGGTAAAATCGGCGATGGATACGAGATTGCCCGAGGAGTAGAACATTCTGCCGTTTTTGAGTTGCACGATTTCGTTTTTCGGCAGGTTCACGTTCATCGACTTCATCATCTGCCCGGTAAGCTGCGGGGGAAGATTGGGATTGAGTTCGACCACCGTCTGGTAGTGCAGAGTGACATCGGCGTGCAACGCCGGGGCCGCGGCGAGCGTCAGCCAAATCAGGCCGGCCGGGAGCGGGCGGAGATGTGGGAACATGAATTTTTCCTAATGCCTCCAACGGAAGTTTCGCCGATACCGCCCTGGAATGCAAGGAGTAACAGCCGGCGTCCTGTTCGTCTTTCGCGTCGCAGAGAGCGTCACTGTGTTAGATTTGAGTATAGGAGACGGATTGAACTTCGCAGCTCCGGTAGCCTTCCTCCTTCAAGCAGATCTCTGGGAAACGCTCCAGCAAAATGGCCTGCTGGAGAATTCCGTTCTGGTTGTCCTGATCTGCTTCTCAGTCTATTCCTGGACTGTCATCTTTGCCAAATTCAACGCCCTCAGCGGGGCCCGCAAGCTCAATTCCCGCTTTCTGCGCGCCTTCCGCAAGGCCAACGGCCTGGAGGCAGTGGTCGCGGCGAGCGAGAATTTCCGGCCGTCGCCGCTGGTTTCGGTCTTCGATTTCGGATACGAGGAAGTGGAGCGCCAGGTGAAGCGGCGCGGGTCCATCACCAATCGCGCCGCGCTGGAGCGCTCGCTGCAACTGGGCGTGAGCGAAGAGCTGGCTAAGCTGGAGCGCAACATGGGGACCCTGGCCACTACCGCGTCGGTCTCGCCGTTTATCGGGCTTTTGGGCACAGTTTTAGGCATCATCAAGGCTTTCCTGGCGCTCAGCCAGCAGGGGTCCACCAGCCTGCGCACGGTTGGTCCGGGCATCGCCCTGGCGCTGGTGGCGACCGCCGTGGGGCTGTTCGCGGCCATTCCGGCGGCCATCTTCTATAACTTTTTCGGTCATAAAATCCGCGAACTCGGCACACGTATGGACGATTTCGCCCTGGAGTTTCTCAACATGACCGACCGCAACTTCGGAGAGTAACTCAATGGCCCTATCGGTCAACGGCGGCAGTAACTTCGGCGGCTCCCGGCGCCGCGGGGGCAATGCCGCCCTCAGCGAAATCAACGTTACCCCGTTCGTGGATGTGGTCCTGGTGCTGCTGATTATCTTTATGCTCACCGCGCACATCATGGATTTCGGCATCGAAGTGGACGTGCCCAAAACGCGCTACGTCAAAGATACCCAGAAAGACATGCCCGTGGTCACCATCAACCGTGACGGCCTGATGTACCTCAACGAAAAAGAAGTCAATATCAACGACCTGCAAACCACCATCCGGCAGCGTTTCGGCGACGCCAAGGGCGTTTTCCTCAAGGCCGACAAAGGCACGGTTTGGGAGGTCCCCGCGGACGTCATGGCCGAGTTGAGCCACGACGGTTACCAGGTAAACGTTGTGGTGCAGCCCTTGGATACCGCGCGACAGAGGAAGTAATGTCTTCGCATGCCGACATTCTCGATCAGAAGGAGCCGCTAGGCCGGTCGTTCGCTGGCTCCCTGATCCTGCATGTGTCGGTAGCCGCGGCCATCATCGGCTACGGCGCGCTCCGCAGCCCGACCATCGAAAACTGGGGCGACCCCAACGGGGGCGGCATGGGGTCGGTTGCGGTGAACGTGGTGCCCACGATCCGCCTGCCCAGCACCACCGGACCCAAAAATCCGGTGGCCAACGATACCGAATCGCATATCCCCGAACCCAAGCCGGAGCCGAAGGTGAGGCCCAAGCCGAAGCTCCGCGAGCCCGACGCCGACGCCATCCCGATCAAAGACAAAAGCGCGGCCAAGAGGATGGCCCGGCAGGTAAAAGAGTACACGCCTCCCAACACATATCGCCAGCAGCAGCGCGATTTACCCAACCAGCTATACAGTACCCAGGGACAGCAGGTGAGTTCGCCGCTGTATGCCATGACCGGCGCCGGCGGGGTCGGCATTGGCACCGATTCGCCGCTGGGCACCCGGTTTGGTTATTACGCCACCCTGATTCGTACCAAGGTCGCCCAACACTGGCATACCAATGAGGTGGACCCACGCATTTCCACCGCTCCCGAAGTGGTGGTACGCTTCACGCTGCGCCGCGACGGATCGGTGGTGGATGGTTCGGCAAGAGTCGTGCAAAGCAGCGGGATAGGGCCGCTGGATATCTCGGCGCAGCGGGCCATTTTGGATTCTTCGCCGTTCGGTGCATTGCCTCCCCAGTTCGACAAGGACACGGCGGAGCTCGAATTGCATTTCATATTAAGGCGGTAAGACATGAATCGCACCATCTGGATGACAGCCGCGGCGGCTGCGGCGTCGCTCCTGCTCTCGGCTCAAATTATCAACCTGGGTCCCATCACCAGTTCGGAGAAACCCACCATTGCCCTTCCCGACTTTCGGGGAAGCGGCGATGCCGCGGCGCTCATGGGCGCCTTCAATTCCACGCTGCAGGCCGATATCGCCGGTTCCGGCATTTTAAAGATTGCCCCGCGCAGCATGTACCCGACGTTCGTTCCGCAGCAGCCGAGCGATTTCGGAGAGGCGCCGCCGGTTTCCATGACCCCGCGCTCCCGCAACCGCGAGGAGCTCGTGCCGACGGCCAACGGCGGCGGCCGCTGGATTACGGATTGGTCCAGCCCTCCGGTCAACGCGACTTATCTCGCGTTTGGTTACACCGCGGTAACTCAGGGCGTGTTGGAATTGCGCGGATGGCTCTACGACCTGAGCAAAGGCAACACGGCGGGCGCCCAGGTGATTGGCAAAGTTTACGCCAGCACGCCGAACGATGCCGGCGCGCGGCAGGTGGCCCACGAGTTTGCGGCGGACATTCTGGCGCTTTGGGGCGCGCAGTCGCTGTTCGGAACGCACATCTATTTCGTGAGCGACCGCACCGGCCACAAAGAAATCTGGGCGATGGACTTCGATGGCCGCAACCAGCATCAAATCACCAATTTCAGGTCCATTTCCACGGAGCCGGCGATCTCGCCCGATGGCTCCAAAATCGCATTTATGAGCTATGCGCGCGGTACTCCTGGTATATTTGTATTTTCGGTGGATCCGCCGCGCGATCTGCGGTTTTATAACCAGCGCGCTTCGGTGAATGAAACACCGTCGTTCATGCCCGATGGTAAACAGATCATTTACGCTTCTTCGGCGCCTAACGACAAGTGCTGCCGGATCTACCTGGCGAACTTAGACGGCACCGGGTTTCGGCGCATCACTTCGGGGTCATCGGATATTGATGTCGAACCCAAGGTAAATCCCAAGACCGGCAGCACGGTGGTTTTCTCGTCGAGCCGATCCGGCCCGGAGCAGGTTTACCTGATGAATATCGATGGCACCGGTATTGAGCGGCTGACCCCCGGAGAAGGCGAGGCGAGCAATCCCTGTTGGCACCCCAACGGCCAGGTCATTGCGTTCTCCTGGACCCGCGGCTTCGCGGCCGGGAACTGGAACGTCTTCATCATGGACGTCGCTTCGCGCAGTCCGCTCCAGTTGACCCATTCGGAGGGTCGCAACGAGAATCCCGTGTGGGCGCCCGACGGCAACCATATCGTTTTCAGTTCCACGCGCAGCGGCCGCGAGCAGATCTGGACCATGCTGGCCAATGGCACACAGGCACAGCAGCTTACTACGCAGGGCCAGAACCTGAGCCCCACGTGGGGGAAATAATGGTGCCGCCCCAGGGGCCGCCGCGCCCGCCAGGGGCTATCCCGAAAATTCTTTTTTTGCTAGTCAGTCCGCCGTGTCTTGGCGGTAAAGTTGAAGTTTCAGGAGGCGATGTTCATGTTCCGCAAACGAAGGCTATCTCTCTGCTTGGCAGTCTCCCTGGCGCTGTTCGCAGCCGGCTGTAAGAAAAAGGCTCCGCCGGCTCCGGCGCCGCCACCGCCCGCTCCAACGCCCACCACCACACCCACGACGCCGGCCCCGCCGGTGGTCCAGCAGTTTACTGCCGAACCCTCCAACATCCAGCGCGGCGAGTCTTCGACCTTGCGGTGGGAGGTTTCGGGCAACGCAACCAGCGTTTCCATCAACAATGGCATCGGCACGGTGCAGAGCACCGGCAGCCGGACGGTGAATCCGGCCAACTCCACCACTTACACCCTGAGCGCCAGTGGACCGGGCGGATCGGTGACCGGCGTCACCACCGTAACCGTAAGTTCGCCGCCGCCTCCGCCGCCTCCGCCGCCGACCAGCACCGGCGGAATCGGCACCCTCGAAGGACGCGTCAACTCGGATTTGCAGGATGCCTACTTCGACTACGATAAGAGCGACATTCGCGGCGACGCCCGCGACGCCCTGACTCGCGATGCCACGGCGTTGAAGAGCATTCTGACGGACTTCCCCAACGCCACCATCGTGGTGGAAGGGCACTGCGACGAGCGCGGCTCGGCCGAGTACAACCTCGGGCTGGGCGACCGCCGCGCCAGCTCCGCCAAGGACTTTCTGGTGCAACTGGGCGTGCCGGCGGACCGCCTCCGTACAATCAGTTACGGCAAGGAGCGCCCGGTGTGTACGGATGCCACCGAGGAGTGCTGGCAGAAGAATCGCCGGGCGCATTTCTCGCCGGGGCAGTAGAGCATCGCGACGCCGGCGCCGGCGATGGGATCTCGGGGAGATCGCTTTGCCGCTGGGGGTGCCCGGTGGGTGCCCCTGACGCCGTTCCAGGGTGCCGGAGACCTTGGCGTTGGAAGACCCCGGCGGGCCGGAAGACTTCGAGAACCGCAAGCCCGGGAGGTCCGGACACCCGCGGGCGCAGGAGCGGATTGGTCTTTTCCGCGTCCCCGGCACCATTGGGCGCCCCGGCGTGATTCTTGGCCGTGCGCCCCACGTCGGGTGTGTTTGGCTTTCCCGTGAAACCTCGTTACGATATGGCAGGAGGGTATATGTACCGTCGCCTTTTGATTGCGGCTCTAGCCGGCCTGGTGACCATCACCGCTCCGCCGCGCATCCACGCGGCTAGCAAGGAGATTCAGGAATTACAGCGGGATGTCGCCCAGTTACAGGACCAGGTGAAGCAGCTTCAGCAGTCCCAGGATCGCCAATTGGCGGAGATCCGCGTGCTGGTGCAGCAGGCCCTGAGCGCCGGTAACGACGCCAACAAATCGGTGGCCGTGATCCAGAATGGGCTGCAGCAGAGCCTGCGCGATTTGCAGGAGAAGGTCGTTTCGCCGGTGGTGGGCGTGGGTAGCCGCATGGACCAGGTTTCCAGCGACGTGCGCACTTTGCAGGCCGCGGTAGGCGATCTGACCAACATGGTGTCCAAAATGCAGGCCCAGTTGACCGACTTATCCAATGTGGTCAAGGTGCTTTCGGCGCCGCCGCCGGCTGCGCCCCCGCAACCCGGCGCCACTTCCGGCGGTGGCGGACCCGGCGGAGCAGGCGGTTCAGCTTCCGATCTGCCCACCATTTCGGCCACTGACCTGTACGCCAACGCCGACCGCGACCGCATCGGCGGTAAGCTGGACCTGGCGCTTTCGGAGTTCTCCGATTACCTGCGCTGGTACGGGAACACCGATATGGCGCCCTACGCGCAGTATTACATCGGCTGGATTCACTCCTCCCAGGGCGATTATGACGACGCCGTGAAGGACTTCGACCTGGTGCTGGAGAAGTATCCGGACAATAAGAAGACCCCTGATGCCCTGTTCGGCAAGGGACAGTCGCTGGTCAAACTGGGCCGCCGGACGGACGCCAACAAGGAGTTTCAGGAACTCCTGAAGCGCTTCCCCAAAAGCGATCTGGCGCCGCGTGCCTGCGACCAGGTGAAATCTCTCGGGTTCAACTGCGGCTCCGCGCGAGCCGCAGGCTCCCGGAAGAAGCGCGGGTAGCCGCCCGGATTGCCCGCCCCCTGCCTCCCCCGCGCGAATCGCACTCCACAGATAGCTTCTCAGGATTGTCCCCGGCGGACCCAGCCGGCCCGTGGATGAAGTGCGCCCTCCGGAAACGATAGACTGGTGCCGTATGGACACACCCACGCGCCCGCCTCTGGCCGCCAGTGAGGACGTTGCCCGGTTGCTCAGCCATTCCCTCCTGCGGCCCGAGTTGACCACCGCCCGGGTCTTGGAGGGGATTCAACTGGCTCGCCGTTACGCGGTGGCCGCCGTTTCGGTGCGCCCCTGCGATGTGGAACTGGCGCTGCGCCACCTGGAGGGCAGCACGGTGATACCGGCCTCGGTGGTGGGTTTCCCGCACGGTTCGCAGACCACTTCCGCCAAGCTGTTTGAGGCCCGCGACCTGCTCCGCCGCGGCGCCCGTGAGATCGGCGTGGTGATCGCCACTTCGCGCCTGCTTTCGCGCGAGTTCCAGCACGCCCAGACCGAGCTGGCGCAGATTGCCGAGGCCTGCCACAAAGAACGCGCCACGGTCACGGTGATCCTGGAGAACGCCTGGCTCACCGAGGAATTGAAGATCATCGCCCTGCGCTGTGCGGAGCGTGCCGAGGCCGATGCCGTGAGCACCTCCACCGGATTCGCCCCCACCGGCTACACCGCTGCGGACGTGGCCCTTATGCGCAAGTATCTGCCCGAGGAAACCGGCGTGGAAGCCGCGGGCGGCGTTGCCACCCTGGCGGACGTACTGGAAGCCTACCAGGCCGGCTGCACCCGAATCTCGACCACCCAGACCGCCGTCATCCTGGAGGAGTGGAAGGCGCGGATGGTCCAGCCCACCACCTGATTTGCGCCGCGGCTGCCGACCGCTCGACCCCGTGGCGCCGGTCCGGCTGCTCCAGCCCACGCGGCGCCGGGCAACCTGGGCCGCCGCGGCCGCGCGTGATATCCTGTCCTGCATTGTGAGTTCGTCGGTGCTCGTAGAGTTGCAGGCCCGGCAGGCGGTCAGGCGCCTGCACCAACTGCGCAGCGAAATCGACGTATTCGCCTCCCACGCCACCCTGCTGGCGTCCTCCAAATCCTTCGATGCCCGGCTGGTGCTGGCGGAGGCCGACAAACTGCTGCGAAGCCTGATGCGCAGCCAGTCCGAGTTTCAGAAAATCAAGGCGCTGACGGTGACGCTCGCCCGCTCGCTGCCCTCGCGTCCGCCGGCTGGAGGCGGAATGGCGCCCGCCGCCAAGTGGGGGAACGAGTTTCGGGCGTGCTCCAAACAGTTCATCGAGGGCGTCGGCCGCGCCGAGAAGGCGATTCAGAAACTGTACGCGGTGGCCCAGGCCCGGATCAATTTGCCCACCCGCACGGCCACCTCGCCCGACGGCTGGTTCGATGCATTCCTGGTTCTCATCGACGTGTTAACTCAGGTTATCGAATACTGCAAACGGAGCAAGAAATAGCCCGGCCTCCGGATGGTAGCTTCCGCACTCCGGGAAGGGTTTCGAACATACTAACATCGGTTATTTTTGGCCCGGAAACCTGCGATTCCGTACGTCGTACCACCCCCTAAGTGGGGTAGGGGTACTAGCTCTCACAAAGCAGAAGCCATTGATTCCAATCGGCATGACCGCGCGGGTTGTTTCGTACATGGTATCCGTGGGCAAGTGTTACAATTTTTTCCTTGTCAGTGAGGTAGGCCACGTTTTAGGACCTGTGCTGTGCGGATGCAGACACTTATAGTGTTGGCGCTCTTCGCCGGGTGTGTCGGTGGGCTACAGGCGAGTTCTGCCATCTGCTCTACGGGTCCCACTGTGGGCGGTCTTGTGGCTACGCCCTGCGCTCAGATCTTCACGGCGAACGATTTTCTGAATTGGGGCGCTCCGGTGAGTGACGGCGGATTGGGACAGGCCATCGATCCAGGCGCGACCAATCTGGACACTGTCGATGTAACCTCCAATCTGGGTGTGGGGATCGCTGTCACGTCGGACCAGACGCTGGAGCGTGCCGACAACACGGCTTTGGCCTGGGATTCCGCAACGTCCATGTGGGTAATGCCCACCATCGCCAACGGCTTTGCCAACACCATCAACACTTTCGCCGGACAGTTCGATGCTCCCAGTTGTGAACAATCCGGGTCCGTCTGCCAGGTCAATAACCCGCCCTACGGCCCCGACAATTATCCCTATCAGTTTGGCGATCCGTTGCTTGGCGCCGTGGGCACGAAAAGTGGCGACGCGGACATGACGTTTAATTTCACCCAGGGCCTGTACGGGATCGCCTTCGAAGTGAGCAGCAAAACAGCGGCGAATTTCATCGCTACCCTGGACGCGTACGATTCGTCCGGCGATCTGCTGGGCGTTTACCAGGTCAATTCCACGGGCGGTGGTGGAGTCTGCAACAGCCTGACCGGATTCCTGACCGGCGGTCCCACGCCCTGCAACGATGCCCCGCTCATCCAGTTCTACGATCCGGAAGGGCGCATCGCCAGCGTGGTTTTGACGGTCAACGACGACACCGGCTTGTACGTGGACGGGCTTTCGATGGATGATGCCCCTCTGCTGTCCGATACGGGCGCCCCCGAGCCGCAGACCGCGCCGCTCATCGGCATAGGGCTGATTTGCCTGGCTCTGGCAGGCCGCCGCGTTTCCCGCTCGCGCGCCCAGAAAAACAGCAGCCAGGCCTGAGCGGTTTCCGCCGCCGGCGCTTTGCTTCCCCCTCAATCTCCTGCACTCCAGGCCATTGGTGCCGTCAGCTTGGCGCGGAGGGAGTTCGCGCCGGCGAACCTTACGGCTTCTGCTGGTTCTCCGGCTTCCGCGCCACGGCCTGCCGGAAGCTGCGCTCCACCATGTCGTTGGGATCGGTGGAGACGGGGCCATCGCGCCACAGCCAGCGCATCATATCCGGCAGGATCATGCCGCTATATTTCTGCCCGTGCAGGTTCATGCCCCACGCATAGTTCACGTCGTACCCCTTGGCGGTGAGAGCCTTCATCAGGCGGACGTTCTGGTAGAACCAGTCGCGCTTCTCGTCATATCCGTTGCGGCCGAAGCCCCGGTTGTCGTTGCGCCCGTCGCACAGGAACACCCGGATGGGCTTCTTCTCGCTGGCCAGGACGCGCTCCGGATACACGTAGCCGCCGTGCAGATTGACGAAGCTGCCCACGCTGCTCAGCACCTTCCGGAAATCGTCAGGCCGTTCCCACGCCACGGAAAACGCGGCGATTGCGCCGGAGCTCGATCCCCCGATTCCATGCTGCTCCGGGTCTTTCGAAATGTTGTAGGACTTGTACAACTCCGGCATCAGTTCCTCGGTGATCACACGGGCGTACTTGTCGTCCGGGGTGTTGTACTCGATCCCACGGTTGGTGGTCCCATCGCCCCAACCGGTCTGTGGGCTGGGCTCGGGCTGGTCGGGCCGCCGGCCGGGGTTGATGAATACCCCGATCATCACCGGAATCTCGCGCCGGTAGATCAGGTTGTCCATCACATTCTGCGCCCGCAGGTCGCCGTTCGGGTCCATGAAGGCCTGGCCATCCTGGAAGACCATCAGGCTGGCGGGCACCGCCGGATCGTACTGCGCCGGAACGTACACCCAATACGTGTGCTGGGTTCCCGGATAGACTTTGCTCGGAATGACGAACGGCCCGCGGATCTCGCCCTTCGGCACGCCTTCCTGCGCCAGCGAGTCGGGACCCAGCCGGTATTGCGAGTTCGGGTTGGGGCCCGGCGGCATGGGCTGCTGGAAGCCACCCCGCCCGCGGCCGGCCGGCGGCGTCTGCGGCTGTCCGGGAAGCGGCGCCGACTGGGAAGGTGGGGTCTGCGCCGATGCTGCCGCCAGCGCCACGGTAAGAAAGCACGTCGAAGTTTTCCACATACAGATTGGGCCATTAGCAATATACTCCAGCGGCCCGGTGAAAAAAAAGCGGGGCATCCGGGATGTCTTCGGCCACCAACCCGGGGAGGTTGGCCTAGGCTGGGCCACCGGCTGCCCCGCCGGCGCTCCCGGAAGCAGGCCATGCCAGGCCCGCCGGCGTCGAAGCGGGAAGCCGCCCCAGCTCGGTGGCCGCCGGCTCTTCCCACAGGCCCCATTCCGCCCTCCCTGCCGCCGCCCGTTTGCCCCAAAGCGGCCCCCCTCCGTACCTGTTATAGAATAATGTATCCGTTGAGGATTTCCGGATGGTGGCCCCACCAGGTTGGACCTCCCGCGGCGTTCATCGGCTCCCCACCCGCGCGTGGGTCGGCGGCCCTGGCGGGTCGGGCGCCGCCCGGGAAAGGGCATTATGCTCGGAAGAGCTATGTCGTTTGGAGCATCCGGCGATTTATGCTCATAAGAGGTGTTCAGGTATGTTGTCCGCATTACATCGCAAACTTGAGCGGGTGCTGATATGAAGGAGCAGTTGCCTCCAACCATGGAGCCGGGCGGGCTCACCGGACCGCCGGCAGCTAAGCCTCCGGTAACCAAGCCTCCAGCAACCAAATTCCCCATGACCACGCCGCCCGAAACGCACCGCTCGGGCTGGCGATGGTTGTGGCTTCCGGTCGTATGCCTGCTGGCTGCCGGGGCCTGGTTTTACGGTCCCAAGGCCGGCGCGCTGCTGGCCCCGCCCCCTGCGCCGGCGAAAGGCGGCAAGAAAGGCGGCTCGGGCATTATCCCGGTGGTCGCAGCCAAGGCCCGGAGGGGCAGTATCCCCGTCTACATTACCGGCCTGGGCTCCGTAACCCCCATCTACACGGACGTGATCAAGAGCCGTGTGGACGGCCAGTTGATGAACGTCCACTACCACGAAGGCGACCTCGTCCACGCAGGCGACTTGTTGCTGGAAATCGACCCGCGGCCCTACCAGGTCATGCTTGACCAAGCCCAAGGGCAACTGATCCGCGACCAGGCCACGCTCGATAACGCCAATGTCGATCTGGACCGCTACACCAAGCTGTATGCGCAGAACGCCATTCCCGAACAGCAACTGGCTACCCAGAAAGCCACCGTGAAGCAGTCCGAAGGGGTGGTCAAAACCGACCAGGCCCAGATCGATAACGCCAAGCTGGACTTGGTTTACTGCCACATTACGGCGCCCATTACCGGAAGAGTCGGGTTGCGGCTGGTGGATCCCGGCAATATCGTTCACGCTACCGACACCAACGGCCTCCTGGTGATTACCCAGGTCGATCCCATCAGCGTGATTTTCACCGTGGCCGAAGACGATCTCCCGGTGGTGCTCCGTAGGTTGGCCGCCGGCCAGCATTTAGTGACCGAAGCCTGGGACCGGGCCAACACCCAGAAAATCGGCACCGGAACGCTGGAAACGGTGGACAACCAGATCGACCCGACCACCGGGTCTCTGCGCCTGCGCGCCAACTTCGATAACAAGGCCAACCAGCTCTTTCCCAACCAGTTTGTCAACGTGCGCCTGCTGGTGGAGACCAAGTCCGGCGTGGTTCTGGTGCCGACGGCGGTTATCCAGCGCACCACCAATTCCACTTACGTATACCTGGTCCAGGAGGACCACAAGGTGACCGTCAAGCAAGTCACCCTGGGCGTCACCGAAGGCGACTACACCGAAGTGACCAGCGGCATTGAGCCTGGCGATGTGCTGGTGATGACCGGGGTTGACAAGCTGTCGGAAGGCACCCCCGTCAACGTGCAGATGGTGGGCGGCACGCCGGGCAGCGGGTCTGGTGGCAAGACCGGCGGTAAATCGGGAGGAAAGAAGAAGTGAGTCCTTCCCGGACGTTTATCCTCCGGCCGGTAGCGACTTCCCTTCTGATGATTGGCATCCTGCTGGCCGGAGGCGTGGCCTACAAGCAGTTGCCTGTCTCCGCCCTGCCTGAGGTGGACTATCCCACCATTCAGGTGCTGACCTTCTATCCCGGCGCCAGTCCCGACGTGATGGCTTCCTCGGTCACCGCTCCCCTGGAACGGCAATTCGGGCAGGTACCCGGCCTGCAGCAAATGACCTCTACCAGCTCCGATGGCAGTTCGGTCATCACCCTCCAGTTCAACCTCAGCCTTTCGATCGATGTCGCCGAGCAGGAAGTGCAGCAGTCCATTAACGCCTCGGGAACCTTCCTGCCCTCAGACCTTCCCGTGCCGCCGGTTTACGCCAAAACCAACCCGGCCGATACGCCCATTCTCACTCTGGCGCTCTCCTCCAAGACCGAGCAGCTCTCGCACGTGGAAGACCTGGCCGATACCCGCCTGGCGCCCAAGATTTCGCAACTGCCGGGAGTTGGCCTGGTCAGCATCAGCGGCGGGCAGAAGCCGGCCGTCCGGATCCAGGCCAACCCCACCATGCTGGCCTCCTACGGCCTCAACCTGGAGGACATCCGCAGCGCCATCGTAGCCGCCAACGTGAACCAGGCCAAGGGCAATTTCGACGGCCCGCACCAGGATTACCAGATCGGTGCCACCGACCAGTTGCTCTCGTCGGACGATTACAAACCGCTCATTGTGGCTTACCGCAACGGCGCGCCGGTGCTGCTCAGCAAGGTGGCCGACGTGATCGACGACGTCGAAAACGTCCGCCAGGCAGCCTGGATGAACGATGTGCCGGCGGTCATTGTGAACATCCAGCGGCAGCCCGGCGCCAACATCATCCAGGTGGTGGACCGCATCAAGACCTTGCTGCCGCAACTCACCTCCACGCTGCCCAAATCGATTGACGTCAAGATCCTGACCGATCGCACCAACACCATCCGCGCCTCGGTGGAAGACGTCCAGTTCGAACTCATCCTGACGGTCGGCCTGGTGGTGATGGTGATCTTCCTGTTCCTGCGGAATCTTTCCGCCACCATCATCCCCAGCGTAGCGGTGCCGCTTTCGCTGGTAGGCACATTCGGGGTCATGTACATGCTGGGGTACAGCCTCAACAACCTGACCCTGATGGCGCTCACCATTTCGACCGGCTTCGTGGTGGACGATGCCATCGTGATGATCGAGAACATCGTGCGCTACATCGAGGAGGGAGAGCAGCCTCTGCGGGCGGCCCTGCGCGGCGCCGAGCAGATCGGCTTCACTATTATTTCGCTCACCATCTCGCTGATCGCGGTGCTCATTCCGCTGCTGTTCATGGGCGATATTGTCGGCCGGCTGTTCCGCGAATTCGCCATCACCCTGGCGGTCACCATTCTGGTTTCGGCCGTGGTCTCGCTGACGCTGACGCCCATGATGTGCTCGAAGCTGCTGAAGCACACCCCCGAGGCCGGCCAGGGACGCCTGTATCGCGCCTCCGAGCGCGCTTTTGAGGCCGTCATCGCGCTGTACGGCAAGATGTTGCAGTTTGTGCTGCGATGGCAAACGGCGACCCTGCTGGTGGCCGCCGGAACCCTGGCGCTCACCTGCTACCAGTTCTATACCATCCCCAAGGGCTTCTTCCCCATCCAGGACACGGGCGTGATCCAGGGCGTTTCGGAAGCCGCGCAAACCGTGTCGTTCCCCGAAATGTCCGTGCTGCAACAGCAGCTCGCCAAGACCATTCTGACCGACCCGGCGGTGGATAGCCTGTCCTCCTTCATCGGCATCGACGGCACCAACACCACGCTCAACAGCGGCCGTATTCTGATCAATCTGAAACCGCTGGCGGAGCGCAAAATGAGCGCCAGCGACGTGATCCGCCGCCTGCAGCCCGGTCTGTCCAAGGTGGCCGGGATCACCCTGTTTATGCAGCCGGTGCAGGATCTGACCGTGGAAGACCGCGTCAGCCGCACGCAGTTCCAGTACACCCTCGAAGACCCCAGCGCCGAGGAGTTGAACGAATACGCTCCGCGCATGGTGGAGCGGCTGAAAGAGCTGCCGGAGCTGACCGATGTGGCCACCGACCAGCAGTTGCAGGGCCTGCGCGCCAAGCTGGTTTTCGATCGGGACACGGCTTCGCGGCTGGGCATCACCCCTTCGACCATCGACCAGACTCTCTACGATGCCTACGGCCAGCGTGAAGTCTCCACCATGTTCACGCAGCTCAACCAGTACCACGTAGTGCTCGAAGTCAAGCCCGAATTCCAGCAGAATCCGCTCGATTTGCGCAATCTGTTCATCCGCACGGGAGCTTCCAGCTCCGCGTCGGGCCTGGTGGCGGGCGGTTCTTCCACTACCGCACTCTCTTCGGGACCGGCCAACTCCAGCACCGCGGCCACCACCGCCGCCAATTCCGCCAGCGCCGCGGCGGCCGCCAGTACGGCCATCGCCAGCAGCCAGTTGAGCGGCGGCGCCATCGCCTCCTCTTCCGTATTCCCCACCGGCGGCCAGGTTCCGCTGAGCGCTTTTACCCACGTGGAAAACATCGCCGTCCCCATCACCGTGAACCACCAGGGCCAGTTCCCCGTCATCACCCTCTCCTTCAACCTGGCGCCCAAGGCGTCCCTGGGCGATGCCGTGGATGCCGTCAACAAGGTCAAGGACGATCTCGACATGCCGGCCAGCATTATCGGATCCTTCCAGGGCACGGCCGAGGCATTTATTGCCTCCCTGGCCAACGAGTGGGTTCTGATTCTGGCCGCCCTGGTCACCGTGTACATCGTGCTGGGCGTGCTGTATGAAAGCTATATCCATCCCATCACGATCCTCTCTACTCTCCCCTCCGCCGGGGTGGGCGCCCTGCTGGCGCTCAATATTTGCGGCCAGGATTTCAGCGTCATTTCGCTGATCGGCATTGTCCTGCTGATCGGCATTGTGAAGAAGAACGGCATCATGATGATCGATTTCGCGCTGGACGCGGAACGTAAGGAAGGCATGGCGCCCATCGACGCCATTTACCAGGCGTGCCTGTTGCGCTTCCGTCCGATCATGATGACCACCATGGCGGCCCTGTTGGGCGCCGTTCCCCTGGCGCTCGGCACCGGCACCGGGTCGGAGCTGCGCCGCCCGCTCGGCATCACCATGATCGGCGGCCTGCTCATCAGCCAGATGTTGACGCTCTTCACCACGCCGGTCATCTACCTCTTCTTCGACCGCCTGGCTCACCGCTTCTCGCGGCATACCACCGAAGCCAGCACCGCCGACCTGGACCCCGGCGTAGTCCCCGCGGAGTGATGCCATGAATGTTTCCGCGCCATTTGTTCACCGGCCGGTTGCCACCACGCTGCTGGCTGTCGCCATCGCCCTGGCCGGCGCGGTGGCCTTCCAGATTCTGCCGGTCTCTCCGCTGCCGCAAGTGGACTTTCCCACCATCTCGGTGAGCGCCAGCTTGCCGGGCGCCAGTCCCGAGACCATGGCGTCTTCGGTGGCCACTCCGTTGGAGCGCCAGTTCGGGCGCATTGCCGCCGTCACCGAGATGACTTCTTCGAGTACCCTCGGCTCGTGCAGCATCACCCTCCAGTTCGATTTGAACCGCAACATCGACGCCGCGGCTCGCGACGTGCAGGCCGCCATCGCCGCCGCCCGCGGTTATCTGCCGAGCAACCTGCCCAGCAATCCCAACTACCGCAAGGTGAACCCCGCCGATTCGCCCATTTTCATGCTCGCCCTCACCTCCAAAACCCTGGGCAAGGGCGAAATGTACGACGCCGCGTCCACCATCATGGCCCAGAAACTGGCGCAGGTTCGCGGTGTCGGCCAGGTGGGCGTGGGAGGCAGCGCGCTTCCGGGCGTACGCGTCGAGTTGAATCCCAACGCGTTGAACAAGTACGGCATCGGAATGGAGCAGGTCCGCACCGTCCTGGCTTCCGCCAACGCCAACACTCCCAAAGGGCACTTCGCCAATGGAAACATCATCTGGGAGGTCGGCGCCAACGACCAGATCTTCAAAGCCGTCGACTATAAGCCCCTGCTGATCGCCTATCATAACGGCGCCAGCGTGCGGGTCTCGGATGTCGGCGACGTGGTCGATTCGGTGGAAGACTTGCGCAATGCCGGATACGCCAATGGCAAGCCTTCCGTGCTGGTGGTCATCTTCCGCCAGCCGGGCGCCAATATTATCGATACCGTGGACCGCATTCGCGCCGTGCTGCCGCAGCTCCACGCCGCCATTCCGGCCGCCATCGACATGCAGATCGCCATGGACCAGACCCAGACCATCCGCGCCTCGGTGCACGATGTGGAGATTACCCTGCTGCTCTCGGTCTTTCTGGTGGTCCTGGTGGTCTTCGTATTCCTCAAGAACGCCCGCAGCACCTTCATCCCCAGTATCGCGGTTCCGGTATCGCTGCTCGGAACCTTCGGCGTGATGTACCTGTGCGGCTACAGCCTGGATAATCTCTCGCTGATGGCCCTTACCATCTCCACGGGCTTCGTGGTGGACGACGCCATCGTGGTGATCGAAAATATCACCCGCTACCTGGAAGCCGGGATGGGTCCGTTTACGGCCGCTCTGAAGGGCGCCAAGGAAATCGGCCCGACGGTGGTCACCATGAGCATTTCGCTGGTGGCGGTCTTCATTCCACTGCTGCTGATGGGCGGCATTGTGGGCCGCCTGTTGCACGAATTCGCCATTACCCTTTCGGTGGCCATCCTGGTATCCATGCTGGTCTCGCTCACCGCCACGCCCATGATGTGCGCGCACCTGTTGCGGCACCATGAAACCCACGGGCGGCTGTACGATTTCGTCGAGAGCGTGTTCAACTGGGTGGTGAATCTGTATAGCCGGATCCTCTCGGTGGCGCTCCGCCATTCGTTCGTCACCCTGATGATTCTGTTGACCACCATCGGCTTGAATGTATATCTGTTCCTGCGCGTGCCGAAAGGCTTCTTTCCGGAGCAGGACAACGGGCGCATGGTCGGCTCCATCCTCGCCGACCAGGACACGTCGTTCCAATCCATGGACCATATTCTGCTGCAGATGGTCAACATCGTGGCCGCCGATCCGGCCGTGATGACGGTCAATGGATTCACGGGCGGCAGCGGTGGGGGCAGCGCCAACACCATCAATCAGGCCCGCATGTTCGTGGCGCTCAAGCCCCTCGCCGAGCGCAAGATCACGGTGGATTACATCATGCAGCGCCTGCGCCCCAAGCTGGCTAAAATTCCGGGAGCCACCTTGTACCTGCAGGCTTCCCAGGACCTGCGCGTGGGCGGACACAGCACCGCCGCGCTCTATCAATTCACCATGCGGGGCGATAATTTGCAGGACCTGGTCAATTACTCGCCGCAGATGTTCGCCGAGTTGAAGACCATCCCCATCATCGTGGATGTCAACAGCGACCAGCAGATCCGCGGCTTGCAATCCATGGTCGTCTACGACCGCGCCACTGCCGCGCGTTTCGGCATCTCGTCGCAGTTGATCGATAACACCCTCTACGACGCCTTCGGCCAGCGCCAGGTATCGACCATGTATAAGTCCCTGAACCAGTATCACGTGGTGATGGAGGCCGCGCCGCAATACTGGCAGAATCCCGAGACGTTGCGGGATATTTTCGTGACCTCTCCCACCGGCCAGCAGGTTCCGCTGAGTGCCATCGCGCATTACGGTCCCACAGTGGCCCCTCTGGCGGTGAATCATCAGGGACTGTTTCCCTCGGTCACCATCTCGTTCAACTTACAGCCCGGCGTGGCGCTGGGCGATGCAGAACTGGCGATCGACGCGGCCGCGCATAAGATTGGTCTGCCGCCGACCATCCAGACCGGGTATTCCGGCACTGCCGCGGCCTTCCAGGATTCGCTCTCGAGCGAGCCCTACCTGATTGCCGCGGCGCTCACCGCCGTCTACCTCATGCTCGGCATCCTCTACGAAAGCTACATCCATCCGGTGACCATTCTTTCCACGCTTCCATCGGCCGGCGTCGGCGCGTTGCTGGCGCTTCTGCTCACCCACACCGACCTCAGCGTGATTGCCATGATTGGGATCATCCTGCTGATTGGCCTGGTGAAGAAGAACGGTATCCTGATCGTCGATTTCGCCCTGGCCGCCGAGCGCCTGGAGGGCAAAAATCCCCGCGACGCCATCTTCGAAGCCAGCCTGTTGCGCTTCCGCCCCATCCTGATGACCACCTTTGCCGCCATGCTGGGCGCCTTGCCCCTGGCGCTTGGTTCGGGCACCGGATCGGAGCTGCGCCGCCCGCTGGGCATCACCATCATCGGCGGGCTGCTGATGAGCCAGGCGCTGACGTTGTTCACCACCCCGGTGGTCTACCTATACTTCGACCGGCTGCAGCACTGGTGGGAGCGTGTGCGCGGGGTTCAGCGCCGGCCGCTGGATGCCATGGAATCGGAAAGCTAACATACATGCGCCCCGTCCGAATTGCTTTTCTTGCCGGCCCGCTCGCCGTAGCGCTGCTTTCCACCGGCTGCCTCAAAGTTCCGCCCTATCAGCGGCCTGCTACGGCCGTTCCGGAGAATTTCAAGGAAGCGCCCCCGGCGGGCTGGAAAGAAGCCCAGCCCAACGATGGCGTGCTGCGCGGCAAGTGGTGGGAGATTTTTGGCGATCCTGGCCTGAACGCCCTGGAAGAGCAGGTGAACATTTCCAACCAGAACGTGCTCCAGGCCGAGGCCAACTTGCGCCAAGCCAAAGCTGCCGTGCGGGTGGCGCGCTCGGCCTTGTCTCCTCTGGTTACAGGATCCACCTCGGCAACTGGTTCGCAGTCTTCCACGCGTGTGGGAAGCGGCGCCGGGGCGATCAATGGCGAGGGTGCGCCGCTCGGTATCTATGACGTGGGCATCAACGCCTCCTATACCGTAGACCTCTGGGGCAGCATCCATCGCACGGTGACGGCCAGCGCCAACTCTGCCCAAGCCACCGCCGCCCAGTTGGAAGACGCCCGCCTGCTCTACCAGGCGGAGCTTGCCGAGGACTATTTCCAGCTTCACGGGACCGATGGCGATGTCGCCCTGCTCGATCAGACCTCAAAGTCGTACCAGGAATATCTGACGCTCACCCGCAACCGCTACGCCGGCGGGGTAGCATCAGATTCCGACGTGGCGCAGGCCGAAACTCAGCTCTACACCACCGAGGCGTCGCTGGTAGACCTGGGAGTCCAGCGCACCCAGTTGGAGCACGCCATCGCCGTGCTGATCGGCAAGCCGCCCGCGGAGCTTTCCATCCCACAAGCCCCCATTCGCGTGCCGGCTCCGCAAATTCCCTTGGAATTGCCTTCGGTTCTGCTGGAGCGCCGTCCCGATATCGCCGAGGCCGAGCGGCAGGCCGCCGCCGCCAACCAGCAGATCGGCATCGCCATGGCCGCGTTTTACCCCACCCTGACGCTGAGCGCCACGGGCGGATTCGAAGCCAGCAAAATCCTCGACTGGATCACCTGGCCGAGCCGCTTCTGGACCATCGGACCGCAACTGGCGCAGATTCTGTTCGACGCCGGCAAGCGCAAGGCCACCGTGGTGGAATATCAGGCCGCCTACGACGCCACCGCCGCCAACTACCGCCAGACCGTGCTGACCGCCTTCCAACAGGTGGAGGACAACCTGTCGGCGCTACGCGTCATGCAAAACGAAGCGGTGGTTACCGACCGGGCCGTGAAATCGGCGGAGCGCTCGCTGGCGCTTTCCAAGGCCCAGTACCTGGGCGGTATCGCCACCTACCTGCAGGTGATCACCTCGCAGACCATCGCCCTGCAGGACGAGCGCACGGCCATCGATTTGCAAACCCGGCGCATGACCGCCAGCGTCCTGCTGATCCAGGCCCTGGGCGGCGGCTGGAACGTCTCCACTCTGCCCACCGTGCAGGACGTGGGCGAGAAGTAGCCATCGAGTGCCCGGCCCGCTCTACATTGTCGCTACCCCCATCGGCAACCTGGAAGA
This sequence comes from Bryobacteraceae bacterium, assembly GCA_035505095.1. Lineage (GTDB taxonomy): Bacteria > Acidobacteriota > Terriglobia > Bryobacterales > Bryobacteraceae > JOPF133. The sequence continues at coordinate 32,757 of DATJRE010000223.1, read as the reverse complement.
CATCACCTACCGCGCCGTGCGCGTGCTCCGCGAGGCTTCCCTGATCGCCTGCGAGGACACCCGCCACACCCGCATGCTGCTGGACCACTACGGCATTCAGAAGGCCACCATCAGCTATCACGAGCACAACGAGATGGAGCGCGCCGCCGAGTTGGTGGCCCGCATGCTCGCCGGGGAATCCGTGGCCCTGGTGACGGATGCGGGCACGCCCCTGGTTTCGGACCCCGGTTACCGGCTGGTGAAAGCGGCCATCCTGAATGAAATTGCGGTGTTGCCCATCCCCGGCCCGTCCGCGGCGTTGGCCGCCCTGGCCGGCTCCGGATTGCCCACCGACGCCTTCCACTTCGGCGGCTTTCTGCCCCCTAAGCCGGGCGCCCGCACCAGGATTCTGGAAGCCTTGGCCGGCGAGGATGCCACGCTGGTATTCTACGAGGCGCCGCACCGCATTCTGGAGGCCCTGGCGGCCATCCAAGAGACCCTGGGGCCGCGGCCCGTGGTGGTGGCCCGCGAGCTCACCAAAATCCACGAGGAGTTCCTGCGCGGCACCGCCGCCGAAATTCGCACGCAGCTCGCCTGCCGGGAAGCGGTGAAGGGCGAATTCACCATCCTGATCGGCAAAGCCACCCAGCCGCCGCCCGACGACACGCCCATGGACGAGGCGGTGGAGGCCCTGGTGCGCGAAGGCGCGCCGCGTATGGACGCCATCAAGCAGGTGGCCCGCCGCCGCGGGCTTTCCAAGCGCGAAGTGTACGACCGGCTGCTGCGGCAGAAGTAGCGGCAGTAGCGCGATGCCCATCGAGATCCAACCGGTTGTGAAAGGTGAGCTGGTGGAACTGGTCGAACTGCGGCCGCTGAGGGCGGACGACTTGTACGCAGTGGCCGCGCAGCCGCTCATTCGGGAACAACACCCGGTCGGGGATCGCTACCGCGGCCGCCAGCCCGGCCCGTTCCGCGCCAGTGATAGCCACTCTCCAACTGCGCCGATTCAGGCGGAAAATGCGATCCGCCGTCGCGTTATGCCGGAATCCAGATCCGCCCGGCGGTGATCAGCTCGCTGTTGCCGGGCAGGGGCAGCGACTCGCGCGACTCGGTGAAAAACGCCAGGCCTTTGTAAGAAGTCAGGTATCGATACCGCGTGCGGAAGAGGCCGCCTTGCGCCGAAACCACCAGCGGCTCCGCAATGCGGCCCACAAGCCTGACAAACTCCTGGGGTTCGAGGCGCACCAATACACCCGAGGCTTTAATCGCCTGGACGATTGCGGCTGCGGCTGCTCCTGCTCCTCCAGCGGCCATCGGCATCTCCCGATTTGATGATTTCATTCTCGCAGGGTCTCACGGCCGGGATGCGGCTACCAGCGAACTGGTGCAGAAGGCGCAGCGCCGCGCCGCGATCGGAATTTCGCTCAGGCACTCCGGGCACTTCTTGGTGGTTGGGTCAGGCGGAACTTCCCCGCGCTTCATGCGGGCGATCAGCGTATTCATCGGGAGGATCACCAGGAAATACACCGCCGTACCAATCAGGACAAACGAAACCAGCGCGTTAAAGAAATCGCCGATGGCAAACTTGCTCTTGTTCACGGTAAACGCGATCGCCGAAAAATCGGGCTTGCCCATGATAGCGGCGATCAGCGGGTTGATGAAGTCCTTGACCAGGGCCGTCACCACCGCTCCGAAGGCTGCGCCCATCACCACCGCGACCGCCAGGTCCAACACGTTGCCTCGCATCAGGAACTGCTTAAAGCCTTTCATCGTGTGCTCTCCTTTCTCATAGTTGGTTTCTGTCTTTTGGTTGGTTTCCTCATGCGCCCATGCGCAAAAAGCGGGTGAGCCGCTCCATGGCGGGTTCCAGAATGGAGCGCTCCGCCGCGTAACAGATTCGAATCGAGCCTTCGCCGCCGGCGCCGAAGGCCACCCCCGGCGCGAGACCCACGCGCGTCTCTTCCAGCAGCCGGCGGCAGAAACCGAAGGAATCCTCCAGGCCGGCAATCCGTGGAAACAGGTAAAAGGCGCCATCCGGCTTCGGCGCCGTCACCCCGGAGCATCCGCCCAGCGCGTCCAGGCATAGATCGCGGTTCTCCTTCAGCCGAGCGAGCATCCGGCGCAGCTCGGGTTCGCCATCGGCCAGGGCGGTTTCGCCGGCGCGCTGCGCGAAGCTGGGCGCATGCGAAATGATGAATTCATTCAGTTGCGTGGCTTTGGCGGCCAGATCGCGGCGCGCCACCAGCCAGCCCACGCGCCAGCCGGTCATGCAATAGCTCTTGGAAAATGAGTGCACCACCATCACCGCGTCCTCGCGCGTGGCCAGGCGGAGGATCGAGGGCACCGGTTCGCCCAGCTCCCGCCCGGCATAATAGAGCCGGTCGTAAACCTCGTCCGCCAGCAGCCACAGGCCATGGCGCCGGGCGAAATCCAGCAGCCCGCGCTGTTCGTCCTGGGTGGCCACCCAGCCGAGCGGGTTGGAGGGCGAAGTGTACAGCAGCAGCCGCGTGCGCGGGGTGACGGCCGCTTCGAGCGCGTCGAAATCGATGCGATACCGGTCGCCGCAAAGCGGCTGCGGAATCTGCCGCACGCAGGCGTTGGCCATCATGACGCTGGAAGAACCGTTGGGCCACGCCGGCGTGAGCACCAGGGCTTCGTCTTCCGGATCGAGCGCGCAGCGGATGCCCACGTTGAGCGCCTGCACTCCCGACGCCGTCACCACGATCTCCCCCGCGGGGTCCAGTTCCACGGCGTGCAGCCGCCGGTAATTTTCCGCGATGGCTGCGCGCAGCGTGGGCAAGCCGGCGTTTTCGGTGTAGTAGGTGTAGCCCTCATGGAGGGCCCGAATGGCGGCTTGTTTGATGTAATCGGGCGTCGGCAAGTTGGATTCACCGAAGTACAGGCGGAGCACGCCATCCATGGACAGGGCGATCTCCGCCAGCTCGCGAATCCGCGACTGCGGCACCTTCTCAACGGAGCTGGCAAGACGGGGCATCTCTGCTATTCTCGCATTGCTTCCGGCCTCTATAATGGAGCTTCCATGGAACCATACCCGATCGCCGCCATCACCGATGAATTCTCACCCGACTTGCAGACCGCCGTTGCCTCCATGGCCGGAACCGGCATGGCCGGCGCCGAGTTGCGCATGGTCTTCGGCAAGAACGTCGTGGACCTGACGGATGAAGAGCTGGACCGCGCCATCGCCATCGTGCACGCCGCCGGCTTGCAGATTATCTCCATCGCCTCGCCGTTGCTGAAGTGCGTGCTGCCGGATGCGCCCGAAGTGGATGCGCGGTTCCAGAAGGACATGTTCGCCTCCCGCCACACCTTCGCCGACCAGCCGCGCCTGGCCGCGCGCGCCTTCGCAATCGCCCACCGCACCGGCGCGGGGATCATTCGCGTCTTCTCCTACTGGCGCACGGTGAGGCCGGAGCAGTGTTTCTCGCGGATTGTGGAGGCGCTGCGCGACCTGGCGGAACAGGCCGCCGGGCACGGCGTCAACATCGGCCTGGAGAATGAACACGCGTGCAACCTGGGAACCGGCGCCGAGACCGCTCCGCTGCTGGCGGCGCTGGAGCACCCCAATTTGAGGGTGGTCTGGGACCCGGCCAACGCGCTGGTGGCCGGCGAGACGCCCTACCCGGAGGGATATCGGAAGATCCCGGCGTCGCGCATCGTGCATGTGCACGCCAAGGACTGCACCGTGGAGGGTCACACGCCGGCCTGGTGCGAGCTAGGCAAGGGCAGCATCGACTGGCCGGGCCAGGTGGCGGCGCTGCGCGCGGACGGTTACGCCGGATGGATCAGCCTGGAGACCCATTGGGCCGGTCCCGGCGGCGATAAGCTGCAAGGCAGCGTGATTTGCGGCCGGAATCTGAAAGCGCTGGCGGGGTGAGACGGTTGATGATGCCGGCGGCCCGAGCGCTGAGGGACAGGGTGAAGCAGCGGATTCCCCAAGCTCCGCCCGCCCAGCCGCGCCGGGCGGGCCACCATTCGCCATAACGGACGGTCGAGGGTTGCTCCAGCAGCCGACTCAGGGATCCGTGCCCGACTGCCGGACGCACGATCCGCTACCGCTCGCGACTCGCTCCGGCAGCCATCCAGCACTCCCCGCTGGTCGGCCGCTGGTGCTCCGGCCGCCTGAGCCGTCCCCGCACTCCGGCCCAACTGCCGGGCGCACGATCCGCTACCGCTCGCGCTTCACTCCCGCAGCCATCCGGCGCTCCGCTCCGTTGGTCGGCCGTCGGCGCTCCGCAGACTGAGCCATCCCCGCACTCCGCCCCGCCAGTATCCCTCTGACGGCCAGCCACATGCTACTGGACAATAGTGGACCGCCGCACTCCACTCCACATGCCGCGGGATCTACGCGCGACTGCCGCCATCCCCCGCCCTCGCCCGACTGCCAGGCCGCGTTCTGCCACATCAAATCAGCGGCCCGCGATCCGCTCAAACAGTGGGCCGCCGCGCCCGATCAGGGGCACCGTTCCCGTCGACTTTATTTCTTCTTCTCCCGGTTCCAGAGTTGGCGCGAGAGCGCGCGGCCGCAGAATGGGCAGTAGTGCAGACCCACAAACTGGTGCCGGTCGTCGCCGAAAACCAAAAAGTATTCGGTATCGATATCGGTGATGATGGTGCCGTTCGAAAGCTGGTAGGGCTGCGCGCAAATGGCCAGGTCGCGGTCCACCAGCCGTTCGAATTCCGGGCAGCAAGTCATTTGGTTTCCTGTGGATTGGCCCTATTGAATGGTGCTGGCGCCTTCGATTCCCATGTCCGTGGTGATGGTGTTGCGATTGATATGGCGGTCCAGGTTGATGACGTAGGTGTCCGGCGCTTCGATCAGGACCGGGGAGTGCGTGGCGCAAACGATGCGGAAGCCCTTCTGGTCCACGAGTTCCTTCAGCATCTTCAGAACGCGGCGCTGGTTGGAAACCGACAACGCCATCTCCGGCTCGTCCAGCAGCAGAATGGTGCCATCCGGCAGTTTCGGGAAGCTTTCTTTGAACAACGACAGCATTACCTGGCCGTGGCTTGCCAGGCGCAGGAATTCGAGCATCTCCGGCTGGTCCTGAAACGCCTCCACCTGGTTGCGCGGATTGTGCTGCTCAGCGTCGAACAGGAAGCTCTTGCCGATCTTCACCCCGGCGGGGTCCAGTTTGTACACGTAGCCCTCCACGCGCTCGCCCTTGAGAGCGTAGTACAGTGAGTGAAGCAGCGTGGATTTGCCGGATCCGTTCTCGCCCTGGAACATTACCAGGGGGTGCGACAGGTTGACGATCATGGGCATGTGGAAGTTCAGCCCGGCGAAGACGGGGTGGGCCAGAATTTTCAGATACATGAGCCCAACAGGATAGCAGCCTGGAGCGACTCCGGCCATGCGCCGCCGGCCGGACGTGTTAAAATCGTATTTCCGGACATCTGAGGTTTTCGTGGCTAGAATCACCCGTAAAGAGTTAAAGACAGACAAGTTTGCCCTTGAAATCGAGCACACGGTAACGCTCTTCGAGGAGCACCGTAAGGAAATCATCCGCTATGGGGGCGTGGGGTTGGCAGTCGCCCTGGTGGTCTTCGGGTTCCTGTTCTACTCGGGGCGGCAGCATGCGGCGCGCGAGGCAGCCTTGACGAAGGCTATCGCCATTCAGGACGCCCCTGTAGGCCCGGCACCTGCCGGCCAGGCGAGTTTTCCAACGCAGGACGCCAAGGATCAGGCCGAGCTGAAGGCTTTCACCGATTTGAAGAACCAGTACAGTGGCAGCGCCGAAGCCGAAATTGCCCAATATTATCTGGGATCCTTCCAGTCAGACCAGGGCAAACTGGCGGACGCCGAGAAGAGCTTCGCCGAGGTGGTCGACCACGGCGATGCCAAGTACGCCTCGCTAGCCAAGCTGTCGCTGGCCGAAGTCTATTTCGCCGAAGGACATAGCGATAAGGGCGAGCGCCTTCTGCGCGAGTTGATGGAGCACCCGACCATCTTCGTCTCGAAAGACCAGGCGACCATTGCGTTGGCCCGCGCCATCGCTCAGAAGAAGCCGGCCGAAGCCCGCAAGCTGCTTGACCCCCTGCGTAACGCGCCTGGCGAAGTGGGTCAGGTGGCGCTGCAGGTTTACGGCGAAATACCGGCCCAGTAGGCGGGCACTTCCCGCCATGCTGGCGCACCTGCGGTTTCCAGTCGCCCAATCAAGGGGGCGGTCTTATGCGGAACCCGCCCATACCTATCGAAATCCTTTCCAGCGCGATCGGGATCGCGTCGTGCATTCCCGCGCCTTTCGCCGGCTGGAGGCCAAGACCCAGGTATTCGCCGCGGGGCTCAGCGATCATTTTCGCAACCGGCTGACCCACACCATCGAAGTGGCGCAGATTGCACGCACACTGGCCGGGGTGCTGGGTCTCGACGAAGACCTTACCGAGGCCCTGGCCCTGGCGCACGATATCGGACATCCCCCCTTCGCGCACGCCGGCGAGCACGAACTGAACCTTCAGATGGCCCGTTTTGGAGATCGCTTCGACCACAATTTGCACGCCTTGCGGATTGTGGAAAGCTTTGAACAGCCCTACGCCCGGTTTCCCGGTCTGAACCTGACTTTCGAAGTCCGTGAGGGCATCATTAAACATTCGCGCGATTTTGCTCCCGGGGAGTGTCCCGAGGCGGACCCCTTTCTGCCCGGATTGCGTCCGCCGCTCGAAGCCCAACTGATCGACCTGGCCGATGAGATCGCCTACAACACGGCTGACCTGGACGACGCCTTCTCGGCAGGCATTCTGACGGCTGCGGACGTGGCCGATGCGACCCCCGAATACCGGGTCAACTATGAAACCGCGGAAACCGATTTTCCGGGCGCCTCCAGCCGGCAGCGATTTCAGGAGGGTCTCCGTCCGTTGATCGATTTCCTGGTGTCGGGCGTCATCGAAGGCACCGTGCGAGGATCCCGCCAAGCGTCCGTGGAGACCTGGCGGGACGTGGCAGCCTTTCCTACACGCCTGGCAGCGTTCACCCCGGAGGCCGCCGAAACCAGCCGCGCCTTGAAGCGACTGCTGCACGCGCGGGTTTACGACTCGGCGCTGCTCGGCGAAGACCGCAGCCAGTCGAGAGCCATGATCGCCGAACTGTTTCAGTGGTTCCTGGCTCATCCGGAGCGCCTGCCGGATCCCCATCGGCAGACGGCGTTGGACGAACCGGCCCACCGCGTGGTGTGCGACTATATCGCCGGCATGACCGACGGGTTCTTCCGCCGCGTCTACGAGCAGCAAATCGGCTCTCCCGCCGTCCCCCAAAGGTGGTGAGGTTGGGCAGAAAGGTAGTGCGGTTGGACAGCGGGGCGGAGGCCGCCGGGCGGGCGCTGGGGTCCCCCACAAGTTCCTTTGACCCTCTGCGCGCTTGCCCGGCGCTCTCTGCGACTCTGCGGAAACTCCGCTGTCTCTGAGACCTTGCGTTAGCGTGACTCTCCTCCGCGCTTGTTCCGCGTCTCCGGGCCCGGAGGCCACCCCTGGCGTCGAATGGAACCTGCGCCCGCCTCTGGGCTGTCGGGAGTCTGCTCGTCCCAGGAACACCCACAGCAGTCGATGCGTGTGCTCTGCGGTGAGTGCGGGATACGCGGCGCGCCCCCCGGCTTCTATACTAAGGAAATGACCTGTGCCATTTGCCAGATCCGGCGCCCGCGGCGGTTTTGCCCGGGAGTGGGCGGGGACATCTGCACGCTCTGCTGTGGCTCGGGGCGCGAAGTCACCGTTACTTGTCCCTTTGAATGCGAGTTTCTCCAGGAGGCCCGCAAACACCAGGATCCCCCATCCTTGAATTCGACCGACCCACCCAATTCCGACATCCGCGTAACCGAGAAGGCGCTGGAAGAAAATGACCAATTGGTGGCGTTTTTGTCTCATCGTTTGGTTCAAGCCGCGCTGAGCGTTCCGGGCATCGTTGATTTCGATGCGCGGGAGGCGCTGGACGCATTGATCCGCACCTTCCGAACTTTGCAAAGCGGCATCTACTACGAAAGCCTTCCCCAGAGCCGGCCGGCTCTCCACATTTACCGCGCCCTTCAGCAGAGCTTGGAAGATCTCCGTCGGGAGGAATCGCAAAACGGCGTCTCGAAGACGCGAGACAGCGATGTGCTCCTCGTGCTGGCGTTTTTGCAGCGCCTCGAACTCGACCGGAACAATGGCCGCCAGCGCGGCCGGGCGTTCCTCAACCTGCTATGGGATTTCTATGGCGCCCCTCCCAAAGAGCCTTCTGCCTCTTCGTTGATTCTGCCTTGAGCCGGGGACGGATAGACCTTATCGATCAGGCAGGCCCTTTTCTTCCCCGTGCCCACGATCTGAGCGCGGAATTTCCGCTCTCCATTGACCCTGAGTTCCAGAGGGCGTTCCACCGGGTAATCCAGGGTCAACAGGTGGCCCTCCCGCAACTCCAGGAGATCGCGCACCGAAAGCGTGGGTCCCTCCAGCCGCGCCTCCAGCCGGAGCGACGAACCCCGTAACAGCCGCAGCACGCGCGCCTGTTCGGCCTCGCTGGCGTGGGTTTTGCGCACGGACCATTGCTGATCGAACTTCTGGCGCATCATCTTGATCACGATGGACGGCATGGCGATGTTCATCATTCCTACGCTTTCGCCGATCCGCACCTCAATGGCAATCGCCACCACGGCTTCGTTGGGAGCCAGAATGTGCAGCAATTGGGGCTCGGTTTCCATCGCCTCGATGGTGAAGTCCACGGCGGTGACGCCCTTCCAGGCCTCGCGCAGATCGTGCAGCACGATGCGGAACAGGCCGTCCAGCAGTTTTTGTTCGATTTCCGTGACATCGCGCTGGATCGAAGCTGACGACCTGCCCGTCCCGCCCAGCAGCATCTCCAGAATGGGAAACACCAAAGAAGGATTCAGTTCCAGAACGCCGTTGCCATCGTAAGGACTGAGGCCCAGCGAGACCATGCACGTAGGCGAGGGTAGCCCGTCCAGAAATTCGGCGTAGGAGAGCTGCTCCACGCTGACCAGGTTGACCGTCAAGTAGGAGCGCAGGTAGGCCGAAAGGCTCGAAACCAGGTTTCGAACGAAGGTGTCGTGCAGCAGATGGATGGCGCGGACCTGGGACTTGGGTATCCGGTCCGGCCGGCGGAAATCGAACTTGATGGCGGGCGACTCGCGGCGCTTGTCTTGCATATTCTGAAAGACGGCGTCGATCTCCTGCTGCGAAAGCTGGCGGTTCACAATTCAGGCTCCTTGACAGAAGATCGGCAGCTTCGCCAAAAACTTTAGCCCGCAGTGACTGGCCGTCGCCGGCTCCCGGGGCAACCGGAGGTTCTCGCAGAGCGGGTTGCCAGACCCCAGCGATTTTTTCCGGCTTTCCTCTAATGGATTGCGGCCTCTCGGCCGATGAATGTAGGTGGAAGGAGTCACATGGAACCGGATGTCTTGGTTGTGGACGATTCTGCCGCCATCCGCAAAATCCTGCAACGGGTGCTTCACCAGACCGGAATGGGGATCCACACGATTTTGGAAGCGGGTAACGGGCAGGAGGCGCTGGAGATCTTGCAGAAACAGAGAATCGGGCTGGTGCTGACAGACATTAACATGCCGAAAATGGATGGCATTCAGTTGCTTGCCGCGCTGAAAGCCTCGCCCACATGGCGCGATATTCCGGTAGTCATGATCACCACCGAAGGCGGCGAAACCAAAGTGGGAGAAGCGGTACGGCTGGGAGCCGCCGGCTATGTCCGAAAGCCATTTACCGCCGATCAAATCAAGGAGAAGCTGGTTGGCATTCTGGAACCGGCACTACCGTTATGAAGCTAGAAGAACTGATCGTCACCGGGATTCGCCACGCGACCACGGAAGTCTTCTCGACCATGCTCGGAGTTGAGCTGGAATCCGCCGAAGTGTCCATCGAAGCGGGCGAGCCCGAGGCCAACGACGGCGTGGTCTCCCTGATCGGCCTGGCCGGGCCATGGGTCGGTACAGGCAGCGTCACGTGCTCCCCCGAAGTAGCTTGCCGGGTATGCAGCCAGATGCTCATGACGGAAGCTTCGGCCGTCAACGAAGAAGTGCTCGACGCGGTTGCCGAGCTGACCAATATGATCATTGGCGGCGTGAAAAACGGCCTGGAACCGGAACTGGGAGCTCTTTGCCTCAGTATTCCAACCGTAGTGTTCGGAAAGAATTTCCGTACCAAGAGCGCCGGCACCGCCGAATGGATCGTGCTGCGCTTCCCCTGGGATGGCGACAAGCTGGTAGTCAAAATGTGCCTCGCCCAGGCGGAGAAAATCCACCCCATCCTCCATGCGCCCACCCACACCTGTGCGCTGGAGATTTGAACCGAATCGGGAGAACCCATGTCCACCACAATGCTATCCGTCAACGAACCGGCCGCGCCGTCTCAGTCCGATAGCCGCGCCGGAAAGTACCTGACGTTCCAATTGGCCAGTGAGGAGTTCGGCATTCGAGTCCTCAAAGTCCGCGAGATTATGGGCCTGCAGGAGATCACCGCGGTCCCCCAAACGCCCCCTCACATCAAGGGAGTGATCAACCTGCGGGGTAAGGTAGTGCCGGTCATCGATCTTCGCCTGAAGTTTGGGGTCCCGGCCGCCGATTACACTCAACGGACCTGTATTATTGTGACCCAGGTTCAAGGCGAGTCCGGCGCGATCCTGATGGGGATCGTGGTCGATGGCGTGTCGGAGGTTTTGAATCTGACGGGCGGCGAAATCGAAGACACCCCCGATTTCGGCGAGCAGATTGCCGGCCAGTACCTGCTGGGTATGGCCAAAGTCAAAGGCAAGGTCAAAATCCTGCTGGACATAGACAAGGTCCTGTCGTCCCAGGAACTCCACAACCTCAACGCCTTCGCGCATTGAGACGAAACGCACACGGGAAGGAATGCTCATGAAATCATTGGCTGACACTTTTGGAGCAAGGGCCGGGATCTCCGCTAGGCATGCGACCGGGGTCCGAAGGTAATTCATGCCCTGCTCGGTCGACTTGCGCCAACAGGTAGAGGAACTGGCCTTGCGGCTGGTGATGGGTGGTCCGGAGCCGCTCTCCGCACGGGCCGAATGGATCTCCGCCATCGAACAAATCCAAAAGGCCGCCGCGGCCGAGCGGGCCGAATCGGTGGCCGCCGCCGCCGCGTCGGTGGTGCAGCAAATCGGGCAGGCCGCCTGGGGAGACTCCGCCGGCGCGTCGCTGGCGGCTTTGCAGCAGGGGATCGTTTGCTTGCAACGGGCGCTGGACGCGAGTCCGGCCGCTGATCCGGCGCCGGCCGCAGCGGACCGCCAGATTGCCGAGGATCCGGAACTGCTGGCGGATTTCGCCCTGGAGAGCCGCGAACATCTGGCGGCCATCGAATCGCACGTTCTGGTCCTGGAGCGCGATCCCGCCAATTCCGAAGCCCTTCACGCCACCTTCCGGGGGTTCCACACCATCAAGGGGCTGGCCGGATTTCTGGAACTATGGGACGTCCAAAAACTGGCCCACGAGGTGGAGACCGTTCTGGATCGCGCCCGTAATGGCGAATTGACCATTACTCCCGCCGCCATTGACGTAGTCCTGCAGAGCGCAGACTGCCTGCGCCAGTGGCTGGCCTATGTGGAATCCGGGCTGCGGGGCGAGAACCCTCAGCCGCCGGTCCCGGATTCGGCGTTGATCGGACGCATTCGTGGTCTCTACGCAGCCCCTGAAACCAAATCGCCGGACGGCCTGGTGGCTCTGGCCTCACAAGTAGAATCGGCGGGAGCCGCCGTCGAGGAGATCGCGCCCCAGCCCGCCGCGGCGAGCCCGGCCCGGCGTGAAACCATGGCCGTCAAAGTCGATACTACGAAGCTCGATTTTCTGGTCGACATGGCGGGCGAGATGGTCATTGCCGAGTCGCTGGTCCGGCACGACGGCGAACTGGCGGCGCTCAAAAGCCCCCAACTGCAGCGCAAGGTGGCGCAACTCACCCGCATCACGGCCGAACTGCAACGGACCGCGATGTCCATGCGGCTGGTTCCCATCGGTCCCCTGTTCCGCCGGATGGCCCGCCTGGTTCGGGATCTCTCCCGCCAGTTCTCGAAGCGCGTCGAACTGGAGACCAGCGGCGACGAAATCGAACTCGACCGCACGATTGTCGAAGAACTCGCCGATCCGTTGATGCACATGGTCCGCAACTCGCTGGATCACGGAATTGAAAGCCCGCAGGAACGCCAGGAACAGGGCAAGCCGCCGCTCGCCCATGTGTACCTCAAGGCCCACCACCAGTCGGGACAGGTGGTGGTGGAGGTTGCCGATGACGGCCGCGGGCTGGATCGCGAGAAGATCCGGGCCAAGGCCATTGAGCGGGGACTGATTGCCGAGGATAAGACTCTCTCGGATAACGAAATCTACAACCTGATCTTCGAGCCGGGGTTTAGCACCGCACAAAAAGTAAGCAACGTTTCCGGCCGGGGCGTCGGCATGGATGTGGTGCGAAGGCACATCGAGAAACTCCGGGGGCGCATCGAAATCCGCTCGACTCCCGGCGCCGGTTCCTCGTTTCTACTGAAACTTCCGCTCACCCTGGCCATCATCGACGGTCTGGTGGTGGGCGTGGGACCGGAGCGCTATATCGTTCCGCTGTTTACCGTGCGGGAGATGTTTCGGCCCCAGGCCGAAACTATCTGGACCGTCCAGAACCGCGTCGAAATGGCCTTGGTTCGGGGAAGCCTGCTGCCGGTACTGCGTCTTTACCGCCGGTTCCGGGTCGCCCCGCGGTCGGAAGATCCACTCGAGTCCATCCTGATTGTCGCCGAAGTGGAGGGGCAGAGATTCTGCCTGCTGGTGGATGAATTGATCGGCAAACAGGAGGTTGTCATCAAAGCCCTCGGCGAAACCTTCAAGAATGTCACCGGCATCTCGGGCGGCGCCATTCTGGGCGACGGCCGCGTGGGCCTCATCCTGGACCTGTACCGGCTCTTCAAGGAACGCAACAGTGAATCTGATCTCTAAACGTCCGGAAATCTGCCCGGCCGGTCAGGATTCGGTGCGCCCCCTGGGACCCGAGGAGTTCGAAGAACTCCGGCAGTTGGCGCATGCCACCTTCGGGCTGGACCTCAAACCCGGAAAAGAGGAGTTGGTGACCGCCCGGCTGCGGCGGCTGGTCCGTTCCGGCGGCTTCGGCTCCTATCGCGAGTACTACCGGCACATTCTGCAGGACTCGACCGGCGAAGCTCTGGCCGCCATGATCGATGCCCTGGCGACAAACCACACTTCGTTTCTCCGCGAGCCTGAGCACTTCAATTTTCTACGGCAGAAGGTACTGCCAATGCTGGCCGGGCGCGATTCCATTGAAATCTGGAGCGCCGCCTGTTCCACCGGAGAAGAAGTTTGGACCTTGGCCTGCCTCCTGCGAGACGCTCTGCCTGCCGCGAAGATACGGATTTGCGCCACTGATATTTCCCGCAAGGCGCTGCTACTTGCTTCGCAGGCCTGTTATCCGGTAGAGCGGTGCCAGGGGGTCCCCGCGGCATGGCTGTCGCGCTATTTCACCCGCGAAACCAAGCCTGCCAAGGCCTATCGCGTGGCTCCCCAGATGCGGGCGATGGCGTCTTTCCGGCGGCTGAACCTGCTGGAGTCCTACGCCTGGCCCAAGCCCTTCCCGGTGATTTTCTGCCGCAACGTGATGATTTATTTCGATAAGCCTACGCAGGAAAGGGTGGTCCGGCAGCTCAGCGATTGTCTGGAGCCGGGCGGATATCTGCTGGTGGGACACGCGGAGAGCCTGACCCGGGTCGCCCACTCCCTGGAATACATTGGTCCGGCGGTCTACCGGAAGCCAGGCAGGAGGTGCGAGCCGTGGAGCAGATCGTAGTCCAGATGGCGGATTGCCGGGTAGCCGATGTGCCGGGCCAGGTGCTCGCCACCTATGCCCTCGGCTCCTGCATCGGGCTGGCGGTTCACGACCCGAAGGCCAATGTGGGCGGACTGCTGCATTTCATGCTGCCCGATTCGGGGATCGACCCGGCGCGCGGCCGCGACAACCCTTTTATGTTCGCCGATACCGGGATTCCGCTGTTGTTGGAGCAGGTTTGCAGCAAGGGGGCATCCAAACAGCGGCTCATGGTGCACGCCGCCGGGGGCGCCCGGATGATGGACCGGGAGAATGTCTTCGAGATCGGCAAGCGCAACTACCTGGCCATGCGCAAGATCCTGTGGAAGAAAGGGATCCTGGTGCATGCCGAGGCGGTGGGAGGCGCCAACTCCCGCACGGTCCGCCTCCAGATCGGTACTGGACGGGTGTGGCTGCAGGAAGCCGGTGAGCAGCGGGAACTGGTGGCGGCGCCGCCGCAGAGAGGAGCAACCAATGGCCTATCGGCTCTTGATCGTCGATGACTCGCCCGCCATGCGCGCTTTTGTCCGGCGTGTGATCGGGCTTTCGGGCTTCGATCTGGCGGCGTGCTTCGAGGCTTCTAACGGCCAGGAAGCCCTGGAGTTGCTGCGGGGCGAATGGGTGGACGCCATTCTGACGGACATCAATATGCCCCACATGGACGGGGAGGAGTTCCTGCGCCGGCTGGCCGCGGACGACGTTTTCCGATCCATTCCGGTGATCGTGATTTCCACCGACGCGACCCACCACCGCAAGGAACGCCTGCTGGCGATCGGCGCCCGCGGCTATTTGTCCAAACCGTTCCTTCCCGAGGTGCTGCGCGCTGAGTTGGAGACCACTTTGGGGGTGCCCGCGTGACCGGGTCCGCATTATCCGTTTCGCTCCGCGAGGCCGTCGACGAAGTGCTCGAGACGATGTTCTTCGTCCAAAACGAGGGCCAAGCCGTCGAAGACCGGCCGATCGAGGAGTTGGTAGCGTCGCGTGTGGATTTCGAGGGAAGTCCCTCGGGCATGCTCAGCCTCCGGATCACGCTCCAGGCGGCCCAGGGCATGGCCGCCGACTTTCTGGGCCAGGAGTCCTCCGAATTGCCACCCGGCCGCACCACCGAGGTGGTCTCGGAATTAGCCAACATGATTTGCGGCGCGGTATTGAGCCGCGTGGAAAGCGAGACCACCTTTCGGCTGTCACCGCCCCGGACCACCATCGAGACCGGCGACGTGCTCACCGGGTGCGGCGACGCGATTGTCTGCCGCGTCCAGCTCCCCGACGGCGCGCTCAGCGTGAGCTTCGTTTACCACGGGGCCGGCTCATGACCAACGGCCGCAAAACTCGCGTCCTGATCGTCGACGACTCCGCGATTGTGCGGAAAATCCTCTCCGAGGCGCTGGTGGGCGAACCCGATCTGGAGGTCGTTGGCACGGCTCCGGACCCCTATGTAGCCCGCGACAAGATCCTGGCTCTGCACCCGGACGTCCTCACCCTGGATATCGAGATGCCCCGCATGGACGGGATTACGTTCCTGAAGAAGCTGATGCATTTTCATCCCCTCCCGGTGATTCTCATCAGTTCGCTCGCGCAGCCCTCCTGCCGGCTGGCGGTGGAGGCCCTGGAGTTCGGTGCAGTGGAAGTCCTGGCGAAGCCGGGCGGCCCGTATTCGGTGGGCGAATTGCGTAACAGTCTGGCCGCCAAGATTCGGGCTGCGGCAGCGGCCCGCTTGAAGGGCCCTGGCCTGGGGGCGCCGCTGGCAGCGTCGCAACCAGTCCACCGGCCCGCGGCTCCGGCGGCCATGGAGGGTTTCGATCGAGCCGCTCCGCAGGGGTCGGTGATCGCGATCGGAGCTTCCACAGGAGGAACCGAAGCAATCGCCGCGGTGCTCTCGAAACTGCCGGCGTCGTGTCCAGGAATCGTGATTGCCCAGCACATCCCCCCGGTGTTCTCACGGGCATTTGCCAACCGTCTGAACGATCTATGCGCTTTCGAGGTGAAGGAAGCCGAGGACCGCGATACGCTCCGTCCCGGATTGGCGCTGGTCGCTCCCGGGGATTTCCACATGCTGTTGCGTGGGTCGGCGGGGCGCTACACGGTGGAAGTCAAGACGGGACCGCGGGTCTGCTACCAGCGGCCCTCGGTGGACGTGCTGTTCCTGTCGGTAGCGGAGGCAGCCGGAGCGGACGCTACCGGAGTGTTGCTCACCGGCATGGGATCGGATGGCGCCCAAGGCCTGCTCAAAATGCGTCAGGCCGGCGCCCGCACCATCGCGCAGGACGAGGCAAGCTGCGTAGTATTCGGAATGCCCCGCGAGGCGATTCTGCTGGGGGCAGCCGCGCAGGGCACCCCCCTCGATGCCATCCCAAACGCCATTTGGAGATCCTGGCGGCCAGCGGGGAGAGCGGTCCCCACTGGTTCCTCGCCGGTTTCTGTCCATCGGGTAGGGTAGTCCTCGGGCGCCTCGCAGGCAATTCACTGCGCCGGGGCAAACCTTGCCTTCCCGGCTGGCCGTTAGAGGGGTACCGGCGGTCCGGCTGCCCGGGTGAGTGCCAGTCGGCTTAGGCGCCGGAGCGCCGCCGGCCGACCGACGAAGCGGAGCGCCGGATGGCTGCCGGGGTGAAGCGCGGGAGGAACGGATTCGTGGGACCGGCTGGCGGGGCGGAGCGTCGGGGCCGGCTCTCGCGGCGGATCGCCGTCGGCCGAGCGTTGGAGCGCGGGCCTACGGCGCCACCCCAGTTTGACCACGGTCTTGACCGTCTTTCCGAACCGCCGGCACTGACCCGCGCGGCAGGCCCCCTGGCCGGCCTGGCCTGGTGGGGGGCCGCGGCCGTCAAGCCGTCGCCCGGAGGGTTCCGCCCGGTATCACCCTGCTAGCATAGTCGATTGATCTCCGTGGTAGTGGTCAATTGGAATCGCCGGGAACTGCTGCGGGCGTGCCTCCGTTCGCTGGCGCAACAGGCCGGAGTGGACTTCGAGACGATTGTGGTCGATAACGGCTCTTCGGACGGCTCGGCCGACCTGGCGGAACACGAATTCCGCGCCCGCGTGATCCGCAACCGCGAAAACCGGGGATTCTGCGCCGCCAACAACCAGGGGATCGCGGCGGGGCGCGGCGAGTTCGTCGCCTTGTTGAACAACGACGCCGAGGCGGGTCCCGGTTGGCTTGCGGCACTCCAGCGCGCCTGCACGCGGGCGCCCGACATCGGCATGGTGGCCAGCAAGGTGCTGGTTTGGGAAGACCCGGCGCGCATCGATAAGGCCGGCCACCTGATCTATCCCGATGGCCAGAACCGGGGGCGCGGCAGCGGCGTCCTCGACCGGGGCCAATTCGACCACGAAGAGGAAGTGCTCTGGCCCGACGGCTGCGCCGCGCTCTACCGCCGCGAAATGCTGGACCAGATCGGCGGCTTCGACGAGGACTTTTTTGCCTACGGCGACGACGCCGAGTTGGGCCTGCGCGCGCGCATCGCCGGTTGGCGCTGCCTCTACACGCCGGAGGCGGTGGTGCGCCATCATCGCGGCGCCACCCTGGGCAAAGACTCCGGCCGCCGCCTGGAACTGATTGAACGCAATCGCGTCCTGCTGGCGCTCAAGTTGTTTCCCTGGAGCCTCTTGTGCCTGAACCCGCTGTATTTCGCGGCGCGCCTGGCGGCGGGGCTGGCGGCGGCCAGCCGCGGAGCCGGAGACACGGCCCATTTTCCCGGCTGGAGCGGCAAGTGGACCATGGCCCGAGCCCTGGCTCGGGGCGATTGGCAGGCCTTGTGCATGGCGCCGCGCATCCTGCGCAAGCGCGCCGCGGTGGCTCGCCTCCGCCGCCTCACCTCAAGTGAACTGCGGCGGCTGCTGAGGTCCCACCGCCTCAGCCTGCGGGAGGCCGTGTGAGCGCCCGCCTCCTGTGCGGCTGCACGCGTCACCGACCCGAGGCGTGCCAGTGTCTGCGCACCGGCCGCGGGTCTGCGCCGATGCCCGGCATGGGGCATGCCGGCGGCGGCCTGCCTTGGCGTGTCCCTCTGGCGCGGCTTGCTCCGGGAGGCCGTGTGAGCGCCTGCCTCCTGTGCGGCTGCACGCCTCGCCGACCCGAGGCTTTCCAGTGTCTGCGCACCGGCCACGGGCCGGCGTCGATGCCCTGCATGGGGCATGCCGGCGGCGGCCTGTCTTGGCGAGTCCCCTGGCGCGGCTTGCTGCGGGAGGCCGTGTGAGCGCCTGCCTCCTGTGCGGCTGTACCCGCTCGGCTGCCCTGTTCCGCACTTCGGACCGGCTCTTCGGCACCACTACGGAGGAATTTGCCGTGGTGCGCTGCGGCGAATGCGGCCTGCTGCGGCTCGATCCTCCACCCGCGCCGGAAAAACTCTCCCGGTACTATCCCGCGGACTACTGGTTTTCGCCCGACCAGACCGCCGCCGGCCGCCTGGAAGAAGCCTACCGGCGGCTGGTGCTCCGGGATCACGTGCGCTTTGTCGATCGCGCGCTGCGGTCCACCCGCGCCGCCGGGCCGTTGCTGGATGTCGGTTGCGGCGGCGGCCTCTTTCTGCGGCTGATGCGCAGCCGCGGCTTCCGCGCCGTGGGGTTGGATTTTTCGGCCCAGGCGGCGGCCCTGGCATGGCGGCGCCAGGGCGTTCCGGCGGTCTGCGCCGTGCTGGAGCGGTCGCCCTTCCGGCCTGCGAGCCTAGCGGGCCTGACCATGTTCCACGTGCTGGAACATCTCTACGACCCCCGTGCCTACCTGCTGGCGGCGCGCGAGTTGCTGGCGCCGGATGGCCGCCTGGTGGTGCAGGTGCCCAATGCCGCCTGCTGGCAGTTCCGTTTCCTGGGGCACGCCTGGAACGGCATCGACGTGCCGCGCCACGTGACCGATTTTCGCGCCGCGGACCTGGAGCGCCTGCTCGCCGCCTGCGGCTTCGCAATCGTCCGCCGGAAGTATTTCTCGCTGCGCGACAACCCCGCGGGCCTCGCCAGCAGCCTGGCCCCCGGCCTCGACCCAATGGCGCGGCGCGTGCGGAAGCGCGTGGAAAGCGCAGGTACCCGGCTCGCCAAGGACCTCGTCTACCTGGCGCTGGCCGCCGCGGCGGTGCCGTTTGCTGCGGCTGAGGCGGCCTGCCGCGCAGGTTCCACCATCATGATCGAGGCGCGGCGCCCGTGAAGTACTCCGACCTGGCCTACCGGCTGCCGCGCCGCTTACGGAGGCACATCCTACACTTCGAGGTGGAAATCGAAGATGCCGTGGCAGCTTTTGCCCACGGCCTGCCGGGCGGCGCAAGGGTGCTGGATGCAGGGGCCGGCGAAGGCCGCTACGCTCATCTTTTCACCCGCCAGCGCTACTGCGGCGTGGACCTGGCGGTGGGCGACGCGGCCTGGGACTATGGCCGCCTGGACGCGGTGGCCGACCTTACCGCGCTGCCCTTTCGCACCGGCCAGTTCGCGGCCGCCATTCACATCGTCACCCTGGAGCATCTGGCCGAACCGGCGTGCGCCTTGCGGGAAATCGCCCGCTCGCTGGCCCCGGGCGGGCTGCTGCTGGTAGTGGCCCCGCACGAATGGGAAGTCCACCAGGCCCCTCACGATTACTTCCGGTATACCCGCTACGGACTGCGCTACCTGCTGGAAAAGGCGGGCTTCGAGGTCTGCGAGGTGCGTCCGGCGGGCGGTTTCTTCCGGCTGCTCGCGCGGCGCCTGCTCAACGGTTTACAATTCTTCTCAGGAGGCTTTCGCTGGGTGGGCTTTGTGCCCGCCGCGATTCTCCTGGTCCCACCGGCTCTGATCCTGCCGTTTTTCGATTTCCTCGACCGGGACTGCAACTTCACACTGGGATACATTTCGACCGCGCGCAAGCGCTGAAGGACGCGGATTTGGACGGAGTCATCATAGTCGACAAACCCGAGGGGTGGACTTCCCACGATGTGGTGGGCAAGGTGCGCCGCATCGCCAACACCCCCAAAATCGGCCACCTGGGCACGCTCGATCCGATTGCCACCGGCGTTCTGCCGCTGGTGATCGGGAAGGCCACGCGCCTGGCCCAGTTCTACACGCGCAGCGACAAAATCTACGAAGGCGTGGTGCGCTTCGGCTGGTCCACGGATACCTACGACCGGGCCGGCCAACCCACCAGCGAGAAGCGTGAGGTGACGATCGACGCGGAGGAGTTGGAAGCGCTGCTGGAACCCTCCCGCGGCGAGTTCCTGCAGACGCCTCCGCCTGTCTCGGCGAAAAAAGTGGCCGGCAAGCGAGCCTACCAACTGGCGCGCCAGTCGGCGCCGCCGGAGCTGGCGCCGGTGCCGGTCCACGTCTACGAACTGGTGGTGCTCGGGGTGGAGGGCAGCCGCGTGCGCCTGCGCGCCCACTGTTCGGGCGGGACTTACATGCGCTCGATCGCCCACGATCTGGGCCGCCGCATGGGCTGTGGAGCGCACATCGAAGAATTGCGCCGGCTGGCCAGCGGCGAGTTCGAAATCGCCCACGCGCGCACCATCGCGCAGCTTGAAGCCCTGGCCAGAGAGGATCGCCTGCTGGACGCGCTGGTGCCGGCGTCGCAAATGCTGCCGGGTCTCCCCAGCGTGCTGGTGGACGAGCCCACGGCCAGTGGGATTCGCAACGGCCGGAACTTCCCGGCGTCTCCCTTCCGGTCGGCGCCGGCGTCCCGGCTGGTGAAGGCGGTTACCCGGCACGGCGAGGTGGTGGCCATAGGAGAGTCAGTACTACCCAACCTGTACCATCCTGTTGTTGTGCTTTAGGTTTCCGTACAATATTCCTCGATGGCTACAAACCTGACGCGCGTGCGATGGACCGTCCTGGCGGCTGCCTGCCTGGGTGTGCTGGCGCTCCCGGCTCTGCTCTTGTGGAATTATGTTCGCCCGGCGCCGTGGGATGCGCGCGTGCTGCGGGTCCGCTTCGAGTCCGTGCGCTATGAGGCCGCGGCTCTGGTATTTACCTATTCGGTGGAGAACCGCGCGTGGCGTTCGCTACGGCTGCTTCCGGAGCAGACCGAAATCCGCCTGGTTCCGGCCGGGGGGCACATTCCCGCCGGATTTCCAAACTTTGCCGCGCCGTTGCTGCTGGAAGGGCACAGCTCCCAGCGTGTGGAGCTACGCATCGATCTGCCGGCCGATCCCACGGGCTTTCATTATCAGCCGCTCTCGGATGAGAATACCCGGTCGGTCCTGGCACAACCGGTTCCGGGGATCACGGCGGAGGGTGTTCCCGGCTCCCCGCTGCCGCTGCGGGGATCGCTGGCCGCTCAGGCGCCGCCGGAAATGCCCAAACCCGAGGAGCTGATCACCGACGCGCTCCAGAACCTCAACGGCTTCGAGCTGGTCAACCCGGCCAAGGGCGTCGACCTCTTGTTCCCGCGGGGCTGGTAGGGTAGCGCCGGGTTCGCGCCGCGGCGCGGTCGCTTTGGCGCGAGCCGCAGCAACAACCGGCGACGGATGTTGGCGGCTTTCCAGGTTCGGGAACCGTGAAGGATCGGGCCCCGTACCAGCCAAGGTTACCTCGGAGCCGTCGCCAGCGTGCGGTAGGGTTTGCCCATCTCCTGCGCGTCCACCACCGCCACGGCGGCCACGTGTACGATGTCGTTGACTTCCGAGCCGCGCTGCAGCACGTGTACCGGCTTCACCAGGCCGGTCAGCAGCGGGCCGATCAACTCCGCGCCGCCGATCCGCTGCAGCAGCTTGTAAGCGATGTTGCCGGCTTCCAGGTTGGGGAATACCAGCACATTGGCGCCGCCCTTCAGCGTACTGAACGGATAGGTCTCTTCCACGATTTGCGGCACCACGGCGGTATCGGCCTGCATTTCGCCGTCGATCATCAGGCCCGGGGCGCGCCGCCGCGCCAGGTCCACGGCCAGCCGCACCTTGTCTGACAGGGGGTGCCGGGTGCTGCCGAAGTTGGAGAACGACAGCATGGCCACGCGCGGCTCCAGGTTGAAGCGGCGCGCCTTCTCCGCGGCCATGATGGCGATTTCCGCCAGATCCTCGGCGGACGGTTCGATGTTCACGGTGGCATCGGCCAGGAAATAGATGTCGCCTTTGCGGGTGATCAGGATGTAGACGCCCGCCACCCTGCGGAGTTCCGGGCGCACGTCGATTACCTGCAACGCCGGCCGTATGGTGTCCGGGTAGTGGGTGGTGAGGCCGCCCACCAGTCCGTCGGCGTCGCCCAGCCGCACCATCAGGCTGCCGAAGGTGGTGTGGTTGAGGACCAGTTGCTCGGCCTCCGTACGGGTGATGCCCTTGCGCTGGCGCAGGCTGTAGAACTCCTCGGTGTATTCGGCCAGGCGTGCGAACTGCCGCGGATCTACAATGTGGGCGCTGTTCAAGTGCAGCCGCAGTTCGGCGGCCTTGGCGCGAATCCGCGCCTCGTTGCCGAGCAGGATGGGAATCGCGATCTTCTCATCCAGCAGGATCTGGCAGGCGCGGAGGATCTTGCCTTCTTCGCCCTCGGTGAACACGATGCGCTTGGGATCCTTCTGGGCCTTGTGGATCATCCCGCGCATGATCTCGTGAGCCTTGCCCAGGCGGCGCTCCAGTTCCTCACGGTACTGGACGATATCGATGGGCCGCTGCGCCACGCCGGTATCCATGGCGGCCTGGGCGACGGCCGAAGCCTCCCAGATCAGCACGCGAGGGTCGAACGGTTTGGGGATGATGTACTCGCGCCCGAATTCCAGCCGGTCCACGGCGTAAGCCCGCAGCACCGAATCGGGCACGTCCTCTTTGGCCAGATTCGCCAGGGCGCGGGTGGCGGCCAGCTTCATCTCATCGTTGATGGTGGTGGCGCGGACGTCCAGAGCGCCGCGGAAAATAAACGGGAAGCCCAGAACGTTGTTCACCTGGTTGGGGTAATCGGAGCGCCCGGTGGCCACGATGGCGTCCGGCCGGGCCGCCAGCGCCACATCGTAAGCGATCTCCGGATCGGGATTGGCCAGCGCGAAGATCACCGGGTTGGGCGCCATGGTCTTCACCATCTCGGGCGTCACGCAGCCGCCGATCGAAAGGCCGAAAAACACGTCCGCGCCCACCAGCGCATCGGCCAGCGTGCGCGCATCGGTCTTGGCGGCATAGCGGGCTTTATACGGATTCATGCCCTGGGTGCGGCCTTCGTGGATCACACCCTTGGTGTCGCACATCAGGATGTTCTCCGGCCGCACGCCCATGCGGACGTAATGCGCGGCGCAGGAAATCGCCGCCGCGCCGGCGCCATTGAACACCACCTTGATTTGGGCGATATCCTTGCCGGCGATCTCCAGGGCGTTCAGCAACCCGGCTCCCGAAATGATGGCGGTGCCGTGCTGGTCGTCGTGGAATACCGGAATCTTCATGGTGCGCCGCAGCTCTTCTTCAATTTCGAAGCACTCGGGCGCCTTGATGTCTTCCAGGTTGATGCCGCCAAAAGTCGGCTCCAGGACCTGGCAGGTGCGGATAATCTCCTTGGGGTCTTCCGTGCCCAGCTCAATATCGAAAACGTCAATATCGGCGAAGCGCTTGAATAGGACGGCCTTGCCTTCCATGACGGGCTTGCCGCCCAGGGCGCCGATATTGCCCAATCCGAGCACGGCTGTGCCGTTGGTGACCACGCCAACCAGGTTGCCTTTGGCGGTGTATTTGTAGGCGAGCGAGGGATCGCGCTCGATTTCCAGGCAGGGAACGGCCACGCCGGGAGTGTACGCGAGGCTCAGATCTCGCTGCGTGCGGCAGGGCTTGGTCGGCGTGACCGACAATTTGCCTGCTGGAGAGGCGGAATGGTATTCCAGGGCGTCTTCGGGGCGAATCTTCATGGCCGGCACCTTTCAAGATAATTATAACTGGTTATCTGCTATTGTGCAGCGTTTTTCGACAGGTCGCGGACAGCACCTTCGCGTGGCTGTAGCCACGGTGCACCTGATAACCCAGCGTTCCCCGCCGTCGGCGAGGCCGCATGCCGTAGCGGCGTTCCATCCCGCAACCCACATTGCACCCGGCCGCAGAAGTGCAAATTCCGCAAGGAAAAGCCCGTGCCGGTGGTGCGGGGCAACCTGCACGAGCCGCAAACCGCAGCCGACGGCGCCGGTCGCATCGAACCGGGATTTGCCTCGCCGGCGGGTTCCACGGCCGTTCTGCCCGCGTCCCCCGGGCGCACCGCGCGGTGCTTCAAAAGTTCCAAATTACTTGCAATCCATCCCCGCCGGACGCGCCGCGTTTCGCTTTTAGTTCGCCGCCAGAAATTGCCCGCCGGCAGGCCCGCCGCGCTGCAATTTGTTTACAGGAATTCCATTTGCGTTCCCCGCCCCGCTTCTCCCTTTTTCCCGAGACGCACGTCTCATTTTAGGGTTCAATAGGAAATATGCAAAAAGCAGGTGGGATGTTGTTGGTGTGTCTACTGCAGGCGTTGCCCGTCTGGGCGCAGTTTTCCGGACGAGTTACCGGCTCGGTCGTCGATAGCTCGGGAGCCGCGATTCCGGGCGCGGAAGTCGAGTTGTTCCTCTCCGGCGGCAAAAAGCCTCTCCTCCAGGTCAAGACCTCAACCGACGGACTCTACCATTTTCTGGGCGTGCGGCCCGCGGATTACGATTTGACGGTCGTCGCTCCGAGCTTCGTGAAAGCCACCATCACCGGCATCACCGTGGATGCGGCCCGCGAAGTCTCCGTATTGCCCATCAAACTGGCTATCGCCACGGTTTCGCAGAACGTGCAGGTGACGGCCGAAGCGCAGGGGGTGGATACGAGCAACGTCGAGGTCTCCGATACCATCACCATGGACGAGATCCGCAACCTGCCGATTCTGGATCGCGACGCGCTTTCCATCCTTCAGACACAGGCAGGAGTGGTCTACAACGGAAATTCCTACACCGTCATCAACGGCCTGCGGACGTCTTATTCCAATGTCACCCTGGACGGCATCAACATTCAGGATAATTACATCCGCGATAATGCCCTTGACTACAATCCCAACCGGCTGCTGCTGGGGCAGGTGCGGCAGATGACGCTGGTCTCGTCGAACGCCAATGCCGCGGCTTCCGGCGGCGCCACGGAGACGGCTTTTTCCACGCCTTCCGGCACCAACCAGCTTACCGGCGAAGCCTTCTGGTACAACCGCAACGATGCGCTGGCCGCCAACGACTGGTTCAATAACCAGGCCGGCGTCCCGCTCCCGTTCCTGAATCAGAATCAGATGGGCGCTTCGGTGGGTGGGCCGATCAAGAAGGACAAGCTCTTCTTCTACACCAATTACGAAGCCGTGCGCACCCACCAGCAGACGCCCCAGGACGATACCATCCTGACCGCCACGGCCCGCGAAGGCATCTTCACTTACTACAACGGGAACACCAAAGAACAGGTAAACCTGCTGGCATTACGCGGCATCACCAGCCTCGCGCCGCAGATCCAGAATCTGCTGAATCAGGTGCCAGGTCCCGCCTCAATCAATAACTACCTCGTGGGAGACAGCTCGCCCGGAGACCTGCGGAACACCGCCGGGTACCGCTTTAACCAGCGCGCCAATGAGATCCGCGATAACATCACCGGCAAGATCGATTACAACATCAGCACCAGCCAGGCGGTTAGCGGATCGTATCTTTGGAACCGCGATAACTCCGATCGGCCCGATCTGGAAAACGATTACTCGCTGATTCCCAAGGTAACGAACCCCACTCACGCCAACTTTCTGGCCGTTTCCTGGCGCTGGACCCCTACCGCCCACATCACCAACGAACTGCGCGCCGGATTCAACATGACGTACGGCTACTTTCTCACCTCTCAGGATTTCGGGTCTTACATTTTGACCGGCATGGACTTTTCCGACCCGGTGAACGAGTTTCTGCCGCAGGGCCGCACCACCAACACCTTCGTCATCTCGGACGACGCCGCCTACCAGCACGGCAGCCACTATTTCCAGTTCGGCTTTCACGGCCAGAAGGTGTTTGTCCGCAGTTATGACGATTCCGGAGTGGTCCCCACTTACTCCCTCTACATGGGATCCGGGCAGCCGGCTCTGACGACCAAAGAACTACCCGGCATCGGCAGCACGGATTACGAAGACGCCAATGCCCTGCTGGCCACGCTGGGCGGTTATATCGATGGCTACAGCCAGACTTTCAACATCACCAGCCGCACCTCCGGCTATGTTCCCGGCCAGCCTTACCTGCGCCATTTCATCATGGGCGATTACAATTTCTATGGTCAGGATAAGTGGAAGCTGTCGCGGCGCCTTACTCTGACCCTCGGCCTTAAGTGGGAGTTGCCCGGCGTGGTCACCGAGCGCAACTCGCTCGAAGTGGAGCCCGAGCTTATGGGCAGCGCCGTCTCCACTTTACTTTCCAACGCCACCTTGAACTGGGTGGGCAGCTCCAGCGGCACGCCCTGGTACAACCGGCACTGGCGCGATTTTTCCCCCAATGCGGGTCTTGCCTGGGATGTCTTTGGCGACGGCAAAACCGCTTTTCGCGCGGGCTATGCCATCACCCGGGTCAACGACCAGGAAATTCTGGCGCCCGAAAATATGCTGGAAGCCAACTCGCTGCTGCAGGGCCTCTCCAGCACTACGGGTCTCTCCAACACCGTGGGCGGCGGAGTGCCGTCCATTCCTATTCCGGCGTTTGCGGTTCCCTCCACCATCTCCCAGGAGTACGCCACCAATCCTTATAATGCGGTCGGGATGGTGGACCCGAACCTGAACCGGCCCTACGTGCAACAGTACACCGCGGGTATCCAGCACGAATTCAAAGGCACCGTGTATGAAGCCCGCTATGTGGGCAATCATCAGGTGGGCCAGTACCGGGCTTTCGATTTCAACCAGGTGCAGATCGTTCAAAACGGCTTCCTGGCGGATTTCCTGCGGGCGCAGAAGAACGGCTTCCTGGCGCAGAATCTTACCGGCGTTTTCAACCCGTCGTATAACGCCGGCATACCGGGCAGCCAGCCGTTGACCGTCTTTCCACAATTGCAGGGAGGCGGCTACATCGGGGCCCGCGATCAGGATCCGAACGTCATTTACTACCTGGAAGACGGGGAAGTAGGCCAACTGGCCAATTACTACCAGGTAAATGGCGAGCAAGGCAGCGTGAAATTCTATCAGAACCCGTATGCGCTGGGGGCCGACATGCTGACGAATTATTCCAGCTCCAGTTACAACTCCGTGCAGCTGGTGGCCCGCCATCATACCAGCCATGGGCTGAGCCTGGAAGCCAATTACACCTTCGGAAAGGTGCTGAGCGATGGCGATGGCGACGTGCAGACACGCTTTCAGGCGTTTCTGGATTTCAATAATCCGAAGCTGGAGCGTTCGCGCGCCAATTACGACCTGAACCAGATGATCAAAGCCGACGGCTACTACGAGCTGCCCATCGGCAAAGGTAAGTGGCTGACCCTCGGCCGCGTGCTCGATCGCGTGGTGGGCGGCTGGATCTTCGGCGAGACCATGGTGTGGCAATCCGGCGCGCCTTTCTCGGTCCTTTCCAGCTACGGCACGCTCAACAGCGAGTTGCGCTCGTATTACAACACCGCCGTCACCCCGCTCAACGATTCGCAGTTGAAACAGATCGTGCACTTTCAGATGACCGGCAACGGCCCCATGGAAATCGCCTCTTCGGCGATCAACCAGACCAACGGCACCGGCGTCAACGATCCGGGAACGGCCCCCTTTGCCGGCCAGGTATTCTTCAACCCCACCGCCGGCAACCTGGGCACGCTCCAGCGCCGCCAGTTCTCCGGACCCTGGACCTTCACCACCGACATGAGCCTGCTGAAAAGCATCGCTATCGCCGATCGCCACAGCCTCGACATTCGCATGGAAGCTTACAACGCGCTCAACCACGCCACCTTCTGGTCGGGCGACCAGACCATCAATTCCACCACTTTCGGGGTGATCTCCTCGATGTTCTATAATCCGCGCATCCTGCAATTCGGGGCACATTACCGCTTCTAGCGACTACTGACCACTTCTAATGACCAACTGGCAAATTCCGGCGAACTCCCGGGTTTTCGACCTGGCGCAGCCTTACTTCGTGGGCATGCCGCACCATCCCGCCCATCCGCCGTTCCTCTTCAGCCTAGTGAAACAGCACGGCGATTACGTCGGCCCGGCGCGCAACAGCTCGGCTTCCGACGCCCTCGCCATGGGCAGCCACGTGGGCACCCACATCGACGCGCTGTGCCACTTTTCCTGCGGCGGAAAACTGTACGGGGGCCAGGAAGCCGCGGCCGTGCAATCCTACGCCGGCGGCCTGGAGCGGCACTCCATCGATACCATCGCGCCCATCCTGCGCCGCGGCGTGCTCCTGGATATCGCAACCCTGGAAGGCGGCCCGCCGCTGCCCGCGGATTTCGAAATCCTGCCCGCGCACCTGGAGGCCGCTGTGCGGTCCCACGGGGTGGAGATTTCCCCCGGCGACGTGGTGCTGCTGCGCACCGGCTGGGCGGCCTTCTTCCCCGACGCCCCGCGCTTCATCAACGAGGCCCGCGGCCCCGGTCCAGGGCTGGCCGGTGCTCAGTGGCTCAGCCGCCAGGGCATCCACGCGGCCGGTTCGGACACGGTGGCTTTTGAAAGGGTGCCCGACGCGGCCATGCCCGTGCACGTCCACCTGCTGGTGGAAAGCGGCATCCATATCATCGAATGCCTCAACCTGGAAGAACTGGCACGCCAGCGGGTGTACGAGTTTCTGTTTGTGGCGCTGCCCCTGAAGTTGCGCGGCGCAACCGCCTCGCCCATCCGGCCGGTAGCGCTGGCCTAAGCCGCCGAACCCCCTCCCGGCGATTCCCGCTAACGTGACGGCCACGGTTCCTGGACCCGGATGCCGGGAACTTTTTCGCCCCGCTGGTGTCTATCCCTCCAAGGCCCAGATTTTCTGATAGGGTAAAATCAGGCTGAATGTGAGGTTGCCGGTGACCACTTCCATTTTGGACCTGGGTGCTGACCGCATCGCCGAAACGGGCGCGGAAGGCGACGATTTACGCCTTGCCGAGGCCCTCCGCCAGGGTGTCGAAGGCGCGTATGAAGAGCTGCTCAACCGGTTCCAGCAGCCCGTCTACAACCTGGCCCTCCGGCTTCTGGGCGATGCCACCGAAGCTTCCGACGTGGTGCAGGAAGTCTTCCTGAAGGTGTTTCGGAATATTGGAAGCTTCCGCGGCCACAGCACGCTGAAGACGTGGATCTATCGGATTACCGTGAATGAGGCCCACAACGCGCGCCGCTGGTTTTTCCGCCATCGCCGGCGCGAGGTCGAACTGGATACTAACCCGGAGGATACCCGGCATTGGAAGGAGGCCATCCCGGACCGCCGGCGTTCGCCCTACGAAGTAGCTGTGGAGCGCGAACAGCATGTCATGATCGAGGCGGCGCTAGGCCGTATGAATCCCATTTTTCGCGAAGCCGTTGTGCTGCGGGACATCACGGGCCTTAGTTACGAGGAGATCGCGGAAATCCTGAATGTTTCTCTGGGAACCGTTAAATCCCGAATCCTGCGGGGCCGCGAAGCCCTGCGGGAACAGCTCGCAGGCAGCCTGAGCATCAGGCCGGCGCTGCGATTGGTGCCCAAAACGGCTGAGTAACGCATTATGAGCTGTGAAAAAGTGCAAAAACAAATCTCTTCGCTCCTTGACCGGACGCTGACGGCGGGTGAGCGGGAGGGTGTGTTGGCGCACATCGAGTCGTGCCGAGAATGCAGCGCCCATGCGGCGTCGCTCGAGAGCCTGCGCACCGAGTTACGTAGTTTGAGCCGCCCCCCGATTCCCGAAGATCTGCGTGCGCGCCTGCGCGTAATGGCCTCGCATGAGCGCGAACGGCGCCTGGTAAGGCTGAGCCTGTCGTCGCGCATGACTGACTGGGCCGAACGGGCCCGTCTGTGCTTCGACAACCTGATGCGCCCGCTCGCCCTGCCCTTCGCCGGTGGATCGCTGATGGCGCTGATCACCTTCAGCCTGCTGGTGCCGAGCCTCAGCTTCCCCCACAATTTCGGCGATCAATCGTGGTTCAAACCGCCCATCCCGGAGAGCACCTACGTCCCCGGCGTGGTCCACAACGCTTGGATCGTGCGGTCGGATATCGCCGTGCCGCAAGGCATGAACGCGGTGGAGTTGACCATCGACGAGCAGGGCAAAGTGCGCGACTACACGGTGGCCGGCGGCTCCCTGACCCCCGACTTGCAGAGCATCATCATGCTGCCGCCGCCCTTCCGTCCGGCCACTGTGTTGGGCCTGCCGATTCCTTCCAAAGTGAAGGTAATCGAAGTCATGGTGCCCAACAACCGCAGCTAAGCGCCTCCGGTGGCGCGCCAGAAACTCGGTCAACATTTCCTCACCAGGGGATCCGTGTTGCAGCGCATCGCCGCCGCGGCCTGTCCGCAGCCGGCCGGCGCGGAGGGCGGCCCTGACGGCGCGGTGATCGAGATTGGCCCCGGACGCGGCGCGCTCACCGCCAAGCTCCTGGAGCGCGCCGCCCGGGTGATCGCCATCGAAGTCGATCCCCACCTGGCCGCCCACCTGCGCAGCCGGTTCGCCGGCGAGCCGCGCCTCGAAATTGTACAGGCCGACGTGCTGGCCACCGATCTGGCCCAATGGGGCCGGCTGCCGGTGGTGGGCAATTTGCCCTATTACATCACCTCGCCGATCCTCGAAAAGACCGTCCGCCTGGGCGCTCCGCGGGCCGTCTTCCTCATCCAGAAGGAAGTGGCGGAGCGCCTGGTGGCCACGCCCGGGAGCCGCGATTACGGATTCCTCACCGTAGCCACCGCCCTGTTCGCCATCACGCGCCTGCTGTTTGAGGTGCAGCCGGCGGCCTTCCACCCTCCGCCCAAAGTGGATTCCGCCGTGGTGCTGCTGGAACCGCGTGCCGCCGGTTGGGGGATCGAGGAACCGGAGGACTTTCTCCGCTTCGTGGGCCTCTGCTTCCGCCACAAGCGCAAGACCCTGCGCAACAACCTGGCCGAGACTTATGGAAAGGACGTGGTGGACGCGTGGCCGGAAGCCGGTCTGCGCGCCGAACAAATCCCTATGGAGGGGTTCGTGGCCATGTACCGGAGACTATCGGGCCGCTCCTTTTAGACCCGGCAACTGCGCCCCCGACCGCGGAAGGCGGCGGTGGGCTGCAACCAGCCGCAGATAAACCGGCGCTCTCGGAAGGGGATCCGCGCCGCAGCGGAAATCGTTGCAATCCTCCCTACTTCGGCTTGATCTGGATCTGCTTCAACACCTCGCTGTGCGTATCCAGCTCGATCTTGCCGGGTGGAAACTGGTTGAAGGCCAGCAGGTAAGCCACCACGTCGGCGTCCTGCTGGCGGCTCAGCCGGCCGGGGTTGTCCTGCGGCATGGAAACGCGGATGCGGTCGTAGAGATCGCCCACGGTGAGGCCGTTCCAATTGGACAGAAAGCCATCGCCCACCAGCGGAGGAGCGGACTCCCCGCCGCCCAGCGTGTCGCCGTGGCAGCTTGCGCACTCACGGGTGTAGAGCGCCTTCCCGCGGTCCGACTGGCCCTCCGTGAACACCCCGTCCCAAACCGACCGCGCTTCCTGCGCAATCATGGCCCAAGCACCGGAAGCCACCGCCGCGGCCACCAACAGAATCCCGCACCGGCGCATCAGTTCTCCCCGGGCGGCAGCGCGAACGCCAGGTACTCGCCCGAATAAGCTCCTCCGCTGACCGCCACCACGATATACTGGCGGCCCTTCCACATGTACGTCATCGGCGTGCCGCTTTGCGGAGCGGGCATCCACACCGCGCCGGCCTCCTTGCCGGTGGCCTTATCGTAGGCTCGCAGCATGGCGCCCCGCGGATGCTGGGGCGTGGTGGTCACCTGGCCTTCGCCCGCAATCACCAGGGTTTTCGTAATCAGCGTGCCGACGTTGTAGGTGGCCTGCCCGGTGCGCGGTATGTTGCGGCCCTTGAGCGCGGCGTTATTGCGGATGGCGTCGGGAGTTTCCCCGTGCGCCACCTGCCAGACGATCTCGCCGCGATCCAGGTTGATCGCCGAAATCGTCCCGTAGGGCGGCTTGATGAGCGGCAGCCCTTGCACGGTGAGACCTCCGAACCCTCCGCCGCCCCCACCGGCGCTCCGTCCGCCACGCCCGCCGCCAGACCCACGCCCGCCCGATCGCGTCGGCAAGGGCGCGTCGGCGCCGCTGTTCTCGCCGGGGCCGGTTCGCATCCGCACCTCCTGCCCGGCGGTGCCCGACACAAACAGCATGTCCGACAACTCCTTGGGCGGATGCACCAGGCCGATGGGCGTCACACAGGCGTTGCAGGCGAACGCGTACACCGTGTGGGTTTCAGGGTCGTACGAACCGCCCGGCCAGTTGGTGCCTCCGCTGGCAGTGCCCAGCGTCAGGGTGGCCAGCGGACCGCCCGCCTGGCTTTCTACCGGCGGCGTGAACACCGGGCCGATCTTGTAGCGGGCGATCAGCGTCAGCGCCTGGTCGTGCAGCGCCGGCGTGAAATCGATCAGGTCGTCCACCGAAATGCCGTTGCGCGCGTAGGCTTGCGGGCGCGTGGGAAAGGGCTGGGTGGGCGAATACCACTCGCCGGGCACGCTGCCGCGCTCCACGCGCCGCTCAGCGATGGGCCACACCGGATGCCCCGTAACGCGGTCGAACACATACAGAAAGCCCTGCTTGGTGGGCTGTGCCACGGCCTTCACTGCCCGCCCGTTCACCTGGATATCGGCCAGCAGCGGCGCCGACGAAATGTCCATGTCCCACAGCGGATGGTGCACCAACTGGAAATACCACTTGCGCTTGCCGGTCTTCAGGTCCACGCACACCAAGCTCTCGCCGAACAGGTCCGCGCCGGGGCGGTGGCCGCCGTAATAATCGCCGGTGGGCGATTCCACCGGCAAGTACACCAGTCCCAGTTGCTCATCCACTGAAATCTGCGTCCACACCCCGGTGTTGCCGGTGTATTCGGCCGATCCGTTTTCCCAGGTGTCGTACCCCACCTCGCCCTTCAGAGGGATGGTGTGGAAGATCCACAGGCGCTTGCCGGTACGGACGTCGAAGCCGCGCACG
>DATJRE010000222.1:0-8357 GCA_035505095.1 Bryobacteraceae bacterium | reverse complement strand
ACCACGATTCCAGGCATCGATTTGCAGGATCTTGTCTATCAGTTGCACCAGATCTCGCCCTCTCTGCGGGTTCTGTTCCTTTCCGGCGAATCCCCCAGTGAGTTGGCACGTAGCGTGCGTGCGCGTTGGCACGGTAAGTTTTTGCTCAAGCCCTTCCGCAGATCCCAATTGCTGGGGCAGGTGTTGACCCTGATGGACGAGCCGCTGGTTCTGACTGCCTGACGGCTGGTCGGGCGCTCCAAACACATTCAAGCCGGGACGGACTGAGCCGTGGTCGTACTGGGCGATCTTGAAACACACGGAAGGTAAGCGACGGGCTTGCTTGGCGGACCCCTGCCGGTGTTTGGTCCCGCACTTGGCGGCTGCAAACGTCCGCAGGTTCGCCCCCACTGCCGGATGGTGCCCGGCCAGCCAGCCGGTGTGGATGGATCTTTCCTCTAAAATAGATCGTATACACCTCATATGAAATTGGCTCGTACCTTGATTCCCCTGTGTTTTGCCGCGGCGGCGGTTCACGCCCAAACGCCGCCGCCCGCGCCGGAATTCGAAGTGGCCTCGGTAAAGCCCTCGTCGGGCGAAACCGACCGGGTCAATGTCGGCGTACACGTAGACGGTGCCCAGGTGCACATTGCGGATTTTTCCTTGCAGGATTACATTCGCGTGGCATACCGGGTAAAGAACTATCAGGTCACCGGGCCGGATTGGCTGTCCGAGCGCTTCGATGTAGACGCCAAACTGCCGGAGGGCGCCACCCGGGAACAGGTGCCGGAAATGCTTCAGGCCCTGCTGGCCGGCCGGTTCGAGATGAAGATGCACCGCGACAGCAAAGAATTTCCGGTTTACGCCCTGACCGTGGCCACCGGAGGGTTGAAACTGAAGGAATCGGCGCCGGATCAAGGCGATGCAGCCGGGACCGTTCAGGGCGGTGCAACCGACGTGTCGGCGAGCGGCGGCCGGGGTGGCGTCTCGGTCAACTTCGGCAAGGGTTCCTTCTTCACCTTTGCCAACGACAAGCTGGAGGCCAAGAAGTTGACCATGGCCAATTTTGCCGACCTCCTGGCGCGTTTCATGGATCGCCCCGTGGTGGATCGCACGGGACTCACCGGCAACTACGATATCTCGATTGACCTGACCCCCGAGGACTACAGGGCGATGCTGATCCAGTCGGCGGTCTCCGCCGGCGTCCGGCTTCCGCCCCAGGCCCTGCAACTGCTGGACGGCGCCAGCGACGAGTCGCTGTACGCAGCTTTGCGGAACTTTGGCCTGAAACTGGACGCCACCAAAGCCCCGCTCGACGTACTGGTGATCGACCACATTCTGAAGACGCCCGTGGCCAATTAGGCGCACCGGTTACAGTCTGTCGCAGTGTTCGCCGGGTTTCCTTCACTCCATCCGTGCCAGTCGGCAGTGTGCCAAACTTTTACCCGCATTGCCCTGGCGCTGCCCTCGCTGACGCCACCGGGTCTGCATGCGAGGTAGAATTGGTCGCTTGGTCCGCGCATGCCGGCCGGCGCCGGAGTCCCGATCCCTCGATACGTTTAGATGCATGTTTCAATCGTGTTAGACTTGTGGCAGAATTAAGGGAAATTCATTTTTAGCAAAAGGGCCAACCGCCAAAGCGGACTGGTCGGAAAGGCGTGGTTGTGAGTTATTGCCCGGAAACGCCATTTGACTGTATCGAAGGCTCGCACGAATACGTGGCGATGCTGGCCGAAGCCCTTGATGAAGCCCGGCGCGACGTGGAAGCGGAAATAGCCGTAGCCGACCGCGACAGGGCCGAACGGCGCAAAGAAGCACTTCTTCTGGTCTCCTACAACCTGGCCAAACTCCATCTGCACATCACCACCAGCCGGAGGATTCTGAACGACCTGCGGAGCCTCCGGCGGCTGCTGCTGGCGGAGCGCGCAACGCCGGCGGAGCGGGGAATGGCGGCGGGGTCGGGTACCGGGGACTAGACGGTCGAAAAGTGGTTGGATTTGTCGGCCGGGGCAACACCGATGCTCGGTGTAAGCTGGTAGTGTTTTCCCTCGCCACTGAAGAGAATCCCAACAGCCAACCCAAAATCCCTCAGACAGATGTTGCGAAAACCCGCGCCAGATGCGGGTTTATGCAACGGTGCCACTTGACAGCCGATGGATGCGAGCGTACCATTCAAGAGTCGTCACGCAAGATTGTGGCAACACTTGACAGCGGTGGTTTGTGGGGGACCCCGTATGACCTTTCAGATCGGCGATAAAGTCGTTTATCCCAACCAAGGCGTTGGGACGATCGAGAATATCAGCACCCGCTCCTTTGGTTCCGCATTCGAAAAATTCTACCTGCTCCGTTTCGGATGTAATAGCATGACCGTTTTAGTGCCGTTTTCGAACGTCGCCAACATCGGTTTGCGTCGGGTGACCAAAGATAGGGAGATTTCGCGGATACTGTCCTTTCTATCCGGCGCGTGGTGCGCCATCAACCCGGATTGGAAGATCCGGTTTAAGGAGAACACCGACAAAATGCAGAGTGGCGACCTGCTGAAGGTGGCCGAGGTTTTCAAAGCGCTGCTGCAAATTCACATCGATAAACCCTTGTCCTTCCGGGAAAAGAAAATGTTGGACCGTGCACGCCATATGCTGGTTTCAGAGATCTCCATTTCCCGAAATGTGCCCGAGATTCATGCCATAGCTTTGCTCCAGCGCTCGCTGGCCAAGGCCGGCCTCACCCTGCCGGCGGCTTCGTAAATCGAACCTTCGCGTGCGTGTTCCACGGGACGCGGCGAAGTGCTATGATCCACCCTGACGTATCGCGGGCGCCCGCCCGCGGGAAGGGTGAGCCTGATGTATTGTCATACCTGTGGAACACAAGTAGCCGACGGCACGCAATTCTGCCCCAATTGCGGCCAATCGATGGGGGCAGCGCCGGCCGGTCCCCTGGGCCCGGCTGTCGCGTGGCAGCCGCCCACCTCCGTCACACTCCAAACCGGCCACTGGATCGGCCTCGGCTGGGATATGGTCAAGGCCGATCTGGTAAATTTCCTGTTGATCGCCCTGGTGTTTACTCTGCTCAGCAGCATGGTTCCGGTGATCATCCAGGGACCGCTGCTGGCCGGCTTTCACATCTACTGCATGAAGAAGATGTTCAACCGGCACGCTGAGTTCGCCGACCTCTTCAAAGGCTTCGCCTATTTCGTGCCGACCCTGGTGGCCAGCCTGTTGATCTCGCTATTCGTAGCGCTGGGAACGCTGGCCTGCATCATCCCCGGGTTGGTGATCGCGGCCATGTACAAGTTCACCTACCTATTCATTTTGGACAAGCACATGGATTTCTGGCCGGCGATGCAGGCCAGCCATGCAGTGGTGAAGAATGACTATGTCGGGTTCACACTCTTTCTGGTATTACTAGCGCTGATTAATCTGCTCGGGGTTCTGTGCTGCATTGTGGGAATTTTCGTCACCATCCCCCTGAGTATTGCCGCCATCACCGCCGCCTATCGCGACATCGTCGGCTTTGAGACATCGACTGTGGAAGCGCTGTGAGCGTCGATGGAATCCCTGTGAGAGTTTCGCGCGACCTCAGTTGGAGGCTGGCCGCCACTGCCGCGCTTCTGGGAATATTGTGGAGTTTCACGCCTCCGAGCGCGCCGCGCATCCGCCTGTGTGGATTTTACTGGCTGACCGGTCGGCCGTGCCCGCTGTGCGGCCTCACCCGCGCGGTGTTTGCGCTCGCCAAAGGACACTGGGCGGAAGCCTTTCATTTCCATGCGCTTAGCCCACTGGGGCTGGCGATGTTATTGAGCCTGTTCTGGGAAATACCGCTGCGGGCCAGGCTATGGAATCTGGGCGTGGTGGCGTTCGCCTGTTACGGGGTGGTCCGATTGCTGGCGTAAAGATCTACGCTTGCCGGCCGGGCGCCTCACACGCGTTCGTCAGTAGCCGATAGTTCTTTCTCCTGGTGGATCTCCTGGAGGCTCCAGACGCGGATCGGGTCGCGCCGGCGGGCGATGGCGGCATCCGCGGCGGCACGGGCACCGCTCAGAGTCGTAATACACGGCACCCGGTAGACCACGGCGGTTCGGCGGATCGCCTTCTCATCGTGAAAGGCCGGCGCGCCCGTGGTGGTGTAGATCGCAAGCTGTATGCCGCCTGCCTTGAGCAGGTCCACGGCATTTGGCCTCCCCTCATTCACCTTGAACACGGTCTTGCACACCAGGCCTGCGTTACGCAAGGCCGCCGCCGTGCCGCGCGTGGCCACCAGGCGGAAGCCCATCTCGGCGAAGCGCCGCGCCACTTCCACAGCTTCGGTCTTATGGTGGTCGTTGACGCTGAGGAACACCGTCCCCTCGACCGGCAACTGGCTCCCCGCGGCAATCTGCGCCTTGAGAAAAGCCTCGCCGAAGTTAGCCCCGACACCCATCACTTCGCCCGTGGAGCGCATCTCGGGCCCCAGGGCGGGGTCCACGCCGTGAAACTTGTTGAATGGAAACACCGGCGATTTGACGAAGAACTGGCTCACCGGTAACACGCCGGGCGCCAGCCCGTAGTCCTTCAACTTGCGCCCGCACATTAGCCCCACCGCGACTTTCGGCAGCGCGACTCCGGTGGCCTTGCTCACGTAGGGAACCGTGCGCGAAGCCCGCGGATTGACCTCCAGCACGTAAACGGTGCCGTTCTGAATGGCGTATTGCACATTCACCAGCCCGATCACGCGCAGCGCCCGGGCCAGCCGCACGGTGTAATCCTCAATCGTGCGCAGGGTGGCGGCGGGCAGCGATTGGGCGGGCAGCACGCAGGAACTGTCGCCGGAATGCACGCCGGCCTCCTCGATGTGCTCCATAATGCCCGCGATCAGCACCTCATCGCTATCGCTAAGCGCGTCCACGTCTACTTCGGTGGCGTTTTCCAGGAAGCGATCCACCAGCACCGGCCGCTCCTGCGAGAACGTGACGGCTTCGCGCATGTACTGCCGGACCATCTCCTCGTCGTAGGCAATCACCATGGCGCGCCCGCCCAGCACGTAGCTCGGCCGCACCAGCACCGGATAGCCGATGCGGGCAGCTACCGCGCAGGCCTCCTCCACATTGGTCGCGGTGCCGTTGGCGGGGCACGGGATGGCCAGTTCTTTCAGCAGGCGGCCAAAGAGCTTACGATCCTCGGCCAGGTCGATATCGGCGGGATCCGTGCCGATGATGGGCACGCCCAGGCGTTTCAGCGGCAGGGCCAGGTTCAGCGGAGTCTGTCCACCGAACTGCACGATCAAGCCGGACGGTTTCTCGGTGTCCACGATATTGAGGACATGCTCCAGGGTGAGTGGTTCGAAATAGAGACGGTCGCTGGTATCGTAATCGGTCGAGACGGTCTCCGGGTTGCAGTTGACCATGATCGACTCGATGTCCATCTCCTGGAGGGCGAAAGACGCGTGGCAGCAGCAGTAATCGAACTCGATTCCCTGGCCGATGCGATTGGGACCGCTCCCCAGGATCATCACTTTGGAACGATCGGATGGCTCGGCCTCGGAGACGCTTTCGTAGTTTGAATAGAGATAGGGCGTGAAGCTCTCGAACTCGGCCGCGCAGGTATCCACGCGGCTGAACACCGCCTCGACGCCCAGTTCCTTGCGCCGGGCGCGCACGGCGATTTCGTCGGTGCCCCAGGTCTTGGCAATTTGCACATCCGTAATGCCATAGCGCTTGGCCTGGCGGAAGGTTTCGGCCGTCGCGTCGGCCAGCGAGAACTGCGCCAGCCGCTCTTCGAAATCCACCACCTCTTTCATCTGCGCCAGGAACCACGGGTCAATGGCAGTCAACTCGTGGATCTCTTCCACGCTGTAGCCGCTGCTCATGGCGAAGCGGATGTAATTCAGACGGTCGGGCGTGGGCGTGATCAACTTGTTGCCGATCAGGTTCTTATCGAACTTCTCCGAGCCGAAAGCTCTCCCCGTCTCCAGGCTGCGCATGCCCTTCCACAGGGCCTCCTTGAAAGTGCGGCCGATGGCCATCACCTCGCCCACCGACTTCATTTGGGTCCCCAGCACCGGGTCGGCGCCGGGAAATTTTTCGAAAGCCCACTTGGGGATTTTCACCACCACGTAATCGATGGTCGGTTCAAAGCACGCCGGTGTTTTTCGGGTAATGTCGTTGGGGATCTCGTCCAGCCGGTACCCCACGGCCAGCTTGGCGGCAATCTTGGCGATCGGAAATCCAGTGGCTTTGGAGGCCAGCGCCGAACTGCGCGAAACCCGCGGGTTCATCTCGATAATCACCATCCGCCCGTTGGCCGGATTGACGGCGAACTGCACGTTGGAACCGCCCGTATCCACACCGATTTCGCGCAAGCAGCGCAGGGCGCCGTCGCGCATCATCTGGTATTCGCGGTCCGTGAGGGTCTGGGCGGGCGCCACGGTGATGGAATCGCCCGTGTGCACTCCCATGGGATCGAAATTCTCGATCGAGCACACGATGATGCAGTTGTCATTCAGGTCGCGCATCACCTCAAGCTCAAATTCCTTCCAGCCCAGCGCGCTCTCTTCGATCAGCACTTCGTGAACCGGCGAAAGCGCAATGCCCCGTTCCAGAATCTCTTCCAGATCCTCCTGGTTGTAAGCAATGCCGCCCCCGGTGCCCCCCAAGGTGAAACTGGGACGCAGGATGCACGGATAGCCGATGCGTGCGGCGAATTCCAGGCCGCCTTTGATGCTGTTGACGAGCTGCGATTGCGGGGTTTCCAGTCCGATCTTGCGCATGGCGTCTTTAAACAGCAGGCGGTCCTCGGCTTTCTTGATGGCGTCGATCTTGGCGCCGATCAGTTCCACGCCGTAACGGGCGAGGACGCCGGAATCGGAGAGCTCCACCGCCAGGTTGAGGCCGGTCTGCCCGCCCACCGTGGAAAGCAGCGCATCCGGCTGTTCGCGCCGGATGATCTCTTCCAGGTAAGGAGCCGTGAGCGGCTCCACATAGGTTCTATCGGCCAATTCGGGGTCGGTCATTATAGTGGCCGGGTTGGAATTTACAAGCACCACTTCGTAGCCGTCGGCGCGCAGCGCCTTGGCCGCCTGGGTGCCCGAATAGTCGAATTCGCAGGCTTGGCCGATGATAATCGGACCCGAACCTATAATAAGGATGCGCCGGAGATCGTTGCGTCTAGGCATGACTGCCGTGGGCGTCCTCCATCAACTTGATAAACTCCGCAAAGAGGTAGTGCGAGTCGTGCGGCCCGGGAGCGGCCTCCGGGTGGTACTGGACGCAAAAAACCGGGTGGCTGCGGTGGCGAAAGCCCTCCAGGGTCTGGTCATTGAGGTTCACGTGGGTCACTTCTACCTCGTTGAGGTTCAGCGATTCGGGATCCACCGCGAAGCCGTGGTTGTGGGAGGTGATTTCGACCCGGCGAGTGAGTTCGTTGCGAACCGGGTGGTTGGCGCCACGGTGCCCGAATTTGAGCTTGTAGGTGCGGCCGCCGACCGCCAAACCGAGCAGTTGGTGCCCCAGGCAGATGCCGAAAATCGGTTTCTTTCCGATCAGTTGGCGGATATTGGCCACCTGTGGCTGGAGCGGCTCGGGGTCGCCCGGCCCGTTCGAGAGGAATACGCCGTCGGGGTTGAGCGCAAGCACGTCTTCCGCGGAGGTCAGTGCCGGGACCACCGTGACCCGGCAGCCCGACTGTACCAGGCGCCGCAGGATATTCTGTTTGATGCCGAAATCGTACGCCACCACATGAAACCGCGGCGCGGGGGGGCGTCCCAGGAACTCCGATGGCGAACAAGGCTCGACCGGCTTCGTCCACTCGTAGGGTTCGGGGGTCGAGACGCGGCTGGCCAGATCGAGTCCGGCCATGGAGGGGATCGCGCGAGCCTTGGCGATCAGCTTTTGGGGGTCGCTTTCGACCGCTGAAAGCACACCCCGCATGACCCCGCGCGTGCGCAGATGCCGGACCAGGGCGCGTGTGTCCAGGCCGGAAATTACCGGTATCCCGGCGCCCGCCAGAAAGGCGCCGGCTGCGGCGTCCGACCGCCAGTTGCTCGCCACAGCCGAGAATTCCCGCACTGCCAGGCCCTCAATATAGGGCCGGGCAGCTTCGTTATCCTCGCGGCTGGTTCCGTAGTTGCCGACCTGCGGGTTGGTGAGGATGACGATCTGTCCCGAATAGGACGGATCGGTGAAAACTTCCTGGTACCCCGTAAGCGCGGTGTTGAAAACGACTTCACCGGACCGCTCGGCGGGCGCACCAAAACTACCGCCCTCGAAGACCGTTCCGTCTTCCAGGGCGAGGATTGCTGCATTCAATGTAGGCTTTTCCTCCCGGGCGTGGATCAACCCCATTTTAGCAGGAGTTCCCATAGGCATACCTCCCTGTGGCTGGGGAAGGCGGGGGAGGGTGCGGTCG
>DATJRE010000221.1:0-13411 GCA_035505095.1 Bryobacteraceae bacterium | reverse complement strand
TAGAGCAGCGACTTCATCCCTCTTCAATTCTGCCAGAGCAAATTCTCGATCAATCGCCAGATGGCAGTGGGGACAATTCATACCCATCAGGCTACCACCACGTGGCTACCAACCCCATTCCAGTTTCATGCCAGTTTTGAGTGGTTTTTGACAGGAGCTAGCGGGATTATCCAGGATTGACCGATAATGCTCC
This sequence comes from Bryobacteraceae bacterium, assembly GCA_035505095.1. GTDB lineage: Bacteria > Acidobacteriota > Terriglobia > Bryobacterales > Bryobacteraceae > JOPF133. The sequence goes on along the minus strand of DATJRE010000221.1, from coordinate 13,218 downwards.
AGTGCCTGCTAATCCGCTGTTTTTGTTGATGTTGTTGGAGGCGCGGGTCGGAATTGAACCGACGAATAAAGGTTTTGCAGACCTTTGCCTTACCACTTGGCTACCGCGCCGGACTGGTGGGCCTAGTCGTAAAGTAGCGCGTCCCAAGCCCCCAAGTCAAACTGCGGTGCGCCCGCCGTGCAGCCGTGCGGCACCCCTTGCCGGCGGCGGCCGCGCGCGTCAGCGCCAGTGCCCTTCCACCATGACCCACCCGCCGCGGCGATGCACCCAGCGGTGAGCCACCCAATGGGCGTGCGGACGCGGCGGGATCACCCAGGCCCCCGGTACCCACACGTAGGCGCGGCCGTCCCAACGGTGGTAGCCGGGCGTCCAGACATACCGCGGACCGGGTCTCCGAACCGGCCGTTCCATCACTGGCCGCGGCGGGGCAATCCGTACGTAGACGTCGGCCGCAAACCCCGATGCAGTCAACACTCCGGCCATCGCCGCGATCAATAAACCTCTTCGTAGCATGGTTCTACTCCTCCTGTCATTCTGGCACCTGGAGGGCCATTCTCGGGCGATCTCCCCGCGCCTCCCGCGCCTCTGTGGACAAGGACGCTCCGCACCCACTTCCGGTTGTTAACAGAACCTAATGCGCGACGGCACAGCGCGGCCGCCGCGGCAATCGCCCGCAGACGCTGAAGTACAATCGGTCATGCGAACCTTCCTTCTTTGGGCGATGCTGGCATGCGCGCCACTATTCGCCCAAAATGCTGTCCAACTGAATGTGGACGCCACCGGCGCACCCCAGAGGGTGATCCACGTGCGGATGAACATGCCCGCGCGCCCCGGTCCCATGACGCTGCTTTATCCCGAGTGGATTCCAGGCGAGCACGGACCCACCGGGCCCATCGTGAACCTGGTGGGGCTGCAGTTCTCGGCGGGCGGCCACACCCTCCCCTGGAAACGCGACAGCGTGAATATGTATGCCTTCCATCTGGACGTTCCCCCCGGCACGGCATCGCTGGATGTGGCCTTCGATTTCGTCACTCCGCCGGATGTCAGCGGCTTCACCTCGGGCGCCTCCACCACCAGCCAACTGGCCGTGCTGAGCTGGAACCAATTGCTACTTTACCCCGAAGGCGCCACGGCGGACAGCCTGCAATACCAAGCATCCCTGAAACTGCCGCCAACCTGGAAGTACGGGACGGCGCTGCCCATCCAGCGCGAATCCGGAGGGGACATCGAATTCCGGCCGGCCTCGCTCACCACCCTGGTCGATTCGCCGATCTCGGCCGGCGCCCATTACCGCACCGTGGACCTGGGCACTGGAAACATCGATCCGCACGTGCCGCACTATCTTCACCTGGCCGGAGACAGCGACCGCGCGGTGGACATTCCGCCCGACGTGATCGCCGAATACAAGAACCTGGTGGCCGAGACCGGCGCTCTCTACGGAACCCGGCATTATCGCGATTATCATTTCCTGCTGACGCTGAGCGACCACGTGGCGCACTTCGGGCTGGAGCACCACGAATCGAGCGACGACCGCGTGGACGAGCGCACCTTGATCGACGCGGACCCCCGCCGGCTGAACGCTTTCCTGCTGCCGCACGAGTTCACTCACTCCTGGAACGGCAAATTCCGCCGGCCCGCCGGCCTGGTGAACGGGAAATCCGATGGCGGCTACGACACCCCCATGAAGGGCGACCTTTTGTGGGTCTACGAAGGTCTGACCGAGTACCTGGGCGAAGTGCTCTCGCCGCGCAGCGGTCTGTGGACCCCCGAAGAATATCGCGACTGGATCGCCATCTCGGCGGCGGCGCTCGACCGCGAGTCGGGCCGGAAGTGGCGGCCGCTGGAAGACACCGCCGTGGCGGCGCAGATCCTCTACAGCGCCGGCGACGACTATTCCGAGTACCGCCGCGGCGTGGATTACTATCCCGAGGGCACCCTCATCTGGATGGATGCCGATGTGAAGATTCGCCAGCTCAGCCAGGGCCGCAAATCGCTGGACGACTTTTGCCGATCGTTCCTGGGCGGCCCCGGCGGCGTCCCCGAGATGAAGCCCTACACCTTCGAAGATGTGGTGGCCGCCATGAATGCCGTGCAGCCGTACGATTGGGCCGGGTTCTTCAACCAGCGCCTGCATTCCACCGCGCCGCATGCCCCGTTGGGCGGCATCGAAGGCGGCGGCTGGAAGCTGGTCTACGACAACGTGCGCTCAGACTTCTGGAGGTCCTACGAGGACGATGGCAAAATGGCCGACCTCAGTTATTCCCTGGGGCTGAAGGTGAAGGATGACGGCACCGTGGTGGACGTGGCCTACGGCGGACCGGCGCAGAAGGCCGGCGTTCCTCCCTCGGTCAAGGTGATCGCGGTCAACCAGCGCCAATTCTCGCTCACCGTGCTGCGGGAGGCGGTGGCCGCGGCGGCTCCGGTGGACCTGCTGATCAAGACCGGCGAGTATTACGAGACGCACCGCGTGGATTATCGCGATGGCGAGCGCTACCCTCACCTGGTGCGCGACCCGAGCAAGCCGGACCTGCTCAGCCAGATCATCAAGCCCAAGGCCCGCTGATCGCGGCGGGCCGCCGGGCCGGGGCCCTTTTCCACCCTCCGCTGGCTCAAAAGGGCCGCCACCGCATCTTCCGCAGCTTTACTATCATCAATAGAGTACTTACCGAAGCGGTACTTTAAAACCCCATGTGGATTGTAAGACTTGCCCTACGCCGTCCGTATACCTTCGTGGTCATGGCGGTGCTGATTGCCATCCTGGGCTCCACCGCCATTGTCACCATGCCGGTGGACATCTTTCCTTACATCGACATACCGGTGGTCAGCATTGTGTGGAGCTACGGCGGCATGGCCCCCGACGAGATGGAAAAGCGCATGGTGACCATCTTCGAGCGCGCCATGACCACCACCGTCAACGACATCGAGCATATCGAATCGCAATGCTACAGTGGCGTTTCGGTAACCCGCGTGTACTTCCAGCCCAACGCCAAAGTGGAGCTGGCGCTTTCGCAAGTCACCGCCATTTCGCAGACCCTGCTGCGCATCTTCCCGCCCGGCACCACCCCGCCCAACATCCTGAAATACGACGCTTCCTCGGTGCCCATCCTGCAATTGGGCCTGGCCAGCAAGACCCTCAGCGAGCAGGAGCTGTTCGACCTCGGGCTGAACTTCCTGCGCACCTCGCTGGCCACCATTCAGGGCGCCGCGATTCCCTTGCCGTACGGCGGCAAATTCCGCCAGGTGATGGTGGACCTCAACCCCGAGGCCATGTACGCCAAGCAGCTTTCGCCCGCCGATGTCTCCAACGCCCTGGGCAATCAGAACCTCATCTTGCCGGCGGGTGACGCCAAGATCGGCGACAAAGATTACCAGGTCAAGCTCAACAGCAGTCCGCGCGTCCTCGACGACATGAACAACCTGCCGGTGAAGGTGGTGAATGGCGCCACCGTTTACCTGAAGGATGTCGCGCAGGTGCACGATGGCTACGCCGTGCAGACCAGCATCGTGCGCACCAACGGCTCGCGCGGCGCGCTTATGACCGTGCTGCGCAACGGCAAAGCCTCCACCCTCTCGGTGGTCAATAACGTGAAGGCTGCGCTGCCCAAAATCCTGGCCGGCCTGCCGCCCGCGCTGGAAGTGCGGCAGCTCTTCGATCAATCGGTGTTCGTGCGCGCGGCCATCAACGGCGTGGTGCGCGAAGCGATCACCGCGGCCTTCCTCACCGGGCTGATGATCCTGATCTTTCTGGGAAGCTGGCGCTCCACGGTGATCGTCTGCATCTCCATTCCGCTCTCCATCATGGTCTCGCTGATCGTCCTCAGCCTGATGGGCGAAACCATCAACGTGATGACCCTGGGCGGCCTGGCGCTGGCGGTCGGCATCCTGGTGGATGACGCCACCGTGGAACTGGAAAACACCCACCGCAACATGGCCATGAAGAAGCCGCTGGTGCGCGCGGTGCTGGATGGCGCCCAGCAAATCGCCGCCCCGGCCTTCGTTTCTACGCTCTCCATCTGCATCGTGTTCGTCCCGGTGGTGATGCTCACCGGCGCCGCCAAGTATCTCTTCACCCCGCTTGCGCTGGCGGTGGTGTTCGCCATGCTGGCGTCGTATTTCCTCTCGCGCACCCTGATCCCCACCATGGTGCATTACATGCTGAAGCCGGAAGTGAAGCTCTACGCGCGCGGTGAGCACGGCGAATCGGCCGGCGGCCAAGGCATCATCTGGCGCGCGCACTACATTTTTAACCGCCGCTTTGAGCTGATGCGCTCCTCCTACGCCTCGCTGCTGCACTGGTGCCTGGACCATCGCTTTCCGGTGCTGGCCGGCTTTGGCATCTTCGTGGCCGCCTCGCTCTCGCTGGCGGTCTTCATCGGCCGCGACTTTTTCCCGGTGGTCGATTCCGGCCAGATGCGCTTGCATGTCCGGGCCCCTTCCGGCACGCGCCTGGAAAACACCGAGGTGCTCTTTTCGGCCGTCGAGAACGAGATCCGGCAGGTGATTCCGGCGCGCGAAATCGACACCATCATCGACAACCTGGGGATTCCCTTCGGCGGCTTCAACCTGGCCTTCGGCGACAGCCCCACCATCGGCAACAGCGATGGCGATATCCTGATTTCCCTGAAAGAGGGCGAGCACGGTTCGACCGCCGACTACACCGACCGCCTGCGCAAGCGCCTCCACCAGCAGTTCCCCGACGCGGTCTTCTTCTTCGAAGCCGCCAACATCACCAACCAGATTCTCAACTTCGGCCTGCCGGCGCCCATCGATGTGCAGGTGGTGGGACGCAACGTAGCGGCCAACTACGCCCTCGCCCAGCAGATTGAGCGGCAGGTGACCCAAATCCCCGGCGCCGCCGATGTCCACATCCACCAGGTGGTGGATTACCCGGAAATCGACGTCGACGTGGACCGCGAGAAGGCCGGCCAGGTGGGCCTCACCCAGAAGGATGTGAGCAACAGCCTGCTGATCTCGCTCACCGGCAGCGGCCAGATCGCGCCCACTCAGTGGGTGGACTGGCGCACCGGGGTGAGCTATTTCGTGGCCGTGCAGACGCCGCAATACCGCCTGGACACCATCGACGCGCTGCTGCGCACCCCCATCGGCGCGCCGCTGAACGGCCTCAGCAGCAACACGGCCACTTCCCTGGCGGGGGTCGCCAACCCCAGCAACTCCGCTACCGGCCTGTCGCCCAACCAGGCGTCGCTGGCGTACGGCAACCCGGGCGCGGTGATCGGCGCGCCGCAACTGCTCTCCAACCTGGCGGGCGTGCACCGCGGCGTGGGCCCCGAAATCGTCAACCATTACAATGTGCAGCCGGTCTTCGATGTCTACGCCAACGTGGATCGCCGCGATTTGGGCGCGGTTGGTTCGGCCGTCGAGAAGATCGTCCATCAGATTGAGCGCACACTGCCCCGCGGCACCACCATCGACCTGCGCGGCCAGGTGACCACCATGGAAAATTCCTTCTACCGCCTGGGGCTGGGAATGATCTTCGCGGTGGTGCTGGTATACCTCCTGATGGCCATCAATTTCCAGTCCTGGCTGGACCCGTTCATCATTCTCATGGCCCTGCCTGGCGCCCTGGCGGGCATTGTCTGGATGCTGTTTCTCACCCAGACCACCTTTTCCGTGCCGTCGCTGATGGGGTCGATCATGTGCATCGGCGTAGCTACCGCCAACAGCATCCTGATGGTGGTGTTCGCCAACGATCAGCGTGAGGAGGGCATGGATTCCCGCTCGGCGGCGCTCTCCGCCGGGCACACCCGCATCCGGCCGGTCATTATGACCGCCACGGCCATGATTATCGGCATGCTGCCCATGGCTTTGGGCCTGGGCGAGGGCGGCGAACAGAATGCCCCGCTGGGCCGCGCCGTCATCGGCGGCCTGCTGGTGGCCACCGTCACCACCTTGTTTGTGGTTCCGTTGGTGTACAGCCTGTTGCGCACGAAACCTCCGGTGGATTACGAACGCCGAATCGTGGAAGAGGAAAGCGAATACCTGACCGACGACATGCTGCTTGACGAGGACCTGCAATGAACGAAATCAACGCCCCGGAAGACCGGTTGCGGTCGGAAATCGAAGACCTGAAGCGTCAGTTGGAGGAACAAAAGAAGCTGGCCGCCCAGGCGCAGGCCCAGCAGGCCCGGCCGCCTTCCTGGCGCACGCTGCTGGCGGTCATCGTGCTGCTGGCGGCCTTGGGCGCGGCCGGCTATTACGCCGGATATGCCCCCCACCAGCGGCGCGAGCTCATGCTGGCGGCCGAAACGCGCGACGCCATCCAGAGCCTGCCGGTGGTCAACGTGGAACAGGTGGAGCGCGAGTCCGCCCAAAGCAGCCTGGTGCTGCCCGGCAACATTCAGGCGGTAACGGAAGCTCCCGTCCTGGCGCGCGCCAGCGGCTACATTCGCAAGCGCAACGTGGATATCGGCGACCGCGTCAAGGCCGGACAGGTGCTGGTGGAAATCGAAGCTCCCGAGCTCCAGCAGCAGATCAAGCAGGCCTCGGCTGCCATCGACCAGGGCAATAGCACCGTGCAGCAGGCCGACGCCGCGCTCTTACAGGGCCGCGCCAACCTGGGCCTGGCTCAGGTGACCACCGAACGCTGGAAGAAACTGCTGGCGAAAGGCGCCGTCTCGCGGCAGGATAGCGACACCTACCAGGCCCAGTTTGAGGCCCAGCAGGCCAACGTGCAGGCGCTCGAAAAGGCTGTTTCGGCGGCCCACAGTAACGTTGCGGCGCTGCAGGCCAACCTGGCGCGGCTCAACGAGCTGGCCGGCTTCCTGACGGTGAGGGCGCCCTTCGATGGCGTGGTCACCGAGCGCAACGTGGATGAAGGCGCCCTGGTCACCGAAGGCAGCACACTGCTCTTCCGCATGGCTCAGACGGACCGCCTGCGCACTTACCTCAACGTGCCGCAAAGCGATGCGCCCTCGGTGCGGGTGGGCCAGCAGGCCTTCTTGCAGATCCCCGATCGCGCCGGGCGCCAATATCCGGCCACGGTCACCCGCACGGCCAGCGCGCTGGACCCCTCCAGCCGCACGCTGCTGGTGGAGGTGCAGGCCCCCAATCCCGCGGGCGACCTGATGCCCGGCATGTACGCGCAGGTCGATCTGGCCGTCCCCCGCAAGAACCCGGCGCTGATGATTCCCTCCGATACCCTGGTGATGCGCAGCGATGGCCCGCAGGTGGCGGTGGTCAGCGCCAACGGCGTGGTCCACTACACCCGAATCCAGTTAGGCCGCGACTTAGGCGACCATCTGGAGGTTCTGAGCGGCATCGAGTACGGCCAGCAACTGGCCGTGAATCCCAGCGACGATGTGCGCGAGGGCGTACGCGTCAAGCCGGTCTTCGAGGCCAAACCGCCCGCCAGGCGCTAACAGGTTCTCACGATGGACAGATCAAGGATCCAAGCAGTGCCAGCAGCCGGGGGCCCACTCACCGCAGAGACGCGGAGGGCGCGGAGAAAGCGCGGAGAAGAAAAGCGAGGGTTCTCTCCGCGTTGCCCCGGTGTTCTCCGCTTCCTCGGAAGAGATCCGATTCCTCGGCTTTCTCGCCTTTGGTCTTCTCCGCGCTTTCTCGGCGCCCTCCGCGTCTCTGCGGTGAGAACAGTCCTGGCCCCCCTCCTCTTTGCCGCCGCGTGCCTGGCGCAGGGGCCGCTCCCGCCTCTGCCGCCCCAGAATGCCGCGCCCGCCGGCGCTCCCCGCATCGATACGCCGCTGAGTTTCACCAACTCGGCGCGCGTGCACGAGCTCATCCGGGCCGGCAATATGTACCTTTCGCTTTCCGATGCCCTGGCGCTGGCCATCGAGAACAACCTGGATATCGAATTGGAACGCTGGGGTCTCCCCTCGGCCGATAGCGACCTGCTCCGCGCCAAGGGAGGCGGCGTGGTGCGCGGCCTGGACTTCATCCTGGCGGAGACGCCCGTGGGGGTGGGCGGGCCGCTCGCTCCCGTGGTCACCAATCCCGCCACCACGCAGGGCACCTCCGGCACTTCCGTGGCCACCAACGCCCTGGAGTTGGGCGTGCTCAGTGAGCCCCAGGATAATTACTCGATGCAGGGGACCATTTCGCAATCCAATGGTTCCAATATACCGATCTTCGATCCGGCGCTCGTCGGCCAATTGAATTGGACCCACACCAGCGCTCCGCAATCGAGCTTCGCCACTTACCAGACCAATGCGCTGGTGTCTAACATCACCAACGCCAACTTCGGCGTGCAACAAGGCTTTGCCTCGGGCGCGCAGGTGGGCTTGAATTTCAATAACAGCCACGATGCTTACAACGCCATCAACACCAGTTACTCCCCATTTAGCGCCGCCAGCCTGGGACTTACGGTCACCCAGCCGCTCCTCCGCGGTTTCGGTCCCAGCCTCAACCGGCGCTACATCCGCATCGCCGCCAACGAACGCCGCATTTCCAGCCTGCTCTTCCGCCAGCAGGTGATCCTCACGGTTTATGGCATAGTCCGGCTGTATACCGATTTCGTGGCGCTTTCCGAGGATGTCAAGGTCAAACAGGAGGCCGCCACCCTGGCCGCCAGATTGTTCGACGATGTAAAGGCGCAGGTGGAAGAGGGCACCCTGGCGCAAGTGGAAATGACCCGCGCGAATGCCCAGGTGTATTCCACCCGCCAGGACCTGATCAACTCGCGCGGCCTGCTGGAAGAGCAGGAAGCCATCCTCAAGAATCAGCTTACCCGCACCGGCAATGCCGACCCCGAAGTGGCCTCCGCGCACATCATTCCCACCGACATCCTGACAATTCCCGCGCAGGACGAAATTCGCCCCATGCAGGACCTGATTAATGAAGCGCTGGCCAACCGTCCCGATCTCGGCCAGGCGCGCCTGCAGATCGATAACTCGCGCATCGGCCTGGCCGGCTCGCGCAACGCCACCCTGCCCGAGGTGGACTTAGTAGGGGTGGCGCAGAACAGCGGCCTGGGCGGCCTTGCCACGCCGCTGCTGCCCGCGGGCGATACCGCACTGGTGGGCGGCTATGGCTCGGCGCTCGACCAGGTGCTGGCGCGTAACTATCCTACTTATGGCATTGGTGTGCAGGTTACTCTGCCCATCCACAATCGCATTGCCGAGGCCGACCTGGCGCGCGACGAAATCCAGGTGAAGCAATCCGAAATCCGCCTGCGGCAACTGCAAAACCAGGCCCGCCTGGAGGTGGAAGACGCCCTCATCGCCATGCGCCGTTCGCGGGCCTCTTATGAAGCCGCTGTCGAAGCCCGCCGCCTGCAGCAGGAATCCCTGGATGCCGAGCAGGCCAAGTTCGAAGTGGGCGCATCCACCAGTTTCTTCGTGATCCAGTATGAGAGCCTGCTGGAGCAGGCCAAATCCACCGAAGTGGCCGCCAAGAGCTCCTGGGTGAAGGCCCGCGCCGCCTTGCAGCGCGCCATGGGCACCATCCTGGACGAAAACCACATCTCCTTCGATAACGCCCTCAAAGGCAAGATGTAGGCCTCCGCCGCGCCGCCGCGGATTGCCAGCCACAATATTCCGCCCGCTGATTCGTCTATCACAGTAGATGGATGAGGCGCTCACCATGCCGCGGCAAACCGCCGAACAGGACCTGCGGATCTCGGAAACTATCCGGCGCGAGCAGGGCCGGCTCCGCAACTTCATCCGCAAACGGGTAGCCGATGCGGGCGATGCCGAGGACATTCTGCAGGACGTTTTTTCCGAGCTGGTGGAGACTTACCGGCTGATGCGGCCGGTGGAGCAGGTGGGCGCGTGGCTGTACCGCGTGGCGCGCAACCGCATCATCGATTTCTTCCGCAAGAAGCGGCCGTCCGCGCTGGCGGATCAGGCTCCGGAAACCGCCGATGCGGAAAGCGCGCCCATGCTGGAAGACCTGCTGCCCTCGCCGGATGCCGGGCCGGAGGCCGCCTACGCGCGCCAGGTGCTTCTGGAGGAAATCGAGGCGGCTATCGCCGAGTTGCCCGAGGAACAACGCGAGGTGTTCCTCGCGCATGAGATGGAAGGCCGCAGCTTTAAAGAATTGGCCGCGGAAACCGGCGTGAGCGTGAACACCTTGCTATCGCGCAAGCATTACGCAGTTTTGCACCTGCGCCGCCGGCTGCAGGCCATTTACGACGAATACGGGTACCCATAAAAACCCGTAAGGAGGTAGCGAAATGAGAAACCGATGGTGGCGCCGAGGATTGAAGATCGCGGGGATCGTCCTGGTGGCGGGGGCCGTTCTCGGCTTGGTGGTGATGAGCCTGTGGAACTGGCTGGCGCCGGCTGTTTTCGCCGGGCATACGATCACTTTCTGGCAGGCGCTCGGCCTGCTGATCCTGAGCCGGATTTTGTTAGGTGGCTGGCGGGGCCGGCCCGGCTATCCCGGCCACTGGCGCTCCCGGATGATGCGCCGCTGGGAACAGATGACCCCCGAGGAACGCGAAAAGTTCCGCCAGGGATGGGCCGGCCGCTGCGGCCATCGCGGAATGCCCCCACCCGAGCCGCACCCCGCCGCCGAATAGGCCCGGCGGCGACCGCTTTTCCAAGTCGCCGCCGCAAAAGCAAAAACCGGGCACCAATGCCCAGACTTTAAGAGTTTTTCTTATCAGCGTTCATCCGCGTTCATCAGCGGCTAATATTGGCGGCTAATATTTCCCGCTCCGTCAAAGCCCCCAAAAGCCGCTGATAAACGCCGATAAACGCTGATAAACGCTCATAAGATGCCGATCAGTGCGCGCCGGCGGTTTCCGCCACCGCTTGGAACGGGCTGATCAGGTTGCTCCGGCCGTCGAAATCGAAGTCGATGGTGGCCTCAATCTCCAGCATCGGGTCGGCTTCCACCGCCGGTCGCAGGTTCTCGCTCAACGCCAGGCGGCCCAGTTCCATGGTGTTGCGGATCCAGCCGTAGGTCACCTCGCCCAAGTCCAGCTTGCCCACCGTCGGTGTGAAGCGCTCGATACACTCCCGGTCGGTAGGGAAATGCACCGGCGTGCGGATGGCCGCCGGCGTGTTGGCCGTCAGCGAATTGATGATCGTAGGCGCCCAGTCAATGCGGTTTACCAGCCGGTCCGTCACCACGTCGGCCATCCCCAGCCCCACCGCGCTGTTGTAAGTCAGCTCGCTCAGGTCGCGCACGAAAATGCGCTGGAAGCGTGGAATGCCGGGCCACGGATTGTACTCGCCGTTGACGCCCCGGTTGACCACCTTGGTGTCCATCCCCGCGCCGCTGATGTTCTTGCCGATCTCGTCCAGAATCAGGATATCCAGGTCTGCCGGAATCCTGGCCATCCAGGTCTTCACCAGCGCCAGATTTTCCTCCTCGCGCTGTTCCATGGCCTCCACCGGCACGGCGTCCAGTTTGCCGGTGTTGTGGTTAGCGTCCTCCAGGATCGCCAGGCCGCCCAGGATCTTGCCCGACGCCAGTACCTGCCGCCCCACCGAACGGATGACGTGCTCCAGCCCCAGCCGGTAGGCATACGCGTGGTAGCGCTGCGCGCCGGCGAATTTGCCCAAGCCGATGGCCATCATTTTGAACAGGCCGCTCTCAATTTTGCCGGCGAAGTCGGTGTGCCACTTCACCCGCCCCACCAGCATGACCCCGTCCGATTCGTACGCCCGGCGGTCCATGAAAGCTTCGATTCCGTCGGCCGTCTTGCCCAGAGAAACCACTTCGAGCTGGCTCACCAGCGGGCAGCCCATGGCGGCCTCGGTGATGCCGTAATGCGCCAGCACATCGGCCTGCCCCGCCGCCGAGGCCGCCCCGTGGCTGCCCATGGCCGGGAACAGAAACGGCCGCATGCCGTGGTCTTTCCAGAACTCCACCACGCTCCGCACGATGGTGGCGATCTGGTGGATGCCGCGGCTGCCCACCCCAATGGCCACTTGCGCCCCCGGCTTCAACCGGGAGGCGAAGGCCGAACCGCTAAGCTGTTTGTTTACTTCGGCGGCGACATCCGGGATGCGCCGGTCGGGAAATTTCTGACGGACGAGCAGCAGGCGTGGGAGTGGCATCACCATTCATTCTAGCCTCTGATGGGTGCGCGCGGGCAAGCCCGGCGGACCGCCCCGGATCTACCACAACTGTAATAGAAATGCCCACCCCGAAGGATGGGCATTCAATCCCCTGTTTCACCAGGGTGATGTTCGATGGGAGAATCAGTTTCGACGGAATCGCAACCGCCAAAAACTTTGTAGTTGGATCTTATTTCCCCTCGCCCTGCAAGTCAAGAAAAAATCCAGCCCAAAATTTGCGGCCGTAACCCACTCTGTGGGGGGAACTTGCGCGAGCGCCGACTTTTCCACAGGCCGCCCGCACAGGCGCAAAAGGGCTATCCGGGGCCTCAAATTTCAGTCTAAGCCACACAAAATCGGTGGGTTAGGAAATCCGCATCAGCGATTTTCCAGGTGCAAAGTGATCATTTCGTCGGCGGGCGCGCCCTTTCCGCCGCGCCGCAACAGGCCCCTCAACCCGCCCACCACCAGCCCCGAAACCAGCGAGAACGCCGCCAGTATCCCAATGAGAATACAGATATTTAGCAGCAGCTCCCCCATATTGTCGCGGCGCGTCGGAACGTATTCGTCGCGGGTCACCACCGCCTGGTAGCGGATGCCGTCCAGCAGCTTCTCGGCAAAATCGGCATCAGGGGAATTCTGGATCACCGCCACCAGCGGTCCGCTGCGTTTTACTACAGTTCCGGGCAGCTTGCCGAACTCCTCTACCCGCTGCATGGCGATTTGCGGTGTCGGATAATTGAACACAGCCAGCGTCAAATCCCCTTTCGGGCTGTGGAAAACTCCCGCCTGCGCCTCGGCCGACAGGTGAAACGCCGCCACGGATGGGGGAATCCCCGGATCGAACCGCGCCAGCCCTACCGGTCCAACCAGGTACCGCTCGCTGTTGGGCACCAGCGAATCCAAGGGCAGATAGCCGGGGAGGGTCGGCAGGGCCGTAGTGTCCAAGTTCCGCAAACCGCCCGTGACCGCGGCCAGCTCCTGGGCCGAAGGCTTGCGCCCCTGGAAAAACAGCACGTAATTTCCTTGCAGCAGCATCAGCGAATCGGCCGTCTCCACAGCCATCGGGGCGGCTTTCGAGGCGGTCGCCTGAGCCGGGCGCTGCCAGTCAAAGGCGCCCAGCGCCCCGGTGCTGTCGAGCAGCCGGTAGGCCGTCACGCTGAACCGCGAATCGCCGTTCCGGTACTGAGCAGTTTCGGCTTGCTTGAACCCGTATTCGTCCCACAGAGGGCGA